>JAVEVO010000006.1:0-90308 GCA_034005005.1 Myxococcota bacterium
GATCCGTGGGCGAAGGCGTGGGCGTGGGCGAGGGCGTGGGCGAAGGCGTGGGCGAGGGCGAAGGCGAGGGCGAAGGCGAGGGCGAGGGTGAGGGCGAGGGCGAAGGGGAGGGGGAAGGAGAAGGGGAAGGGGAGGGCGAGTGCGTGCCCGACTCCATCCGGCTCTGCGGCACCGACGAGGGCGAGTGCCGACGAGGTGAGCAGCGCTGCGCCGCAGCGGGCACCTGGGAGGAGTGCCGGGACGCGGTGGGCCCCAGCCCGGAGATCTGCGACGGCCTCGACAACGACTGCGACGGCGGCACCGACCTCGACGACGCGGACTCCCCGCCTGCCGCCCCCCTCGCGACCCGCCAAAGCGGCGTCTGCGCGGGCCTGCGGCAAGTCTGCGCGGGGCACGCGGGCTGGCAGGAGCCGGACTACGGGGAGCAGCCCGGGTACGAGGAGGTCGAGGCCACCTGCGACGGCCTGGACAACGACTGCGACGAGGAGGCCGACCCCGCGGGGCTGCTGCCGCCAGCGGACCACTGCCGGACCGCGGGCGTCTGCCAGGGCACCGTGCCCGTGTGCGCGGGCGACCCGGGCTGGACCTGCCCCTACCCCCCGACCTACCGGGCCGACGGCGAGGGCGACGCGTGCGACGACCTGGACAACGACTGCGACGGCCTGGTCGACGAGGACTTTCGCTACATCGATGGCCAAGGACAGGACCTCGGTCCAGGCGAGGTCTGCGACGGGATCGGCCAGTGCGGCACCGGCGAGGTCGAGTGCCGGACGGGCCGGCTGATCTGCTCCACCGATCCCGGCGGCTCGACGCCCGAGGACCACCCGGAGAGCTGCAACGGGCTGGACGACGATTGCGACGGGGTCGTGGACCCCCCCACCCTGGTCCCGCCCCCCGACGTTTGCCGCACCCAGGGGGTCTGCGCGGGCACCTTGCCCGTCTGCGAGGGCGAGCGGGGCTGGGAGTGCCCGTACCCCGCGACCTACCGGCCCGAGGACGAGGGCCCGAGCTGCGACTCCCTGGACAACGACTGCGACGGCCTGACCGACGAGGGCTTCACCTACGCCCAGGAGGACGGGTCACGGCCCGCGTTCGGCGAGCCCTGCGACGGCCTCGGCGGCTGCGGCCAGGGGCGGGTCGAGTGCGCGGCCGGGCAGCTCGTGTGCTCCACGGACCCCCCGGGCTCCGGGTCCCAGGCCATGGCCGAGCTGTGCAACGGCGTCGACGACGACTGCGACGGGGCCCTGCCCGCGGCCGAGCGCGACGAGGACGGGGATGGCGTCCCCGCCTGCCTGGGCGACTGCGACGACGACGACCCCGCGGTCCACCCCGGGCTGGCGGCCCAGCCGAGCTGGGGCCAGGGGGGCCTGTCGAGCCTCCCCCTGCCCGCGGTGGCGCCGCCCCGGGACTGGTGCGGGGATGGTCGTGACTACGACTGCTCCGGCGAGGACGACCGCCCCTGCGTCGGGGTGCGGCTGGCCGTGGGCCTGGCCCCGGCCCGCTCTCTGCTCGCCCACTCCGACGGCCGGCGCCTCTTCATCGGCCAGGACCGGACCGCATCCACCTCCGCCAGGCTCCACCAGCTCGACCTGGTGGACTCGACCCTGAGCACCCGCCACTTCTTCAGCGTGCCCAACTTCGAAGGCGCCGCGCCCACGGTCATGGTCGCCACCGAGGACGGGGGCCGGCTGTACGTCCTGGACACCAGCCGCGTGGATCTCTGGGAGGTGACCCTGGCCGAGGACCTGGCGGACGCCTCGATCTTCCGCCTGGCCATCCCCCAGGACCAGAAGGACCTCCAGCCCGATCAACTGGTCGCGGGCGAGCTCGTGGACGGGTTTCGGACCTTGTACCTCGCGGGCCCGCAGGGGACCGGCCAGCTCCAGGTCCGGCTCGGCTCCCCGTCGACGGGCGCGGCCTGGGTCCCGCAGAGCCTGGACGGCCCCTGGCTGCTGGCCCGCGCGGGCACGGCCCCGGTCGTCGCGGCGGCCTCCCGGAGCACCAGCGGCTCCCTGGTGCTGCGCGGCTTCGACGGCACCAGCCAGGGGGTCGGCGCGCTCGTGTCCGCGGCCACGGCCCTGACCTCCTGGGTGGGCGAGGGCGATCAGCCCGTCGCGGTCGCGGCCACCCAGTCCGGGGGGACCATCCGGCTGCGCCGCCTCCTGGGCGGGCAGGAGACGACCTCCAACCACCTGGTCACCGGCGCGACCCCGGTGCAGGCCCTCGCGGCCTCCCCGGAGGCCGGGGTCCTCCTCGCCCTGCGCGGCGCCACCGTCGAGGTGCGCAACCTCACGACCCTGACCCTGCTGCGGACCCTCTCCCTCGAGTCCGTGCTGGTCGACGACTCCCCGCAAGCCCTGCCCGCTCACCGCCCCCTGGCCGTGGCCGTCCTCCCGGCCGGCGACTCCTGGCGTGGCTACGTCCTGCTCGGGCCGCTCCCGGACACGGCGGATAGCTGGATCGCGATCCTCGAGTAGCGCTCAGCGCCGCGGCCGGTGGGCCGACCAGAGGCTGGTCCCGGCGTAGGCGAGCACCGCAAGGAGGATGATCAGGGCGCCCGAGGGGGCGGGCAGCCCCTGGCGGTCGAGGAGGTAGGACCCGGCCAGCCCGGACACCGTGAAGACCATGCCGAGCAAGGTGGCCCGGACCATCATGCCCGCGAGCCCCCGGGAGAACTGCCGGGCGATGGCCGCGGGCAGCACCAGCAAGGCGATGACCAGGATGATCCCGACCACCCGGATGAGGATCACCACCGTCAGGGCGATGAGCAGCAACTGCAGCAGGTACAGGCGCAGCACGGGCAGGTTGCCGACCGCGGCGAACTCCTCGTCGTACGCGACCGCGGCCAGGGGCCGGAAGAGCAGCACCACGACCAGGAGGATCACCAGGTCGAGCAACCCCATCAAGAGCAGGTCCGCGGGGGGCACGAAGAGGATGTTGCCGAACAGGTAGGAGCCGAGGTTGGGCGCGTAGCCAGGGCTGAGGGCCACCAGCAGCACGCCCAGGGCCATGCCGCCCGCCCAGATGACGCTGATCGCGGTCTCGGCGCCCTGCTTCAGGCGCCGATCGGCCAGCCCGATGGCCACGGCCGAGAGCAGGGCGAAGAGGGTCGCGCCGAGGATGGGCGAGAAGTCGAAGAAGATCGCCAGCCCGATCCCGCCGTAGCAGGAGTGGGAGATCCCCCCCGCGAGGTAGCTCAGCCGGCGCACCACGACGTAAGTACCAATCACCCCGCAGGCGATGCTGGCGAGCAGCCCGGCGAGCAGGGCGTGACGCAGGAACGCGTGGTCGAGCAGGGCCTGGATCACGGACGACTCCTGCTCGCCTCGTCGTGGCGGGAGAGCACCCGGTGCGGCAGGCCGTGGGCCAGCAGCTCCACCGGGCAGCCGTAGGTGGCGGAGACCATCTCCTCGCTCAGCTCCCGGGTGCCGTGGTAGTGCAGGCGGCGGTTGAGGCAGCCCACCGTCTTGACCCGGCCCGAGATGGACGTCAGGTCGTGGGAGATGAGCAGGATGGGGACCTCCCGGTTCAGCTCGGCGAGCAGCTCGAACAGGCCCTCGCTGGCGGTGGGGTCGAGGCTGGCGGTGGGCTCGTCGAGCAGCAACAGCTCGGGCTGCACGCACAGGGCCCGGGCGATGAGCACCTTCTGGCGCTCCCCGCCGGAGAGCTGGTTCGCCTGCCGGTCCCGCAGCTCCTCCAGCCCGAGGCGCGCCAGGGTCCGCGTGACGGCCTCCCGGTCCGCCGGCTTGGGCCGGCTGAGCAGGCCGCGCTGGTACGAACGGCCCATGCCGACGACCTCGGCGACGGTGATCGGGAAGTCGCCGTGGAACGAGGCGAACTGCGGCACGTAGCCCACACGCTGGCGGTTGCGGGGGGTCGGCTCGCCCCACAACAGCACCTGCCCCGCCGTGGGGGGGACGAGCCCGAGGATCACCCGCAACAGGGTCGACTTGCCCCCGCCGTTGGGGCCGATGATCGCCATGAAGGCGTCGGGGCCCACGGTCAGGTCGACCTGCTCGAGCACGGTCGACTGCGCGAAGCGCACCGTGACCCCCTCCAGGCGGACCGGCGGGAGGCTCATCGGGCGTGCGCGGCGAACAGGCGGGCGGCCTGGCGCAAGCCCCCGGGCCAATCCGCGGCCAGGGGATCCACGGTCCGGAGCTGGCCACCGAGCGCGGCCGCGACCGTCGCGGCGCTGCGCGAGCTGATCTGGGGCTCCACGAAGACGTCCTGCACGCCGAGCCCCCGGGCGGTCTCGATGAGCTCCTGGAGCTGCCCCGGCCCCGGCTCGTGCCCGTGCTGCTCGATGGCCAGCAGGTTCAGGCCGTGGTCCGCGCCGAGATAGGTCCAGGCCGGGTGAAAGAAGAGCAGGGTCTTGCCGCGGGACGGCGCGAGCAGCCCGGTCAGCTCGGCCTGCAGCGCGTCGAGCTCGGCCTCGAACTGGGCCTGCCCACGCGCGTAGTCGTCCCGGCCCGCGGGATCGGCCGCGATCAGGGCCGCGGTGAGGGTCGGCAGGGTCTGGCGGACGAGGCGGGGGGAGAGCCAGAAGTGCGGGTTGCGCGCGCTGGGCGTCAAGCCCCGGGAGGTGTCCACCGCGACCATCCCGGGAGCCGCACCGAGGATCTTCGCGGCCCAGGCCTTCTCGAAGTCGAAGACCTCCGGCCCCACCTGCAGCCAGAGCGCGGCGCCCGACAGCCCCGTCAGCAGGCCGAGGGTCGGCTCGTACTCCTCGTGGTTGGCGCTGGCCGGCAAGAGGACCTGCACCGCCACCCGCCTCCCGCCGAGGCGCGCGACGACGTAGCCCTGGGGGGCCACGGTGACGGCCACCTTCAGCGGCCCGGCGGCCGCGGCCGGACCGGAGGCAGGGGCGGGGGCGGGGGCGGGGGCGGGGGCGGGGGAGCAGCCGAGCAGCAGCCCGAGCGCCAGGAGCCCGCCGAGGGAGAGAACGCCATGACTCATCGACTTCACTCGGGAGACCTCCTCAAGGCAGCGCCTCCAGGGACCGCCAGCCCGCTCGCGGCAGCAGGCCGCTGCGGGGAGGCGGCGCGGTGCCCAGCAGCACCACCGCCCGCCGGTTGCGCGGCTCGTCCACCTCGTCCGCCGTGGCCACGGCCAGCACCTCCTCGCCGAACCCCTGGCAGCGGATGGGCAGGGTCGACCCCGCCGCGCGCAGCGCCCGGCCGATGGCCGCGGCGCGGGCCAGGGAGAGGCGCTGGTTGTGCTCGGTCGTATCGACCGTATCCGTGTACCCCGCGACGTACAGTTGCAGCGGGACCCCCGCGGGGACCGTCGCGGCCAGCTCCCCCACCCGCTGCGCCAGCCGCGCCAGCTTGACCCGCTCCCGGGCGTCGAAGGTCGCCCGGCCCGTGTCGAAGGCCACCTCCTCGTGCTCCACCTCGACCCACCAGGCGAGGAACTCCGCCTCGGTCCAGAAGCCCTCCGTGTCGTGGACCCGCATGCCGATCCGCTGCACCGCGCCCGGCAAGGGCGGCCAGGGCACCCGCAGGGGCTGGCCCGCGGGCGCGGGGGGAGCGAAGGTGACCGGATGGTCGAGCCGGCCGTCCGGCGCGTACCGCAGGTCCAGCTCGACGCGGGACACGGGGCGGCTAGCGGTGAAGACCAGCAGCCGCTGCTCCACGTCCAGCTCCTCGGCCACCACCCGGACCTCGAGGGGCGGCACCACCAGCACCTCGAAGCGGAAGCGCCGGGTGGCCGTCTCCCCCTGGAGGTTGGTGGCGGTGAGCGCGGCGTCGTAGACCTGGCGGCCGAGGGGCTGGGTCCAGGAGAACTCCCGGGGCTCCTGCGCGGGCAGCCGGGCCGCGGTGAACTGGAAGCGGCGGCCGTCCTCCCGCCGGAGGGAGAGCGCGACGTCGGCGGCGGTGCGCTGGGGGACGAGGATCAACCGGGGCTGGCCCTCGCGCTCCCCGCCCTGCACCCGGGAGTGGACCTGGTAGTCGAAAGGGACTCCCCGGTCGGCCCCGGCCACGCCGGGCAGCAGGCCCAGCAGGATCGGGATCAGCCACGGCGACCGCGGCTGCCGGGCACCCCGCTGGCTTCGTGGCTGGTCCTTTGCTCCCATGGCCCGCCTCCTGCCCCCCCGGCCGCGGCGCGAGGGGCCCGATATAGCCCCTGCGCGGGCAAAGGGCAACCGTCGCCACACGGCGGCCGCCCGCACGGCCCCAAGGCCCCGACGGGAGGGAGCGGGCCGCCGGCTTTCAGGCGAGGCGGCTGAGGTAGCCTGGCTTCACCCGCTTGACGCCCCGGAAGGGGAAGCGCACGGAGACGAAGGTCGCCGGGCCGTGGCCCGTGACCGCGACCACCTCGCCGTCGCCCAGGGTCGCGTGGCGGACCGTGTCCCCCGGCAGCAGCCCGCAGCCCTCCTCGTCCCAGCCCGCGTCGCCGGACTCGTAGTCGGGGAAGGGGTCGTCCGGGACCTCCCGCACCGGCGGCGCCGGGCGCCCGGCGCGCCGACCGCCCACCCCGGCCGGCTCGGCCAGGTCCAGGGGGGTGACCCGGCGGGCGCAGGCCGAGGCGGGCAGCTCGCCGAGGAAGCGGCTGGGATCGCAGACCCGCACGTCATCGAAGCGGCAGCGCACCCGGGCCCAGGTGAGGATCAGCCGGTCGCGGGCCCGGGTCATGCCGACGTAGCAGAGACGCCGCTCCTCCTGGACGTCCGTGTCCTCCCGGTCCATGGGGAAGGTGCCCTCCTCCAGGCCGACGAGGATCGCCACCGGGAACTCCAGGCCCTTGGCCGCATGGAGCGTCAGCAGGGAGATCCGGTCCTCGGGCAGCGTGGCATCGGCGTCCGTGGCCAGGGCGCTCAGCTCCAGGAAGGTGGCGAGCCGCGCGTCCGGCTCCCGCCCCTCCAGCTCGGCCGCGGCCAGCAGCAGCTCCCGCAGGTTGCCGAACCGCTCCCGGGCCTCCAGCTCGTCGCTCGCCGCGATCTGCTGCTGCAGGCCGGTGCGCAGCAGGATCCGCTCCAGGGCCAGGGAGGGCGCGAGGGTCGCGGCGTCCCCCGCGAGCTCCCGGACCAGCTCGACCACCTCGGCCAGCCCCCGGGCCGGCTTGCTCTTCGGGCCTGCGGCCGCGGCCGCAGCCGCGAGCCAGCTCTCCCCGGTCTGCTGGACCCAGGCCGCGAGCTTGGCCAGGGTGGTCGCGCCGATCCCCCGCCGGGGGCTGGTCAGGGCGCGACGGGCCGCGACCCCGTCCTGGGGGTTGAGCAGGAAGCGGGCCCAGGCCAGCAGGTCCTTGACCTCGGCCCGCTCGTAGAAGCGCACCCCGCCGAGCACCGCGTGGGCCAGCCCGGCCCGGGCGAAGGCCTCCTCCAGCCGGCGGGAGAGGGAGGCGGTCCGGTACAGCACGGCGAAGTCGCCCAGGCGGCGCCCGGCCGCGACCTCTGCCTGGACCACCGCGGCCACCCCCTCGGCCTCGGCCCGGTCGTCCGCGAAGCCGAGGATCGTGACCGGCTCGCCCCCCTCCCGGACCGGCCGCAGGGTCTTGCCGAGCCGCTCCGCGCTGCGCTGGATGACCGCGTTGGCCGCCTCGAGGATCGGCGGACAGCTCCGGTAGTTGCGCTCCAGACGCACCACCTGGCACCCGGGGTGCCGCTCCGGGAAGGTCAGGATGTTCGCGGCCGAGGCCCCCCGCCACCCGTAGATCGCCTGGTCGTCGTCCCCGACCACCGTGAGGTTGCCCTCCGGCCCGGCCAGGGCCTCCACCAGCCGGTCCTGGATGGGGCTGGTGTCCTGGTACTCGTCCACGAGCAGGTAGCGGTACCGCCAGCGGAGCTGGGCCGCGATCCCCGGCTCCGCCTCCAGCAGCTCCACCAGCTTGGCGATGAGGTCGCCGAAGTCCAGGGCATCGGCCCGCCGCAGCTCCTCCTCGTAGCGCTGCCCGAGCTGTCGGGCCTGGTCCTCGCCGAGCCCCCGGGGCGGTCGCGCCGTCGCGAGCTGCCGCCCATCCGACTTCACCCGGTCGAGCCAGCTCCGCAGCTTCTCGGGAGTCGCCAGGGAGGAGGGGATGGCCAGCTCCGCAGCCAGCGGCCGCAGCACCCGGAGCTGGTCATCATCATCATAGATCACATAGCCGGGCGTGCGGCCGATCCCCGGCGCCAGCCCGCGCAGCAGCCGGGCGGCGAAGGAGTGGAAGGTGCCGGTGGTGAGCTCCCGGGTGGCCCCCCCCACCAGCCGGCCGACCCGCTCGGCCAGCTCCCGTGCGGCCCGGTTGGTGAAGGTCAGGGCGCAGATCCCCGCGGGATCGACCCCCCGCCCCCGGATCAGCAGGGCGATCCGGTGGGCGATCACCCGGGTCTTGCCCGAGCCCGCGCCCGCGAGCACCAGCAGCGGGCCGGTCTCGTGGAGCACGGCCACCCGCTGCTCCGGGTTCAGGGGGCCGAGGAGCTCGGCGGTCAGCCGCGCGTCGGGGACGGCGAGGCGCGGGGACGGCGGCACGGCGGGGCTCACTCGACGGTCACGCTCTTGGCCAGGTTGCGGGGCTGGTCGACGTCGGTCCCTCGCAGGTCCGCGGTGTGGTAAGCGAGCAACTGCAGGGGCAACACCGTGACCAGCGGCTGACAGAACCCGGCCACGTCCGGCACCTGGATCAGGTCGTCGACCACGTCCGCGATCCGCTTGTCGCCCACGGTCACCACCGCGAGGGTCTTCGCTCCCCGGGCCTTGGTCTCCTGCAGGTTGCCGACGATCTTCTCGTAGCCCGAGCCCCGGGGTGCCAGCACCAGCACCGGCATGGTCTCGTCGATCAGAGCGATGGGCCCGTGCTTCATCTCGCCGGCGGCGTAGCCCTCGGCGTGGATGTAGCTGATCTCCTTGAGCTTCAAGGCTCCTTCCAGGGCGATGGGGTAGTTGAGGCCCCGGCCCAAGAAGAGGAAGTGCTGGGCGCCGAGGTAGCGCCGTGCCAGGAGGCGCAAGGGCGCGTCGAGCTGCTTGAGGGTGCGGTCCATCTCCTCGGGCAGGGCGATGAGGCTCTCGAGGTGGCCGCGGATCGCGGCCGGCCCCAGCACCCCCCGCTCCTGACCCAGATACAGGGCGAGCAGCCCGAGCGCGGCGATGGCCGAGGTGAAGGCCTTGGTCGAGGCGACGCCGATCTCCGGGCCGGCGTGGGTGTACAGCACGTCGTCGCAGAGCCGGGCGAGGGAGCTGTCGACGACGTTGCACACCCCCAGCAGGCGGGAGCCGGCTTCCCGAGCCAGCCGCAAGGCCGCGAGGGTGTCGGCCGTCTCCCCCGACTGGGAGACGCCGATCACCAGGGTGTCCGGCCCGATCACCGGATCCCGCAGCCGGAACTCGTGGGCCAGCTCCACCTCCGTCGGCAGGCGGGCGAAGGACTCGATGAACAGCCGCGCCACCAGGGCCGCGTGCCAGGATGTGCCGCAGCCGAGCAGGACGAGGCGCTGGATGCGGGCGAGGTCCGCGGCCGCGAGGCCGATCCCGTCGGGCGTCACCCGGTCCGCGGCGACGGAGAAGCGCCCGCGCAGGGTGTCCGCCACCGCCCGCGGCTGCTCGAAGATCTCCTTGAGCATGAAGTGCTTGTGGCCGCCGCGCTCCGCCTGCACGAGGCTCCAGGCGACCGTCTTCGGGGGGCGGGTCACGGGCTCCCCGGCGAGGGTGGTGAGGGTGAGCCCCGCCGCGGTCACCACGCCCAGCTCGCCCTCCTCGAGGAAGACCACCCGGCGGGTGTGGGGGAGGATCGCGGGCACGTCGGACGCGACGAAGGTCTCCCCCTCCCCGAGGCCGACCACCAGGGGGCTGGCGTTCTTGGCCACCAGCAGGCGGTCCGGCTCCTGCTCCCCGAGGACGAGTAGAGCATAAGTACCACGCACCTGCGATAAAGCAGAACGAAGGGCCTGCTCCAGCGACCCGGCCCCCCGCTCGAGCGCGCGCCGGATCAGATGAGCGAAGATCTCGGTGTCCGTCTCGGAGGTGAAGGCCCGCCCCTCCGCGACCAGCTCCTCCCGCAGATCGAAGCTGTTCTCGATGATCCCGTTGTGCACCACCGAGACGCCGCCGACCGTGTGCGGGTGGGCGTTCTCGTCGGAGGGCTTGCCGTGGGTCGCCCAGCGGGTGTGGCCGATCCCCGGGCGCCCCTGGAGGGGCTCCCGGCGGATCCGCTCCCGCAGGGCGGCCAGCTTGCCCCGGGCTCGCCGCACCTCGAGGCCCGTCGGGCCGCAGACCGCCACCCCGGCCGAGTCGTACCCCCGGTACTCGAGCCGGCCCAGGCCGTCGAGGATCAGGCCCACCGCGTCCTGCGGACCGACATAACCGACGATGCCGCACATCTTCAGTCCTCCGGCAGGTAGCGACGACGGAGCTTGTCCCGGTAGTTCTCGACGTTGCGCTGCCGGGCCCGCGACACCGCGAGCGCGCCCGCGGGCACGTCGTTGGTGACCACCGAGCCCGCGCCGGTGACGGCCCCCGCGCCGAGGCTCACCGGCGCGACGAGCTGGGTGTCGGAACCGATCAGGCACTCGTCGCCGATCCTCGTCTTGTACTTGCGGAACCCGTCGTAGTTGCAGGTAATCGTCCCGCAGCCCACGTTCACTCGCCGGCCCAGCTCCGCGTCCCCGAGGTAGGTCAGGTGCGCGGCCTTGCTCCCGTCCCCGAGGACGGCCTTCTTGGTCTCGACGAAGTTGCCGATGTGCACCTGCTCGCCGAGCACGGTCCCGGCCCGCAGCCGGGCGAACGGCCCGACCGTGCACCGGGGACCGAGGACGGCCCCCTCGGCCACGGTGTAGGGGCGCACCCGCACCTCCTCCCCGACCACGGTGTCGTGCAGCACGCTCCCCTGGCCGATCACCGCCCCCGTGGCGACGGTGCCGGCGCCGCTCAACCGGACCCCCGGCTCGAGGGTGACGTCCGCGGCGAGCTGGACGGTCTGGGCGACGAAGACCGTCTCCGGGCGCTCCATGGTCACCCCGGCCCGCATGAGCTCCTCGTTGCGTCGCTGGCGCCAGCAGGCTTCGGCCTGGGCGAGGTCGACCCGGTCGTTGATCCCGGCCACCTCCGCGGCCGGGGCGCGCCGCGCCAGCACCGCCCGGCCGTCCGTCGCGGCCAGGCCCACCAGGTCCGTGAGGTACAGCTCCCGCTGGCTGTTGGCGGCCTGCACCCGCTCGAGGCTCGCCCGGGCGAAGGCAGCGTCCACCACGTAGATGCCCGCGTTGACCTCGTTGATCCGCAACTGCTCGGGGCTCGCCTCCCGGGCCTCGACGATGGCCACGGGCCGCCCCGCCGGGTCCCGGACGACCCGCCCGTAGGCGGCCGGCGACTCGGGCACGAACGAGAGGAAGGCCAGGGCCGCGCCGGCCTGCTGCTGCGCGTCCAGCAACCCCGCCAGGGTGGCCGGCCGGAGGTTCGGGACGTCCCCGCAGAGGATCAGCAGCCCGCCCGTGTAGCCGGGCAACGCCGCGAGCCCGGCGCGCACCGCGTCCGCGGTGCCCCGGGGCTCCTGCTGGATCGCGAAGCGGACCGGAGCGTCGGGGAACCCAGCCACCAGGGACTGCGACACGGCCTCGCCCGTGGGGGAGATCACCACCACGACCGGATCGCTGCCGAGCTGCAGGGCCGCGGCCACCGGGTGGTGCACCAGGGGGACGCCACCCAGCGAGTGGAGCAGCTTCGGCGTCCGGCTCCGCATGCGGGTCCCCTGCCCCGCGGCCAAGATCACCGCCGCCACCTGGCCCCTGCTCTGGTCTGCGCAGCTCACCGCCACCTCCTGCCACCGACGACCTCCGGGCCGTCGCACGGGGGGGATCCTACGGCCCGTCTCGGCCTCAGGTCAACCGCGGACCCTGCTGCAGACTCGAAGTACAGTGCAGTAAAATATATTACATCACATCGGAGCAACCATACTGCACTTTACTTTACTATTTTTCGCAACCAGGCGAAAATCAAGGAAGATCCGGAGAAAATTGACAAGATCCAGGGAGGGGGCTATAGGGGGTACAGCCGTAGTACAGTATAGGATCGTGCTAGGCCATGAGCCCGCTGTTCGAGCGCCAGGTAGACAAGCTGCGTGAGGGCCACTTCCTCGTGCTGTACTGGGTCGCGCGCGCCGAGGACACGGGGCACGCGTACAACATCACCAACGCGTTCGACGACCTGAAGGCGCAGGGGATCACCCGCACGAAGCAGACCGCGGTGGCGATGATCGAGGCGCTCGATGCCCTGGACTTCCTGCGTCTGCAGGGCCAGGGGAACCGCAAGCACCTGCTGATCACCGAGGACGGGGCGCGAGCCCTGGAGCGGCTGGTCCACAAGGGGGCCTTCCAGCCCCGCCGCTCTTCCTTCCTGGAGGCACAGTCATGACGATCGGTATCGGGGGAGCAGGTAGCAAGCTCTCGGCCCTGCTCGACCCGCACAACCTCATCATCAACGTCTCGGAGATCGAGCTGGAGAAGGTGCGGGCCGAGGAGAAGCTGCTCGCGGTGCTCCACTCGGAGAAGGGTCAGCGCCGGGGCGCGCGCAAGAACCCGCTGCTCGGGGCCGAGGCCTTCGCGTCGATCAAGGTCCGGCTCATGGACCGGATCAAGGGCGAGCTCGTCTTCGCCTCCACCGGCGGGGGCACCGGCAACGGCATCTGCTCTCAGATCCTCAACGAGCTGGCCGCCCAGAAGGAAGTGCCCGAGGAGGAGCGGACCCGTTTCGGGCTCCTCGTCCCGTACGCACCGCAGGAGTCGGCCGAGTACGTCAAGAACACCATCGACTTCCTCAGCGGACCGGTCTCCCGGGCGGTGGACAGCGGCAACACCGGCAACATCTTCCTCTTCAGCAACCGGGAGAAGTACGAAAAACGGCTCAGCGAGCCGCGCTTCAACGAGCAGCTCGTCGCGTCCCTGCGCAACTTCCTGGACATCCCGGCGCGGGGCGCGGCCCTGCCCCTGCTCGAAGGGCACATCGACTACGAGGATTTCGACCTGTACCTGAGTCGACCGTTCTTCAACTATTTCACCTCGTTCGAGCTCGGGGGCGAGGAGGACTTCGGCAGCTTGCTGGCGCGCCACGCCAACCCCTACCTGCTGCAGCCCGACGCGCCCATCGAGGCCCTGTTCTTCCTGGAGCTCCCCACGGGCTGGGACCCGACGGTCTTCTACCGGGTGGTGGATCACCTCGTGCGCTCGTCCGCCGCGCCCATCTTCAGCGTCGCGGAGAACCCGGAGCGGCAGCGGCCCTTCATCACCCTCTCCCTGCTCTACTCGCGCAAGCCCGAGGGCCTGGTCGCGGACTTCCAGCGCATCGCCCAGACCCACGACGAGGAGCGGATCCGCAAGTCGGTCGAACAGCAGGTGACCCTGCGGCCGCAGCGGGTGGACCTCGAGCAGGAGGCGCGCAAGGCGGGGCAGCGCGCGGGCAAGTCCGAGGAGGACGTGCTCTCCGTGCTGCGCCGGATCGGCAAGCTGCGGTAGGGGGGGCGCCAGCCGGTGCCGGGCCGCCGCGCGCGGCGTCAGCTCAGGGGGGCGACCCGGAACAGGGCGTGGGTGCTGGCCGTGGTCAGCCGGGCGAGGGTCGCCACGTCCAGTTCCAGGAGCTCGGCCAGCTTCTCGGCGATCCGCGGGATCTGACCCGGCTCGTTGCGGGGCAGCCGCCGCGGCGCCGGGGCCAGGTAGGGCGCATCCGTCTCCAGCAACAGGCGGGACGGGGGCACCTCCCGCAAGACCGCACGCAGGGGGGCCGCCCAGGGGTAGGTCACCATCCCCGTGACCCCGAGGTGCAGGCCGAGCTCGAGCGCGGTGTCCCGCAGGGCCTCCCCGCCGGAGAAGCAATGCACGACCCCCCCGGCGCGGGGCACGCCCTCCGCTCGCAGCAGGGCCGCGGTCTGCGCGTCCGCGTCCCGGGTGTGGAGCACCACGGGCAGATCCAGCTCCCGCGCGAGCCCGAGCTGGCGGGAGAAGGCGTGGCGCTGCTCCTCCGGGCGCGCGAGGTCATAGAAGAAGTCGAACCCCAGCTCCCCGAGCCCGACGAGGGCCCCCTGCGCATGGGCCTGCCGCAGCCAGGCCTCGGCGGCCGGACCGTAGCCGCCCGCCTCGTGCGGGTGGACGCCGGAGACCAGGTGCATCCCCGGCGTGGCCGCGGCGAGCTGCCGCGCCCGGTCGCGCAGGTCGGCCTGCGCGGAGCAGCCGATGAGGATCAGGGTGCCGACGCCGGCCTGCCGGGCGCGGTCGAGGACCGCGGGCCGGTCGGCATCGAAGGGGGGGAAATCGAGGTGGCAGTGGCTGTCCGCGAAGGGCAGGCAGGTGGTGGACGGGGTCCCGAGGCTTCCGGAGTCGGTCATGGCGGGCAGACCGGCGCGGCTCAGGCCGACGGCTCACGGGGACCGGTCGGCCCCGGGCTCCCCGCGTCGTGGGCCGCGGCCGCGGGGGCACGGCGGGCGGGGTCGTCCGGGCCCCGGTCACGCTCGTCCAGGCTGCGGCCGCCTTCCCGGCCGCCTTCCCGGCCGCCTTCCCGGCCGCCTCCCCGGCCGCCTTCCCGGCCGCCTTCCCGGCCGCCTTCGCGACCGCCTTCGCGACCGCCCTCCCGGCCGCCTGCTCGACCGCCTTCCCGGCCCCCTTCGCGCCCGCCTTCCCGGCCCCGACCGCCGTCCCGCGTGCGGCTCTGGCTCCGCTCGCCGCCCTCCCGACCCCGCTCGCCGCCCTCCCGGCCCCGCTCGCCGCCCTCCCGGCCCCGCTCGCCGCCCTCCCGGCCCCGCTCGCCGCCCTCCCGGCCCCGCTCGCCGCCCTCCCGGCCCCGCTCACCGCCCTCCCGGCCCCGCTCGCCGCCCTCCCGGCTCCGCTCGCCGCCCTCCCGGCCCCGCTCGCCGCCCTCCCGGCCCCGCTCGCCGCCCTCCCGGCCCCGCTCACCGCCCTCCCGGCCCCGGTCACGGCCGCGGCCGCCCCGCGACCGGCGGTGGCGAGGCTCGGTGCCAGGGCCCTCGGGGGTGGGGGTGAGGACGCGCGGCGCGCCCTCCTCGGGGGAGGGGGTTGTCCCGGTGTCGGGTGCGGGGTGACGCTCGGCCCCCCCCTGGCGCCCGCGTGGTCCCGGAGAGACCCGTCGCGGCCGCTCCTCGCCCGACTCCGCCCGGCCGGAGGGGAGGCGGCCGCCGCCCGGGGCACCACTCGCCGGACCACCGCCGCCGCCACGCGTGCCGGATCCCGCGGCCGGGGTCCGGGGCGACCGCCGGCCGCGCCCCCCCTCGCCCCCACGGCCGGCGCCACGCCCCTCACCCCGGGGCTCCGCGGCCGGACCGTCCCGGCCGGGGTCGTCCGCCTCGTCGGGAGAACGCTCGCCGGCGCTCGTCGAGGTCGCGGACCGCTCCGGGACGAAGGCGTCCACCTCGAGATAGCGGAACGCGGGCCGCTCGCCCGGGGCTGGCCCCTCGGGCCGCTCGCCCGTGGGCGGCAGGGGCGGGGCCACCTGGAAGGTGTGCATCCCCCCGCTCTCCAGGTAGATGCGGGCCCGCCGCCGGAGCACGTCGAGCTCCCGGACCTTGCCCCGTCCCCGGGGCGTGTCCACCGTGGCCCCGACCTTGGGGAGGAGCTTGCGCAGCTCCTCGTAGCCCTTCTGCTCGTAGTTGAGGCAGCACAGCAGGCGACCGCACTGGCCCGAGACCTTCTGCGGGTTCAAGGAGAGGTTCTGGGTCTTGGCCATGCGGATGGAGACGGGCGCGAAGCCGCAGAGGTGGTTGCAGCAGCACAAAGCCAGGCCGCAGCAGCCGAGGCCGCCGAGCAGCCGGGACTCGTCGCGGACTCCGATCTGGCGCATCTCGATGCGGGTGTGGAAGCGCTGGGCCAGGTCCCGCACCAGGGAGCGGAAATCGATCCGGGCCTCGGAGCCGAAGAGGAAGGTCAGCTTGTTGCCGTTGGCCTGGCTGAGCACCCGGACGAGCTTCATCTCGAGCCGCCGCTCCTGGATGCGCTGCCGGCAGAAGCGGAAGGCCTCCTCCTCGCGCTGCCGCTGCAGCTCCTCCCGCCGCCGGTCGCCGCCGCTCTCCCGGCGGATGATCCGGGGCAGGGGCGGCCCCGCGTGGAGCCGCACCGCGGGGTAGGAGAGCAGCACCCCGGACACGGTACCTTCCTCCCCCTCGAGGAGCACGGTCTCGCGCGGCGTCAGGGGCAGATCGTGGGCGTCGGCCCGGGTCGCCCGGCCGTCGCCGAGCTGGACCAGCACCTCCCGCACCAGGGGCCGGGAGGGCGAGGCCGGCTCGTCGAGCCACTCCCAGGCGGTGAGCACGGGGTCCAGCGCGGGATCGGGCTCTCCGTCGAGCAGGTCGGCCGCGAGGTCTCCCGACTCCGGGGGGACGGGTGGGGTACCCTCTGGTACCAAAGAATCAACGGTCGCCTCGGGAAGGAGGACGTCGGAGGGAGGGGCGGCCGGGTCGTCCGGCAGGGAGGTCGCGGCCATGGTTCAGCCACCTCGCGCGATCAGCCCGAGGAAGAGCCGCTCGAGCGCCAGCCGCACGTTGGCGTTGCGCTCGACGACGGCCTCTCGGGCCTTCAGCAGCAAAGAGAGACAGCGCTTCCCCTCGGCGACGGACAGGGGCGGCGCGGGGTGATTGCGGGGGTCCTGCAGGAGATCCCGGTGGATGAGGAGGTCGGCGGTCCCACCGCTGGCGAGCACGAGCAGGTCGCGATACCAGGAGAGCAGCAGGTCGAGCCGGTCGGCGATCTCCTCCTTGTCGCGGCCCCAGGCCTCGGAGAGCTTGAGCAAGGGCTCGGGCGCGAGGAGGCTGAGCTGGCTGACCGCCAGCAGCAGCTCCCGGCGGCCGGCGAGCACGCCCCGCTCGTGCAGGGCCAGGGCCCGTCCGAGGCTGCCCTCGCTCAGCCCGGCGAGGACGTCGGCCTCTGCCAGCGGCAGGCTCGCCTCTTGGGCCAGGCGCTGCGCGACGACCTCCCGGGAGAGGGGTGCGAAGCGGACGAGCTGACAGCGGGAGCGGATGGTGTCGAGGAGGGCCTGCGGCTGGCTGCTCGTCAGGATGAAGTGGGTCAGCTCCGGCGGCTCCTCGAGGGTCTTGAGCAGGGCGTTGGCCGCCTCCTCGGTCAAGGCCTCGGCGTCGGGCAGCAGGATCACCCGGTGCCGGCCCTCGAAGGGACGATACGCGAGGCTGCCCTGGAGCCCCCGGACCTGGTCGATGGTCAGCCGGGTCTTGCCCTCCGCGACGCGCAGGGTGACCACGTCGGGGTGCTTGCCGAGGAGCACCTTGCGGCAGGGCTCGCAGTGGCCGCAGCCGTCGTCGCCCGCCTGGCGACACTGCAGGGCCTGGGTCAGGGCGCGGGCCGCCTCGGACTTGCCGACGCCCACGGGGCCGGAGAAGAGCAGGGCGTGGGGGACGCGGCCCTCGGCGAGCAGCGCGCGCAGCCGCCCGACCGCCTGGTCCTGCCCACGGATCGCCGAAAAGGCCGAGGCCATCCCCACTCCTGCCGGCGGCCACGCGTGCACGGGCCGCCGCGGCTCGTCATACCCGAGGGGGGAGAGGGTGTAAACCGAGATGCCGGCCCGCTCGACCGCCTCAGAGCATCCAGGACCAGGAGAAGACGTTCTCGTCGGGCAGCCGGATGCGGAGCCGGCCCTGGCCCGGGGCCCGGTCGACCACGTGCCCGTCCTCCTCGTAGAGCAGCTCCAGCTCGAGGAGCTCTCCCGGCCGGGCGCCGAGGGCCTCGAGGGGGATCGCCAGCTCGAGGACCTTGCCCACGGCCAGGACGAGGCCGTCCGCGGTCCGGGTGCGCACGGGCTGGGCGAGCTCCTGCGCGTCGGGGGGCAGCACGAAGTCGATCTCCAGGGGACGGGCCTCGCCGCCCCAGAGCAGCCGCAGCCGGCAAGCGTGCGGCTCGCTGGTGGGCGAGGCGGGGAGCCGGTCGAGGCGGAGGAAGAGCTGCTCCAGGCTGAAGCCGTACAGCAGGCGCGAGAACCGGCGAGCGCCCTGGTACATCGCAGCGCGGCCGCCCCCGAGGGGGACCTCGACCGCGCCGGCCCACTCGTAGTAGCCCGAGACCCGGCCGTCGAGCGCGGGCTGGATGAACCCCGCGGGCACGGCGACCGTGTCGGAGTCGCCCGTCAGCGTGCGCCGGCGCTCGTCGACCCGCTGGTACAGCTCCGGGGGCACCGGCAGGTCGAGGAGCTCGTAGACCCGCCGCAGCCGGGCGCGGAAGAGCTGATCGAAGAGCTCGTCCTGGGTGGTGGAGAAGTCGTCGCCGAACCACCAGAACCAGTCGGAGCCCTCGGCCCCGAGCAAGGCCTCCCGGGCCTCGGCCGCGCGGGGGTGCTGCCCCTGCAGGGCGCCGGCCAGGGCCTCCCGGGCCGCCCCGAGCAGGGCCCAGGCGCGGTTCTCCACGGGCCCACCGATCCAGATGCGGAAGGTGGACTCGATCCACGAGCCGGTGTGCAGCCGGGGCAGCGGCGTCGCCTCCGCGAGCTCGAGGTCCCGGGGCAGCAGGGTCGTCAGCAGCGGGTGGGTCTCGAGCTGCCGGCAGAGCAGGTGCAGGAACTCGACCCCCCCGTCGGGGTAGCCCTCCCAGGGGTTCTCCCCGTCGAGCGCGACGAGGAGCACGGGGCCGCGGGGCGGGTGGTCCCGCCGCTCCAGGCTGGCCCGGCCCGCGGCCTCCAGCCGCATGAGCAGGTCGGCCACCGCATGGCTGGCCGGGTCGCGGGCATAGGTGAAGCCGATCCGGTCGGAGAGGTCCCGATCCCGGAACAGTAGCAGGGGCCCAGTCTCCGAGAAGCGGTAGGGGCGGCACAGGACGTGCTCCCGCACCGTGCCCGGCGGCAGGGAGTGCAGGAGGATGCCCTCGTCGGTCGCCAGCCACTTCAGCCCGGCCTCGTGGATCAGGTGGACCGCCTCGGGGGAGACGGACCCCTCGGCCGGCCAGAGGCCCCGCGGGGGCTGGCCGAAGAGCTGGGTGTGGCGGGAGACCGCCCGATCGACCTGCTCCCGGGCATCCTCGGGCCAGGAGAAGCGCGGGGGCAGGGCCGCGCCGGGCTGGCAGCGCCGGGCGACGTCCGAGTCGAGGAGCAGGGGCAAGATCGGGTGGTAATAGGGCGTGGTGGTCAGCTCGATCTGGCCGCTGGCGGCCAGGCGGCGCCACTCGGGGAGGATGCGGGCGCAGACGCGGTCCTGGCAGGCCAGAAGCCCGTCGCGCTGCGCGATGGTGTAGTTGCGGCCCTGCCGCAGCAAGGCCGGCAGCAGGGGCTCCTCGGCCCGAGCCGCAGGTCCGAGCCAGGCGAGGTTGAAGTGCACCTGCAGATCGAGCAGGTCCTGGTGGCTCCAGCTCAGCACCGCGTCCCGGTGCTGCAACAGCTCCGCGTACCGCGGGAGGGGATCGATGAGGGTCTCCTGGCGGCAGGAGAAGAAGTGCGTGGCCAAGAAGCGCCGCTCCTCCGCGGTCAGGGTCGCGGGATCACGACGCGTCAGCTCGCGAAAGGCGTCGGTGCTGCCGGCGACGACCCGCTCGAGCTGGTCGAGCAGGCAGGGGACGAAGTTGACCACCATCCGCACCTGCGGATGATCCTGGAAGATCCAGGCCAGGTCCCGGTACGCGCGGGTGGCGTGCAGCCGCACCCAGGGCATCGCGGGGGGGGAGCCATCGGGACTTTCGTACGATGGCTGGTGCATGTGCCACAAGAAGACGACGCGGGCCGACGGTGCGGGCATGATCCTCCCGGACGGGGTGGGACGGGGACCGGTGCAGCCTCCGGGGCGCACCGGGGAGGACGGGCCGACGGGGTCCCATGCCCGTCAGCCCGTCGGCCCCCGGCCGGCGGTCAGGTACCAGACCGTACCGAGCCCGGCCAGCAGCAAGAGCAAGAGCACCACGAGCAAGCCGACGAGCAGCCCGGTCCGCGAGCCGGACGCGGCGGACTCCCCCGCGGCCGCGGGCTCTCCCGCGACGGCCGGAGCGGCCACGGGCGAGGCCACGGGCGAGGCCGCGGGGGGCCGGGCCGCGTCGCCGGGCTCCCCCGGCACCGGGCGGACGCCCGAGCGATCCTTGCGCGCGGGCCGCCGCAGCGCTGCGGCCCCCGGGATGGCCGGGGTGCTCGGCGACGGCAAGAGGACGGGAGCGGGGCCGGGGTCCGGTCCGGCGGCCGTGCTCGCCCCGGGCCGAGGTCCGGACGGGGCAGGGGTGGCCGGCGAGCCCCGGACCAGGCCGAAGCCGTCGGGGGTGGTGCGGTCCTCGGGCTCGCGCGCGGCCACCGGGAAGGAGGTCGCGGGCAAGGAGCCCCCGAGCCGGCCGACGGAGAGGTCCGCGAGGCTCAAGGGGCGGCTGCCGTCGTAGGCCTCGGGCAAGGGTCTGGCCGACGAGCTCCCCTGGATGCTGTGGAAGCCGTCGAGCTCCCCCTGGATCAGGCGATCGATCAGGGTCAGGGGCTGGGACGGACGGGGCAGCTCCCCCAGCTTGCCGCTGGTCACGAGTTGCACGAGCTGGGAGAGGTCGTAGCTCGTGACCTTCAGGCTACGCGAGAAGATGTAGTGGGCGAGCTGGTCTCCCATCTCCTGGGCCGAGGAGAACCGGTCCTGGGGCTTGCGGGCGAGGGCCCGCTGGAGGATCGCGTCCAGCTCCGGCGCCACCTCGGGGTTGTGGGGGATCACCGAGGGGACCTGGCAGCGGCGCACCCGCTCGAGGGTCTCCAGATCCGTGGCGCCGAGGAAGAGCCGCTGCGCGGCCAAAAGCTCCCAGAGGATGATCCCGCAGGCGAAGATGTCGCTGCGGTGGTCCACCTCCTCGCCGTAGGCGGACTCGGGGGAGAGGTAACTGAACTTGCCCTTCACGACGCCCGGCTCGGTGTTCTCGAGCTGGCTCTGGGCCTTGGCCAGCCCGAAGTCCGTCAGCTTCACCTCGCCCTCGAGGGACAGCAGGATGTTCGGGGGGCTGACGTCCCGGTGCACGATGCCGAGGGGCCGACCGTTGCCGTCCTTCTTGGTGTGGGCGTAGCCGAGGGCCTTGCAGACCTCCATCATCAGGTAGATGGAGTGCGGCACGGGGATGCGGTAGCCGGTCTTGCGCGCGGCCTCGGCGATGACCCGCAGGTTGGTGCCCTCCACGTACTCCATGACGATGAAGTAGGTGTTGTCGGCCACCCCGAGGTCGAAGACCTGGACGATGTTGGCGTGGCTGAGGTGCATGGACAGCCGCGCCTCGTCGAGGAACATCGAGACGAACTTCTTGTGCTTGGTGAGCGAGGGCAGGATCCGCTTGATCGCGACGAGCTTCTCGATGCCCTGGATCGAGGTGGCCTTCCCCTTGAAGACCTCGGCCATCCCGCCGGCATCGAGGCGCTCGATGACATTGTACCGCTGGAGAGGTTGCGCCATCCGGCCTCCTGGCAGCCGCCACCGGACGAGTCCGATGGCTGCTGAAGCTACCACAAGATCGGCCCGAGGTCGATTCTCGAGCCGCGTCAGCGCGGCGGCGACTCCTGCCGGCGCAGCTCTTCCCGGGCGAGCCGGCCGTACTCACCCCGGCGGTCGAGGGCCGCCGCCTGCCGGAGCAGGGACACCGCGGCGCCCCGCTCGCCCAGGGCCAGCCGCACCATGGCCAGATGGTACAGGGACTCGGAGACCGTCGGCCCGATGCCGCGATCGAGCTGCCACAAGGCCGCCTGGATCCGCTGGGCGGCCTGGGCGTACCGGCCGAGCCGGTACAGCACCCAGCCCTCGGTGTCGAGGTAGAACTTCTCGCCCTGGGGCCCGAGCCGCCGGGCCCGGCCGACGAGGGTCAGGGCCTCCTCGAGCTGGAGGCCCCGGCGGGCCAGCAGGTACGCGAGGTTGTTGTGGTAGACCTGCTCCCGGGGCTCCGCGGCCAGGCCACGCCGGTAGGCCCGCAGCGCGTCCTCCACCCGGCCCCCCTTCTCGAGCAGCTCGGCCAGCAGGGTCACCCCGACGCCGGTGCCGGGGAAGCGGCGCCCGACGAGGTCCAGCACGCGCAGGCCGAAGTCGACGCGGCCGTGGAGGGAGGCCCGCTGCAGCACGCGCTCGAGCGCGTCCTCCGCGCTCGGCGCGACCAGGACCAGCCGCTCGAGGAGCCGCCAGGCCGGCTCGTCCTGCCCCGCGGCGAGGTAGGCGTCGAGGATCAGGAGCAACCGGGCGGCCCCGTCCGCCGTCTCGGCGCCCCGGGCGCGCAACAGCTCCGTGAGCTTCTCGAGGTCGAGCTCGTCCCGCTCCTCGAAGGGGAACGGCTCCAACAGCAGGACGGAGAAGCCGCCCCCCCGTCGCAGGTAGTCGTCGAGGTCGCCCTGCGCGGCCGAGAGCTCGCCGAGCTGCAGCCGGGCCAGCCCCCGCACGAGCAGGGCCGCCGCGTACCCGTCCTCCTGCTCCCGGCAGGCCGGCGCGACCAGCTCCCGCGCCCGGCGCGCGAACTCCGGGGCCGGCGCGACGGGCAGCCAGGGGCCATCCTCGTCGAGGGCCGGGAAGGGGTGCCCCTGCTGCAGCCAGAGGGCCCCCAGGGCCACCCGCAGCCGGGCCGGGTCGTCGGCGACGCCGAGGGCCTGCCCGCTCGCCTCCCAGGCCCGCGCCAGCTCCCCGGCCTGGAGCAGCGCGCCGATCTGCAGCAACTGGTTGCGGGGGTCCCGCGGCGCCGCGGCCAAAAGCTGCTCCGCGAGGGGGAGGGCGCGGGAGCCCCGACCGGCCGCGAGGTACTTCTGGCCCAGCCAGCGCCAGGTCGCGGGACGTTCGCCCGCCGCCGCGAAGAAGCGGGGCACCAGCGCGTCGAGGGTCGCGTCGTCCCCG
Organism: Myxococcota bacterium; assembly: GCA_034005005.1. Taxonomy (GTDB): domain Bacteria; phylum Myxococcota_A; class JAVEVO01; order JAVEVO01; family JAVEVO01; genus JAVEVO01. The sequence continues at coordinate 22,705 of JAVEVO010000006.1, forward strand.
CCGTCGAGCGCGGCGACCACCATCCGCTCGAGGGGCGCGAACTCGGCCGGGGCGAGCGCGAGCACCTGCTCCCAGCGCTGGATCGCCGCGGCCGGCCGCAGGGACCAGGCGAGACGCGCCGCCACCCGGGCGACGATCTCCTCGCGCGAGCGCAGATCCCCCTCGGCCGCGAAGGCCCGCTGGACCATGCCCTCGACCACGGGGTCGAGCCGCTGCTCCTGGCCGAGGGCCAGCCGGGCGTCCAGCTCGTCGACGAGCAGGCGGAGGTCGTTGCGGGTGAGGGCCGGACGCTCCGTGAGCAGGTCGCCGATGAGCTCCCAGCGGTTGAGCTTGCCCAGCTCGCCGATGACGTCGTGGAGCGCGGCCGCCGGGGCCACGCTCTGCGCGACGAAGCCGCGGGCCTCGGCCGCGACCGCCGCGTCCTCCCCCAGGGTGTGCAGACAGGCCAGCAGGTGGTAGAGGGCCAGCCGGCGCTGCTCACCGTCGCGCGCCGCGGCCAGGGCGCGGCGGAGCACCTCGGCGGCGCGGGCGTACCGACCCCCGCCCCGCAGCAGGGCGCCGGCCGCGGTCAGATCGGCCACGGCGTCCTGGGGGGTGGCCGCGAGGAAGGCCTCCAGGGCCCGCTCGCTCGCCGCGTCGTCGCCGAGCGCGAGGCGGGCCTGCAGCAGGAGCTGGTGGGCCTCCTTGCTGAGGGGGGGCCGGACCTCTTCCAGCAAGGCGACGGCCTCCCGGTAGAGCCGGGCGTCGAGGAGGGTCTCGGCCGCAGCCTCCAGCAGCCGCCCCCGCTCGGGCTCGGCGGGGACGCGCTGCAGGGCGCGGCGGACGCTGGCGGTTCCCTGGCGGAGGTCTCCCAGCCGCAGGTGCAGCCGCCCCCGCGCGAGCAGGCGCTCTTCGGGCCGCAGCAGGGAGGAGGGCAGCCGCTCGAGCAGATCGAGGGCCAGGGCCGTCTCGCCCCGGGCCAGCAGCAGGTCGAGGGCCGCGTTGGCCGCGGCGGGGCCGGGGAGCGGCCCCTGCTCCGCGGCCCGCAGCAGGGCCTCGAGGGTCGCGGCGGGGCGGCCGGCGCGCAGGGCGGCCTCCGCGACGAGCAGCCAGCGCTTGTCGGTCTCCTGCCCCTCGATCCCGGCGAGCAGGTGCTGGAGGGCCCGGTCGTGCAGGCCGGCGCGCTCGTACAGCAGGGCCACCAGGTGCTGGCCCTCGAAGCTGTACTGGACCGCGGCGAGGAAGCGCTGGACCAGGGGGGCGAGGTTGCGGGCGAGCCCGCGATCGACGAGATCGAGCCCGAGCCGCCAGAACGCGGGGAGCACCTGGCCATCGACGCCGGTCTCGAGGATCGCCCGGTACAGGGTGGTCGCCTGCTGCTGGTAGCCCGCCTCCTCGAAGCTGAGGGCCACGGAGAAGAGCTGGTTCATGCCGTTGCTGCGCGCCTCGGCCACCGCCCGGCGGGCGAGATCCAGCCGACCGTTGCGCAGGTATAGCTCGACGAGGATGGCGTAGAACTTGGGGTTGGCCCGATCCAGGGCGACGCCGCGGCGGAAGGTCTCGATGGCCAGCTCGTCCCAGCCGACGGCCACGAGCTGCTGCCCGACCACCATCAAGGTGTCCTGGATCGCCTTGCCCGAGGTCAGGGCGAGGGCCTGCTCGAGGCTGAGCTGCGCGGCCGGCCGGTCGCCGAGGGCGAGGAGGGAGAGGGCCCGCTCGAGGTGGGTGGGCGCGGGGTCGGCGCCGCGCTGCAGGGCCTCGTCGTAGCTGCGGACCGCCTCCCGGTGGGCGCCGTGCCGCCGGAAGCGACGCGCCAGGGAGAGCCAGGCCTCGGGGGGATCACCGGCCTCCCGGATCTGCCGCTCGATCAGGACCCGGGCCCGCTCCGCCTCGCCGCGCCGCAGGAGGATCGCCGCGACCTGACCGAGGGCCTCCTGGGAGAGCGGATCGTAGACGAGCACCCGCTTCCAGGAGGCGAGGGCCTCGTCCTCGGCGCCGAAGGCGGCGTGGGCGCGGGCGATGGCCGCGTGCACCTCGTCGGGCGGCGAGGCCTTGGCCACCAGCCGCGCGGCGAGGGGCCCGAGCCGGGCCTGGTCGCCGGTCTGCAGCAGGGCCGCGACCGTGAGCTGGAAGGCCTGCAGCAACGGGCCCTCGCCCGCCTCGAGGACCTGGGTGTAGACCCGCAGGGCCTCGTCGGCCAGCCCGACCTCGCTGCAGGTCCGCCCCCAGTCGAGGCGCAGCTTGGCCAGGCCGGGCCCCGCCAGGCGCGCCGCGAGGCGCGCCAGGACGTCCCGGGCCTCGGCGACCTTGCGCTGCTGCAGGAGCAGGCGCCCCAGCCGGCGCAGGTCCTGCTCGCCGAGGGGCTGGCGAGCGTCGGCATGACGGAGGGCCTGCTCGGCCCAGGGGAACAGCCGCCACTCCTCGAGCTGGCGGGCGAGCGCGAGCAGGTCGATCTCGACCGGCGGCGGGCTGGCGAGCAGGCGCGCCAGCAGTTGCAGCGTCTCGGGGTCCTCCGTCCCCGCCTGCTCGAGCCGCAGCAGGACGACCCGGTGCAGGGTGCGGGGGTCGTCGGCACCCCGGGCGACCATCCGCTGGAGCACCGGCCCCACCAGATCGCTCCGGCCGGCCTCGCCGTAGGCCGCGGCGATCGCCCCGAGGGCCTCGAGGGGGTCGGCGGCCAGCGCTTCGTAGCGGTCGAAGACCGCGGCGGCGCCGGGGAAGTCGCCCTCCAGCAGCCGGACGAGCCCGAGCTGGTGGAGGAGCTCCGGCCGCCCGGGCTGCAGGCGGACGAGCTGCTCGAGGAGCAGCCGGCGCAGCCGGGGGCCCCCCTCGTCGTCCCGGTGCTCCAGGGCCCGCTCGAGGAGCCGCGCCCGCTGCTCGTCGTCGGCCCCCTCGGCGAGAAGCTGGCTCAGCCGCTCCTGGAGGAGCACCTCGTCCTCCTGCTCCTCGGCGAGGTCCAGAAGCTGCAGCCGCAGCTCTTGCCGCGCCTCCGGCGGGGGGACGGCCTGGAGCCCGAGCAGGAGGAACCGCTCGGCCCGCTCGAGGTCACCCCGCAGCCGGTAGCGGGCCGCGACCTCGCTCGCGGCCGCGACCCGGTCGGGGCTGGCGCCGACGTAGCGCTCCCAGGCCTCTGCCTCCCGCTCCGGCTGGCGGGCCGCCTCGAAGATCCGCGCCCGGTCCGCCTGCAAGGTCGGCTGCTGGGGGGCCAGCCGCACGGCCTGATCGAGGTGGCGCAAGGCCTCGGCGGTCTCCCCGGAGTCGCCGAGCAGGCCGGCGACCTTCCGGTGGGCCTCGACCTTGTCGGGGGAGGCCAGGACGAAGCGCTCGAGCGCGGCCCGCCGCTCCGCGGGCCGCCGCAGCTCCTGGAGCGTCTCCGCGAGCCGCAGGTGGATCAGGATCCGCTCGGGCGCCAGGACGAGCGCCCGGCGATAGGCCTCGAGGGCCCGGAGGTACTCGCCCTGCCCCTGGTACCATTGGGCCACCTGGAACGCGGCCTCGGCCGTGCCCACCTCGGTCTGGTAGCGCTGCAGGCGCTGGAGCCCGTCGTCCCGACGCCCCTGCCGGAGCAGCAGCTCGACGAGGGCCCGCTGCCGGGGGAAATCCGTGGGCGCCTCCTGGGCCGCCTGCTCGAGGTACCCCCGCGCGAGCTCACCGCTGCCGTTCTCCTCCGCGAGGCGCGCGGCCTCGCCGAGGGCCTCGAGGGTGCCGCCCCGCGCCTGGACGAACAGGTCCAGGGACTCCCGGGCCGGGCCCGGCTGCTTCTGCTCGAGCTGTAGCCCGGCGAGGAGCAGCAGGTCGCCCGGCCGACGCCGCGCACCCGCGAGCTGGATGGCCTGCTCGAGGAAGCGGATGGCCTCGCCGGGCCGGGCCGCCTTGCGCAGCAGGGCCGCGGCCTGACGCGCGGCCTCCGCGGGATCTGGGACCAAAGTCATGCCACGCTCGAAGGCTGCGCTGGCCTCGGGCACGCGGCCGAGCGCGAGGAGCAGCCGCCCCCGGCTGACGAGCAGGGCCGGCGTCTCGCCGCCGAGCTCGAGCGCCCGCTCCACGGAGCGCAGGGCCTCCTCGGGCCGCTCCGCCTCCTCGAGGATCGCGGCCTGGGACTCGTGGGCACGCACCAGCCAGGGGGCGACGGCCGCCTGCCGGTCGGGGGCCTGCCCCAGCAGCCGCTCGAGCAGGCCGATGGCCACCGTGGCCTGGCGGGTCTCCACCGCCTGCTGGCCCGCTCGCCAGAGCAGGTCCTGGCGCCGGGCGGGGGTGCAGGCCGGGTCGTCGGGCGCGATCCGGGCCAGCTCGTCGGCCGCCGCCACCGCCTGCACGAGCCGCTCCTGATCGAGCAGCAGCCCGAGGAGCTCCTGGCGGGCCCGGCGCAGCTCCGGGGCCAGGGCGAGGGCCTGGCGCAGCTCCGCCTCGGCCTGCTCGGGCCGGCCCGCGCGCCGGAGGGCCGCACCATGGGCCGCCCGCACCATGGCGTCGTCGGGGTTGGCCGCGGTCGCGGCCCCGAGGTGGCGGAGGGCCTCGTCGACGCGGCCGCCCGCGAGCAGCGCGTCCCCCTGGGAAGCGGGGGTGGCGCAACCGCCGCACGCGAGCGCCCCGCACAAGAGGCCGACGAGGGAGAAGAGAGGCAGCTTCATGATGCTCCAGCCAGGAAGGCACCCGTCCGGCGGGGCCCCGTCGCGGAGCCCCTCCGCCCGTCCCAGAGATTGCTTCTCGCCGGCCCACCGGTCAAGGGCCCGCGGGGCGCTGGCCCCTCCCGGGGCCCCGGCCACGGGGCCGGGTCACCTCCCGGGCGCCCGCCAGGGGGCGGGCCGGCCGAAAAAAATCGTCCGCGATGGATCCCGCGGCCAAGTCGTGCGTACATAGCCCTGCCTCAACGATCCAGGAGAGGGACGATGCACACGCCAACCCCCGCCGCCCCACCCCGCCGCCCCACCCCGCTGCTCCTCCTGCTGCTGCTGGCCCTCCCCGCCACCACGGCCAGCGCCGCGGAGGAGGGGAAGGTGCTGGTGACCTCGGGTGGCTACATGCAGACCACCACCGCCGATGGCCAGGGCGTGCCCCTGCCCCTGAAGGGGACCGCGGTGGAGGCGGACGTCGCCGGCTTCTTGGCCTCGGTGAAGGTGACGCAGACGTTCACCAACCCCTACGACCGGCCCATCGAGGCGGTCTACGTGTTCCCCCTGCCCGAGCGCGCCGCGGTCCATGCCTTGACCATGCGGGTGGGCAGCCGGGTGATCCGCGGCACGATCCAGAAGCGGGCGGAGGCCCGCCGCATCTACGAGGAGGCCAAGGCCGCGGGCAAGACCGCGGCCCTGCTCGACCAGGAGCGCCCCAACCTCTTCACCCAGTCGGTGGCCAACATCCTGCCCCGCGAGGAGATCGTCGTCGAGCTCTCCTACGTCGAGGATCTGAAGTACCAGCACGGTGAGTACGAGTTCGTCTTCCCCATGGTGGTCGGCCCCCGCTTCATCGGCGGTGAGACGACCCTCGGCTTCCAGGGCACGGGCTGGTCCCCCGACACCACCCGGGTCCCCGACGCGTCCCGGATCACGCCGCCCCTGCTGCTGCCCGGCACCCGCCCGGGCCACGACATCCAGCTCCAGCTGCAGCTCGATGCGGGCATGGCCATCGAGGCGCTCGCGAGCCCGACCCACGAGGTGGTGCTCGACCGGGCCGGCCCCGAGGAGGCGACGGTGACCCTCGCCCCTCAGGACCGGATCCCCAACAAGGACTTCGTGCTGCGCTACCGGGTCGCGGGCGCCCGGCCGAAGCTGGCCCTGCTCACGGAGCGGGACCAGGAGGGGGGCTACTTCCTCCTGATGCTGCAGCCCCAGGTCGACGACCAGGCGTATCGCGTGGCCCCCCGGGAGTACGTCTTCGTCGTCGACACCTCGGGCTCGATGCACGGCTTCCCCCTGGAGCAGGCCAAGAGCCTGATCGCCCGCTGCCTGAAGCAGGTCGGCCCCCAGGACACCTTCCAGGTGATCGGCTTCGCCGGGTCGGCCAGCTTCCTCTTCCCCGCGCCCGTTGCGCCGACGCCCGACCACGTGCGCCTGGCCCTCGAGCGGGTCGGGTCCTGGCGGGGCGGCGGCGGCACCCAGTTCATCCCCGCCCTGGACAAGGCGTTGAACGCACCGCGCGACCCGGGCCGCTCCCGGGTCGTGCTCTTCCTCTCCGACGGCTACATCGGCTACGAGGCGGAGGTCCTGCGGTACCTGCGCTCCAACCTGAAGGGCGCCAACCTGTTCGCCCTGGGCGTCGGCTCCTCGGTCAACCGCTTCCTCATCGGCGGGATGGCCCGCATCGGCCAGGGCGAGCCCTTCTACCTGCTGCCCCGGGAGGCGCCGGAGCCCGTCGTGCAGCGCTTCTTCGAGTACGTCTCCCGCCCCTCCCTCACGGACCTGCAGGTCGACTGGGGGGGGCTCGACGTCCTCGACACCTCCCCGGCCTACCTGGCCGACCTGTTCGCGGAGCGGCCCCTGTTCGTGGTCGGCCGCTACGAGCAGGGCGGCACCGGGAAGGTACGGATCACCGGCCGCCACGCGGGCCAGCCCTACCAGGAGACCATCGAGGTGACCCTGCCGCCCGTGCCCCACGGCCGCGGCTCGGGCATCTCCTACCTCTGGGCCCGCCGGTCGATCCAGGAGCTGATGGACCTCCACCGCATGGAGCCCACCCGTCGGCAGGAGATCGAGAAGTGGGTCACGGACCTGGCCCTGCGCTTCCACCTGATGAGCGACTTCACCAGCTTCGTGGCGGTGGACGAGGTCGTGCGCAGCGACGGCACCGCGACCACCGTCCCGGTGCCGGTGCCCTTGCCCGAGGGGGTCTCGCCCCTGGCCGCCCCCCCGGGCGCCTACGTCGGCGGACCGATCGCCACCCAGACCGCGCCGCCCGCCCCGCCGACCGGCGGGCTGCTGAAGCACAAACTGGCCAAGCCGATGCTCGCGACGCCGGACCTGGACCGCGCCTCCTCGGGCTCCCTCGGCCAGGCGCCGACGGGCCTGGGCAAGGGCGACGCCACGGCGGCGGGCGGCGGCGGGTACGGGCTCGGCGGGCTCGGCGTCCGTGGGGGGATCGCACCGGCCCGGCTGGCCCCGGCGAGCGCCCGGGAGCAGCCCCCCGAGGCCGCCGCCGCGCCGCGCAAGCCCCAGCCCACGGTGCGGCTGGTGCCCGGCAAGGTCTTCGGCCCCACGGACCAGCCCCCGCCGGCCGCGACCCTGGCCCGGCTGGAGCTGCTGGTCCAGGAGCTGCTGCCGGCCTACACCCGGGTGCTGGCGACGGACGGCTGGGCCCGGGGCGAGGTCGGGCTGCGCCTGGAGGTCGGGCCGGACGGCAAGGTCCTCCGGGCGACGGTCACGGTCGTGCCCTTCGGCGGCGAGGGCTTCAAGCGGGAGCTGGGGGAGCTCGCCCGGCGCTGGAGCCTCCCGGGGTTGCCGGCCGGGATCTGGCGGTTGACCCTGGCCTGCGGCGGCTGACCCGGGCCGGCGCCGGCAGCTTCCCCGCGCAGCCCGGTCCCCACCACCCCCGGGCCCCCCCCTCGCCCGGCCCCCCCCCGCCCGGCCTCCACCTGGCAGCCGCTCCATCCTCCCTCCACGGCCGGGCTTCCCTGCCACCCTCTCCTCGGGCTAGGATGCCTCGTCCCGACCGGAGGGTCCGCTCGGGGGCCGCAAGGCGGAGAGATCATGCAGCTCAGCACGACGCTCCGAGGAAAGACCTGGCAATTCAAAGACTTGAAAGACGTGCTCGCCAAGGCCAACGAGCTGAAGTCGGGGGACGAGCTGGCCGGGATCGCGGCGAGCACGGAGCTCGAGCGCGTCGCGGCCAAGCGCGTGCTGGCCGAGGTGACGGTGGCCGAGCTGCGGGAGCACCCCGTCGCGCCCTACGAAGAGGACGAGGTGACCCGGCTCGACCGCGACGGGCTCGATCCGGTGACGTCCCGGGAGCTCGGCCCCCTCTGCCTCGGTGAGCTGCGGGAGCGGGTGCTCGCGTCGACGACCACCGGCCGGGAGCTGCTGGCCTGGGGGCGGGGGCTGACCGCCGAGGCCATCGCGGGCCTCGCGAAGCTGATGACCAACCTCGACCTGGTGCGCGCGGCGTCGAAGATCCGGGTGGTGACCCACGCCAACACCACCGTCGGCCTGGCCGGACGACTCTCGGTACGGCTGCAGCCCAACCACACCGCGGACGACCCCGACGCGATCACCGCGTCGCTGATGGAAGGCCTCGCCTGGGGCTCGGGCGACGCCCTGATCGGCGTCAACCCCGTGACCGACGACGCGGACTCGACCCTCGCGGTCCTGCGCACCTTGCACGAGTTCACCCGCGCGCACGGCGTGCCCACCCAGTGCTGCTGCCTGGCGCACGTCACGACCCAGATGGAGGCCCTGCGCCGGGGCGCGCCGATGGATATCCTCTTCCAGAGCCTCGCGGGCAGCGAGGCGGGGAACCGGGCCTTCGGCATCGACATCGCCTTGCTCCGGGAGGCGCAGGCGATGATCCGCGAGCTGGGCACCTCGGTGGGCCCCCACCAGCTCTACTTCGAGACGGGGCAAGGCTCGGAGCTGTCGTCCAACAGCCACTGGGGGGCGGACCAGCTCGTCCTCGAGGCCCGCTGCTACGCGCTGGCCCGCGCGTTCTCGCCCTTTTTGGTGAACACCGTCGTCGGCTTCATCGGCCCCGAGTACCTCTTCGACGCCCGCCAGGTGATCCGGGCCGGGCTCGAGGACCACTTCATGGGCAAGCTCGCGGGGCTGCCCATGGGCTGCGACGCCTGCTACACCAACCACATGGAGGCCGACCAGAACGACCTCGAGAACCTGGCGGTGATCCTCGCCACGGCCGGGGTCAACTACTTCATGGGGCTGCCCATGGGCGACGACATCATGCTCAACTACCAAAGTACCAGCTTTCACGACAACCAGACCCTCCGGGAGGTCCTCGGCCTCCGCCCGACCCCCGAGTTCGAGGCCTGGCTCGAGCACCGGGGGCTCATGGCGGACGGCAAGCTCACCTCGCTGGCCGGCGACCTGCGGGTCTTCCTGTGAAGGGGGGAGCGGTGCACGACGACGAGCTGCTGCGCACCCTGGTGACCGAGGCCGTGGCCGCCGCGGTGGCCGCCGAGGAGCAGCGCCCGGCGCCCGCGGCCCTGCCGCCGGTGCGGCCCGGGACCGATCCGACCCGGGCCGCGCTCGCCGCCCGGGTGGGCGCGTGGCTGGGCACCCCCCGGGTGCGCCTGCCCGGCCCCCCGGCGTCCTGGAGCCCGGCCCGGGACCGGGCCGGCTACCTCGCCGCGACGCCGGCCCGGCTGGGGGTCGGCCGCGCGGGCACGCGGTACAAGACCGCGACCCTGCTCGAGTTCCGCTCCGACCACGCGGCAGCCCGGGACGCGGTCTTCTCTGCGCTCGAGCCGGAGCTCATCGAGCGGCTGGGAATGCTGAGCGCCCGCTCCGCAGCCCAGGACCGCCGGGAGTTCTTGCGCCGGCCGGACCTCGGCCGCCGGCTGGACGAGGAGTCGGCCATCCGGCTGGCCCGGGAGGCGACCCGTCGGCCGCAGGTGCAGATCGTCGCGGGCGATGGGCTGTCGGCCACGGCCCTGCGGGTCAACCTGCCCCGGCTGCTGCCCCCCCTGCTCGCGACGCTGCAGGCGGCCCGGCTGAAGGTCGGCCGGACGATCTACGTGCACAACTCGCGGGTGGCCCTCGCGGACCAGATCGGCCGGATCACCGAGGCGGAGCTCTTGTGCATGCTCGTCGGCGAGCGACCGGGGCTGAAGTCGGCCGAGAGCGTCGGCGCGTACATCACCTACTTCGCCGGCCGCAAGCTCGTCGAGGCGCAGCGCTCGGTGATCTCCAACATCCACGACCGGGGCATCCCGCCGGAGGAGGGGGCCAGCCGGATCGCCGCCTTGTGCCTGCGGGCCCTCTCGGCCAAGGGGACCGGCATCGATCTGAGCGGACGGTGAGGACCCGGCGATGATCGGCGAACCCCTCAAGCCACACGTGCTCGCCCTCCGGCTGATCCCCGACGTCGCCGCCCCCCTGGCCGCGGCCCTCGGGCTGGACGCGGGGCAGCGCTGCCTCGGGCTCGTCACCGCGGACTGCGACGACGCCCTGTACGCCGCGCTCGACCAGGGCACCAAGGCGGCCGCGGTGACGGTCGTCTACGCCAAGAGCTTCTACGCCGGCGCCCGCCACGCGTCGGGCCCCCTGTCCGGCGAGATCATCGGCATGCTCGCCGCGGCCGACCTCGAGACGCTGATTGCCGGGGTGACCGCGACGGTCCGCTACCTGCGCGCCGAGAGCTGGTTCTACGCGGCCGACGACGCCAACACCCTCGCGTTCTTCCCCCACGTCATCGCCAGCACCGGCTCCTACCTCTCGGGGATCGCCGGCTGCCGGCCGGGAGAGCCCCTGGCCTACCTGATCGCGCCGCCGCTGGAGGCGATGATCGGCCTCGACGCCGCCCTGAAGGCGGCCGAGGTGCGCCTGGCGAAGTTCTACGGCCCCCCCACCGAGACCAACTTCGCCGGCGGGCTGCTCACCGGGGACCTGCCCGCGTGCCGGGCCGCGGCGCAGGCCTTCCGGGACGCGGTGCTCGACGTCGCCCGCCGCCCCCGCCACCTCGACTTCCGGGGCGACCTCGAGCCGGCCCTGGGAGCCGCGCCGGCCCGCGCCGGCGACGGCCTCGGCGACGGGAGTGGCCACTGGGACGAAGGTCCCTATCGTCTCTGGGGAAGTGGCCTCGTCCTGGCAGAAAAACCCGAGAACTACACGCACCTGCGGGACAACACCTCTCTGGTCCGTAAGGACCACCCCATCCTGCCCCTGCGCGGCAAGCTCGACCTGCTCGAGGCGGAGGTGCTGGTGGCCCAGGCCGTGGCCCGGCAAGCCGGGCGCGAGCCCCTGGTGGCCGAGCTCGGGGAGGTCCTCGACTTCTTGCGCCGGCTGCTCGCGGCCGAGGTGGTCGGCCGGCCCTGCCCGACCCTCGAGGTCGGGGGGTTCTCGGGCGACGAGCTCCGGCGGATCTCGCACGACACCTTGCACCAGCTCGGGATCGGCTTCGTGCTCCCCGCCGCGAGCCAGGGGCCGGTGGTGGTGGTGCTCAACCGCCTGCGCGCCCTGTCCCGGGAGCTGGAGCTCGTCGCGGGCGAGGCGCTGGCGCGGGCGGATCACGTCGACGACCCGTTCCGGGCTGCGGCCGCCCACCAGCTCAACCGCCTCTCCTCGGCCCTGCACGTGCTGGTCTGCCGGGAGCTGGCCCAGGGCGAGGGGACGACGTAGGGCATCGTTGCAGCGAAGATGACCGGTTGGCAGACAGAGGGTGGTTGGTGGCGACCGGCCTCCACCGGGTGGCGACCGGCCTGCGCGCCGGTCGCTCTGCTCCTCTGCCCGCCAGGGCCAGGATCCGAAGGGGGAGGAGGCTGGTGCCGACCTGTCGGCCGGCACCCACCCGGCAGCAGGCAACCAGTCGAAATCCTTGTGACGGGGTACTAGTCGTCCTCGTCCGCGCGGTTTGGCGGGGTGACGCCGAGCACCCGGTACCCCGAGGCTCGCAGCCGTTCGAAGACGCGCAGCATGCGGCTGCGCGGCGCCTCGATGCGGGCGGTGAGGGCCTCGAAGCGGGGCACCTCGCCCTTGTCGAAGAGGATGCAGCCGCCCTCGTCGCAGATGTCGAGGGTCAGGTCGTCGAGCTTCGGGAAGCGGTACTCGACGAGGTGCCCGTTGGGGTGCTTGGGGCAGATCCAGCGCCGCCCGGTGAGCACGGCGCTGTTCTTGGCCAGGCCGGGCAGGTCGGTCTCCAGCTCGAAGAAGATCGCCGCCTCTCCGGGGTCGAAGAGGATCGCCTTCGTCTCGGGGCAGAAGTCGACCGTCACCCCCTCGGAGGTCGTCATGGGGACCAGTGGACAGGAGCACTTCCGTTCCTCGGCCATGGGGCACCTCACCAGCGGCAGCCATCGTCCAGCAGAGCATAGCCGCAGAAAGCCGCTCAGGAAAGCAGGCGATCCTGTATTCTGGCGACGGCCCTCCCTGTCGGAGGGTCCGGAGGCACGGATGACTGGATGACGGGCCGAGCACGGGGAGGTCGCCGTCCCTGGCGCCACCTGATCCTCTTCGCCGTGGGCTACCCGCCGGTCTGCCTGGCGCTGCTGGTGGTGCTGGTGCAGCTCGCCCTGAACAGCGACGCCGGCCGGCAGCGGGTGGAGGCCCTGCTCCGCCAGGCGATCCCGGGGACGATCCGCTACGAGCGCCTGTTTCTGACCCTGCCGCCGCTGCGGCTCCACGTCTACGGGGTGGAGCTGATCCACCCCCAGACCGGCGAGGCCCTGATCACCGCCCAGGAGGTGCACGCCTCCCTCGCCGGCTCTCCCCTGGCCCTGCTCGGCCCGGACCTCTCCCTGAGCCTCGACGACGTCCAGGTGGTCGACGCCTCCCTGAAGCTGCTGTTCGACGAGGAGAACTACCCCAGCCTGCCGGACCTCTTCGTGGCCCGAGACAGCCCGCCGAGCCCCCCCGACGAGCCCCCCGCCCGCGTCCGGATCTCCCTGCAAGGCGTCGCGGTCGACGACCTGGAGTACCTGCAGCAGATGCCGGCCACCGGGCTCTCGATCACCGCGAGCCGGGTGCGGGTGCGCGGCGAATTCCTGATGGATTCAGGAGAGATGAGCATCAAGGCCGACGTCGCGCTGCCCCGCGGCCGGGTGGCGATCGGCGATCCCCGGCAGCCGGACGCGCCGCCCTTCCTGGACATCCCCATCGACCGGCTGGACGTGCGCGGCTTCACCTGGCGCGGCTGGGGCTTCGGCTTCCGGCGCGCCGAGGTGACCTCCGCGGGGATCACCGCCCAGGCCACCGGCGCCCTGGCGCTGGACGAGCCCATGACCTTCGCGGGCGCGGCCCAGGCCGTGCTGCCCCTGCACGACTGGTTCTTGGCCCCCCAGCTCGGCGGGCTGCTCCACGGCACGGCCGCGGTCAGCGGCGTGTTCTGGGGCTCGCTGGACCACGCCTACGGGAGCTGGCGCCTCGCCGCGCCGCGCCTGCAGGTCGCGGGGCTCGCCCTGGACGAGCTGCGCGCGAGCGGCGAGCTCGACGGCCAGCAGGTGGTGCTGGACGGGCTCCAGACCAGCGTGCTCGGCGGCGCGCTCGACTTCGTCGGCCGCCTCCGGCTCTTCGACGGCTGGCTCGCGGGGCAGGCCCGGCTGCGGGACATCGACCCCACGCCCCTGCTGCCCCCGGGCGAGATCACCCGGCTCCTCGGGGGCCGGATCTCGGGACGGATCGCGGCCCAGGCCGAGGTCTGGGGAGCGGGCCCGCTGCAGGGGGACGTGGATCTGGCCCTCACCCTGCAACGCAGCCAGCCCACCGGGCTGCCCCTGCCCGGCGAGCTGCGGCTGACGGCCAACGGCTCCTACGCCAGCGGGCGAGCCCGGCTCCGGCGCGTGGTGCTCGCCGGCGGCGGCCACCAGCTCGGCCTCCGGGGACTGCTGGAGCCGGCCCACGAGCGGCTGGACCTCGAGGTGAGCCTGACCACCGGGGAGCTCGGCCCCTGGCTCCGCTGGGCCGGGTTGCCCGACGCCGCGGCCCGGGCCGAGTTCGCGAGCCGGCTGCAGGGCACCTTCACGAACCCGGCGGGCACGGGCCGCCTGCGCGTCGCGGGGCTGCGCTACCAGACGCACCCCCTCGGGGAGGCGACGGCCGACCTGCAGCTCGCCCGCGGCACCCTGACGGTCCCCCGCCTGCGCCTGGCCGGGGGCGACCTGGGCGAGCTCACGCTCGCGGGGAAGATCGGGCTCTGGCACGGGCGAGTCGACCAGCTCCTGGCCGATCCCACCCTCCAGCTCACCGGCGAGCTGCGCCAGGTCCGGCTCGCCCGGCTCGCGCCCGCGCACCTCCGGCTGCAAGGCGCGGCCGAGGCCGACTTCGACCTGTCGGGCAGCGTCCGCCGGCTCGACCTACAGGTGGCCCTGCGCACGGGACCGACCAGCTTGCGGGGCCTGCGCCTGGAGCACCTCGCGCTGGAGTCGACCCTGCGCCGGCATGGAGCGCGCTTCGGGCTGCAGGTCCCCCGCCTCCACCTGGCCCTCCAGGACGGCGGCAGCCTGGAGGCCTCCGGGAAGCTGAGCGAGGAGCAGGAGGTGCAGCTCGATCTGCGGCTGGAGGGGCTGCCCCTGGCCGAGGTGGACCGGATCCTCGGCCTGGGCAGCGGCCTGGCGGGGCGGGCGACCCTCGGGCTGCACGCGGAAGGACCGCTGCACGCGCCCCAGGGGGCCGGGGACCTGATCTTCCGGGAGCTGCGGCGGCGAGGCGAGGAGGAAGGCCAGGACCTCCACCTGGGCGACGCCAGCCTGCACTTCGCCGTGGGCGAGGACCAGCTCCTCCAGGTCACCGCGCGCCAGGCCTTCGGCCACTTCGATCTCACGGCCACGCTCCCCCTGACCCTGGACGCGCCGACGCCGGTGGACCTGGACCGGGCCGAGGCCCGGCTCGCCTTCCACGAGCTGACCCTCGCCGAGCTGCTCCCGGGCTTCACCGCCCAGCAGCAGGTCTCCGGGGTGTTCTCGGGGGAGCTGGCGGCCCGGCTGCGGAACGGTCGGCCCGCCATGGACCTGCAGCTCCAGCGCTTCGCGCTCGACACCCTCGGCCAGTCCCTGACCAACGGGGAGCAGCCGATCCGGCTCGGCTTCGACGGCCAGCGGCTGACGGTCCAGCAGCTCGCCTTGCAGACCAACCAGCACACCCTCACGGTCGATGGCACGCTGGACCTCGACGAGGAGGGCGAGCTGCTGGAGAGCCGGCTGAACCTGCACGCCCGGGGCGCGCTGGAGCTGGCGGTGCTGCGCCCGCTGCTCCCCGATCTGCCCCGGCTGGCCGGGCAGATCGAGTTCGGCCTGGCCTTGACCGGACGGCTGGGGGCGCCGCAGCTCATCGGCCATCTGCAGCTCGACGGGGCGCGCTTCCAGGTCAGCGCGCTCGACCAGGAGCTGCTCCTCGAGCGGGGGCGGATCCTGTTCTCGCCCGGGATCGTCGAGCTGCCCGCCAGCGCGCCCCTCGTGGGCCGGCTGGGCCGGCAGGGGGCCTTCTCCCTGGCGGCGCGGGTCGAGCTGCCCGAGCTGCTGCCGCTGGCGATCCCCAAGGCCCGGGCGACCTTGCGCGCCGAGCGGCTGCGGCTGAGCTTCCCCGAGGAGGGGCTCCAGCTCACCCTCGACGTGCCGGGGCTGGAGCTGACCGCCGCGGACCTGCTCGAGCCGAACCGCCGGCTGGAGCTCGGCGGCGAGGTCCGGCTGGCCAGCGGGCAGTTCGTCCGCTCCTTCACCGACCCGGAGGCCCTGGCCCAGGCCTTCCGGAGCTGGTTCGAGGGGCTGGAGCAGGCGCAGAGCCGCAGCCTCCCGGAGGAGCACCCCGCCCGGGCGCTGCGGCTGCGCAACCTCAAGATCACCGGCGAGCAGGGCGCGTTCCTGGCCCAGATCCAGGCGGCGATCCTCTCCCTGAAGCTCCACGTCCAGCCCGATCTGGCCCTCAACGGCGCGCTCGACAGCCTGCGGGTCAGCGGGACCGTCGACCTCGGCGAGCGGGACACCCTCTCCCTGATGGACCGGGAGTTCACGGTCACCCGGGCCGAGATCAACTTCGACGGCTCCACCAACCCCCTGGTGGACCTGGAGGCCGAGGCCCAGGTCATCGCCATCCCCCTGAGCGCGAGCGAGCAGAACCTCGACCAGGCCAGCGAGGAGGACCGGACCTACACCATCACCCTGTACCTGAAGGGGCGGGTGCCCGACGACCTGGAGAAGTTCGAGCTGACCTCGCCCCAGACCACCGACCAGCGGGAGCTGTGGACGCTGATCCTCCTCGGCTACCGCTACAGCGACCTCTCCCAGGCGGGCCAGAAGGGGGACGTCGGCAGCGAGGTGCTCCTCTCCTCGGCCTTGCAGATCCTCAGCCAGAAGATCTCCCAGGAGGCCCTCAAGGAGTTCCGGCTGGTGGACCAGCTCATGCTGCTGTCCAAGCACCAGGACATCCAGATCCAGGTCAGCAAGAAAGTCCTCGGGGGCAAGCTGGAGCTGCTCGGCTCGGGGACCTTCTCCGGGGCCCAGAGCCAGGGCAGCGTCGGCGCGAAGCTCTACCTGCGGGAGCGGCTCTTCCTCGAGTTCGCGACGACCCCCGGCAACGAGCAGAACCCCATGTCCGGCCGCCTCGGCTGGCAGGTGCCGCTGGAATGAGCCCGCGCGCCCGCCGGCGGCTGCTCGGGCTGGCCCTGCTGCTGGCCACCAGCGCCCTCCCGCTGCTCGCCGGCGCGGGGCCCGGCCCGGCGGACGACGAGGATCGCCCCCCGCACGCGCCCGACCCCGTGGACGCGATCGCGGGAGGGCGGGCCGCCGCCGGTCCCGCGACCACCTCGGCCGCGATGGTCGCCGAGCTCACCGCGTACCCGACCCGCACGCCCGGGCGGCCCTGGCTGGAGGGCCTCTCCCTGGACGAGGTCGCCGGCGAGCGGCTCAGCCTCGTCGGGATCGGCCACTGCCAGGGGGTGATCTGCGACGACCCGGTCACCCGGGCGAAGCTGGAGTCCCTGTCCGACCTGCACCCGGGCCTGCCCCTGGCCGGGGAGCTGTTCGACCGGGCCCACACCAACCTGCTGGCCACGGGGTACTTTCGCGAGGTGACCTTCCGGCTGCAGCGGGGGATCGCGGGGATCGACGTCCTCATCGACCTGCAAGGGGAGGTCTTCGTCGAGCGGGTCCAGATCGAGGTCGCCGAGTGGTTCCCGGCGGTCTTCCAGAGCGAGATCCGCCAGCGACTGGTCTATCGCCCCGGCCGCCCCCTGAACCCCGATCCCGAGGTCCGGCTGCGCCAGGAGGAGACGATCCGGCGCCTGTACGAGAACAAGGGCTTCGAGGGCAGCGAGGTCCACATCTCTTGGCAGATCGAGGACTTCCGCGCCGAGGTGCGGGTGCGGATCCGGGAGGGGCGCGGCTACCCCCTGGGCAACGTCCACGTGCGCGGCAACAAGCACTTCTCCGCGGCCGAGGTGACCCAGCCCTTCGCCGGCACGCTCAACCTGAGCGGCTCCTCCCTCTGGGGCGCGACCCTGCTACCCGCCCTGACCCGGGAGATCCGCGAGGAGCGGGAGGCCGAGCTCGTCCGCATGTACGGCGAGGAAGGCTTCTTCGAGGCGACGGTCCGCTCCCGGGAGGCGCGCAACCCGGACACCGAGACCATCGAGCTATGGATCGACATTGAAGAGGGCGTAAAGTACCAGATCTCGTTCCAGGGGAACCAGGCCATCCCCGCCTGGGAGCTGCGCCGACGGCTCACCTTCTGGGACAGCCACTCCGTGAGCGAGCAGGACGCCGGATTGAGCGCCGAGGAGCTGCGCCGGGCCTACCGGGAGGAGGGCTACCCCTTCGCCGAGGTGGACCCCCGCTTCGACCCCCAGGACGCCACCCGCCTGGAGTTCCGGATCTGGGAGGGGCCCCGGGCCGAGATCACCAGCATCCACATCGAGGGGAACGCCAGCCCCGAAGGGCAGGAGACGCGGCTCAAGGGGCTGCTGGCTTCGGGCGAGTCCGGGCTGCTCAGCTCCCGCCGCCTGCTGCGGGAGCAGCTCGCCGAGGACCGGACGCGGCTGGAGACGTTCTATCGCGACCACGGCTACCTGCGATTCCGGATGCTGACGCCGCGCATCTTCTTCGACCCGGCCCGGACGATCCTGTACCACCCACCGACGGGTGCGCAGTGGCTGCTGCCGGCAAGCGGTGTGGCCGGAGGCGGGAACGAGGAGGTCACCGCGCCCCCGGGCGGGCTCGTGGTGCAGCGCCCCCCCGACCAGCGCGACATCCAGCTCTACCTCACCCTGCCAGTGGTGGAGGGAGTGCAGACCCGGCTGCGTAGCGCCATCGTCACCGGGGCGCAGGCACGCAGCGTGCGGCAGGTGCTGGAGACCCTCGGGCTGCGGGCCGGCGCCCCATTCTCCCCGGAGCGGCTGGCCCAGGGGGCCAACCGGCTGCGCCAGAGCTACTTCGAGGCCGGCTTCCCCAACGCCAGCGTGGAGATCTCCTGCCGCTCCGAGGGGCCGACCGACGACTGCGGGGCCGGCGACGTGGTGGGCGGGGTGGTCGACGTGGCGGTCCGGATCGCCGAGGGGACGCAGGCCCGGCTGGGCGAGCTGTTCGTGCGCGGCAACCGGCGCACCCTCACCACGGTCGTGGAGAACGAGCTGCCCATGCGGCCCGGCGACCTGTTCGACCGCAGCAAGCTGAACGTCGGCCAGGCGAACCTCCGCTCCCTCGGGCTGTTCCGCGGGATCCGGATCACGGAGATCGGGAGCTCCCCGGAGGCTCCCCGCTCCCGGATCGCCCTGGTCATCGAGCTGGAGGAGCGGGAGGATCGCTTCGTCGACTTCAACCTCACCCTGCGCTCGCTCGGCGTGCAGCAGAAGGAGACGACCCTGCTGTGGGGAGTCGAGGCCCGCTACCGGGACCTGAACCTGCTGGGGCGAGGGCTGCAGCTCAGCCTGCCCTTCATCTTCGGCAACGAGAAGACCGCCTGGGAGCCGAGCCTGCTGTGGCCACGCCCGCTGCGGCTGAAGCTGCCGACCACCTGGTCGCTGTTCGTCACCGCCGAGAACGACCTGCGGGAGTCCGTGGAGGTGTTGCCGGTGGACAGCGACTTCCTCGCCTTCTTCAATGCCCCCTCCCTCTTCGACAACTACAACCGCTTTCGCTTCGGCACGGGGCTGTCGGTGCTCATCGAGGACCTCTGGGGGCTGCGGGTCACCCCCGAGGTCAAGGTCCAGCGGCAAGGCGAACGCCGGCAGCTCGAGCAGCAGCTCTGCCTGACCGGCCAGGGCACGCGGGGGACCTGCATCGACTTCGACAACCTGATCCGGCTGTCGGTGCCCCTGCTGTACGACCGGCGGGACAACCCGCTGCACCCCACCCGGGGCTGGTCGGCCGCCTTCCAGGCCGACTACGCCCTGAAGCTGATCCTCGGCGAGGCGAAGGAGGCGGAGACGCAGTACAGCCGGCTGCAGCTCATGCTCCAGGGCTACCGTCCCCTGCTCGACCGCCGGCTCGTGCTGGCCGGGCTGCTGCGGGCCGGCTGGGTCATCCCCTGGACCGGACCGACGGAGGAGATCCCGACGGACGACCTCTTCTTCCTCGGTGGCGATGGCAACCTGCGTGGATTCGCCGAGAAATCCGTCGGCCCCCGGGACCGCCAGGGGGTGCCCCTGGGGGAGCGGACCCGGCTGCTCGGCACTGCGGAGCTGCGGATCCACCTCGCCTGGTGGCTGTGGGGCGCCTTGTTCTACGACACGGGGCTGCTGGTCCCCGAGCCCCAGGACGTCCGCCTCACGGCCCTGCGCCACTCGGCCGGGCTGGGTCTGCGGATCCTGCTGCTCGAGCTGATGCCCTTGCGCTTCGACCTCGCCCGGGTCCTGGACCAGGAGCCGGAGGACCAGACGACGGTCTTCACCTTCAACCTCGGCTACACCTTCTGATTCGCGCGGGGGGCCCGCCGGGCCGCTCCCCCTCGACCGGAGGGAGCGCCGGCGGCCCCGGCGAGCGGACGGCGCGCCCCTTCTCCACGGATGGCAGCCCTCGTCGATTGTGATACAGTGGCGCTCCGTCATGCGCAACGAAGCGAGCCGGAGGCGAGGATGATGCCAGGCCAGGCGACCCGTGCAGAGGAGATCAAGGCGTTTCGACAGCTCGGCGATAGTGCGAGCCTCTTGCGCTGCCTGCCGAGCTGCCAGGGTCCCATCCGGAAGCTGGCTTTCGAGGCCTTGCGGGCCCTGGAGTCCCCTGCCGCCCGGCCGATGCTCCAGGTGCTCAGCCTCGGTCGCGCGGCGGGCAGCACCGAGGAGCAGGCCTTCGACGAGCTGTGGCCGAAGATGACCCGGGCCGCCTTGCTCGTCGGCTTGCAGAGCCCCGAGCCACGCTGCCGGGCCCTCGCGGCGCGCACCCTCGGCGAGATCGGCGAGCTGAGCACGCTGCAGCCCTTGCTCGCCCAGATCGAGCGCGAGCCGACGAACATGGCACGCATCGAGATGACCCGGGCCGCCGAGCTGTTCGGCGACGGCCCGGAGGCGACCCGGGTGCGCGTCCTGTTCTGGGCCGGCAACGCCAACTGGCAGCCATGCCTGGCCCTCGGCGAGCAGGCCCTCCCCGCGCTGCTGGAGCTGGCGACCACGCCGACGGGGGAGGCCATCGGGGAGCAGCTCCGCTGCGAGACCCTGCAACGGCTGGGCGACCTCGACCGGCCCCAGCTCCTGCCGACCTTCGTCGGTCTGCTGGCGGATCCGCACGCTCGGGTGCGCATCACGGCCCTGGCCCAGATCGCCAAAAATCGCAACGGAATCGAGCACATCGACGCCGTGGCCCACCTGCTCGGGGCCCGGGAGCCCGAGGTCCGCCAGGAGGCGGTGCGCGTGCTCGAGCAGCTCGGCGGTCCAGTGGCCCGCCAGCGGCTCGGCGAGTTCGCTGCGCGCTGCACCGAGCTCGCCGATCGGCTGGCCGTGGGCGAGGTCCTGGCCCGGCTGGGCGACCCGGCGACGCTGGCGCAGTTGACCACCCACGCCGAGCCGACGATCCGGCACGAGGCCGTCGTGGCCCTCGGCCGGGCCGGCCACCGGGCGGCCATCGAGCCCCTGGTGCAGGTGCTGGGCGATGCCTACCACGAGGTACGGCAGGCGGCCCGCCAGGCGCTGGAAGGCCTGGGCTGGCGGCCGGTGGGCTTCAAGAGCGACCGGGAGCAGGCGAGCCTCACCTTCTGGACGGTGCCCGATGACTGGGGTGGGCTGGAAGCAGGCTCCCAGGTGGAGCTGCTCATGGCCGCGCTCCGCTCGCCCGCGGCCGACCGCCGCCGCAATGCGGCCGAAGCCCTGGGCGAGCTGGGCGACCAGCGGGCGCGCGAGCCCCTGCGCCTCCTGCTCACGGACCCGGTGACCGACGTGGCGATCGTCGCGGCCCGCGCCCTGGTGGCCCTCGGCGAAGAGCCAGCCCAGGAGGAGCGCTGGGCCACCCACCTCGCGCTCACGGGCCAGGGCGAGCGCTGCCTGGAGCTCGGCGCACCCGGCCTGGCCGCCTTGCGGCTGGCCCTGCGCGAGCGCTCGCCGCAGGTCCGCCGGCTGGCCGCCGCGAGCCTCGGCCGGCTCCCGACGACGGTCGACGCCCCGGAGCGGCGGGCGGTGATCGAGGCCCTGCACGAAGCGCTCGCGGACGCCCACGCGGACGTGCGGGCCACGGTGACCCTGGCCCTCGGCGCGCTCGGCGCCGAGGAGAGCGTCCCGCTCCTGATCGCCCACCTCGACGACGAGCCGGTGGCGGAGCAGGTCGTCGCGGCGCTCGGGAGTCTGGGCAAGAAGGCCGGCGCCGCCCTGCTCGCCGCGCTGGAGGCGGGTCCGCTCGCGGTCCGGCGCCGGGCCGCGGTCGCGCTCGGCCGCACGGGCGACAAGGGGCTGGTGCCCTCCCTGCGCAAGGGCCTGGACGATCCCGAGGTCCCGGTGCGGGTCGCCACGGTCGAGGCCCTGGCCGCGCTGGGCGGCAAGCGCCCGGTGAAGGTGCTGGCCGAGCAGCTCGCCAGCGACCCGGCCTGGCAGGTGCGCCGGGCCGCGGCCACCGCCCTCGGTGGGCTCGGTGACGACAGCATCGCCTCGACCCTGGTCGCCGGGCTGGGGGACAGCTTCCCGGAGGTCCGCAGTAGCTGCCTGGAGGCGCTGCAGCGACTGGGCCAGGCGCCCTCCGACCAGATCATCGAGGTCTCCCGGGCGCTGGCCGGCGAGCAGTGGGATCGGGTGGTGCAGCTCGGGCCGGCCGGGGTGGAGCTGCTGCTGCGGGTCGTCGGCGAGACCGCCACGGATCCGCGGACCGTGGCGAGCAAGATCGGCGCCGCCCTGGCCCTCGGCCGGATCCGGGATCCCCGCGCCCTGCCGGCCCTGCTGGCTCTGCTGCGCGACCTCCACCCGCGGGTGGTGGCCGCCGGGCTGCGGGCCCTGGGTCTGTTCGGCGACCCCATGGCCCGCCCCGCGGTCCTCCCCTTCGCCGACCAGGGCAGCCCCAACGTGCGCGCGGCCGCGATCGAGGCCCTGGGCCGGCTGGGCGCGGCCGAGTCCCTCGAGCAGCTCGTCCGGGCCACTTCCGACCCGGAGGAGATCGTCCGTCAGGCCGCGACCGCGGCCCTCGGGCTGTCCGCCGAGGCCGGCTTCGAGCAGCTCCTCGCCAACCTGAGCTCCCCGGACGCCGGGGTCCGGCTGGCGACCGCCGAGGAGCTGGGACGGAGCGGGGATCCCCGCGCGATCGACCCCCTGTGCCTGCTGCTCGGCGATCCTTCCCGGCCCGTGCGCCAGGCCGTCGAGGAGGCCCTCGTGCAGCTCGGCTGGCGACCGGTGGGCTGGCGTGGCCGGCGCACCGATCGTGGCTACGCCTTCTTCACCAACCGCTCGTTCTGGCTCGGCGCGGACCCCAGGGCCAGCCAGCTCACCCTGCTGGTCGCCGCGCTGCACCACGCCGACGCCGACCGGCGCCGGAACGCGGCCGAGGCCCTGGGCCTGCTCGGCGATCCCGCGGCGCGCGAGCCCTTGCGCCAGGCCTTCGCCGACCCCGATGCCGATGTCCGGCTGGTGATCGCGTCCTCCCTGGTCGAGCTGGGCGAGCAGCCGGAGCTCACACCTCGCTGGGCCCCCTACTTCGCCTGGCAGGGCCGGTGGGCCGAGCTCGCCGAGCTGGGTCCGGCGGCCGTCCCCGAGCTGGCCGCGGTGCTGCACGACGCCGAGCCACGTCGTCGGCTGGCCGCGCTGGCCACCTTGCAGCGGATCGGTGGCGAGCGGGCGGCGGCCGCGCTGATCACCGCGCTCGATGATGCCGAGGAGGAGGTCCGGGGCGCCGCGGCCGCGGCGCTCGGGAACCTCGGGGCCAAGGAGGCGGTCCCCGCCCTGGCCGAGCTGCTGGGACGCATCGCCGGCTGCCCACCCGAGGTGGGCCAGGCCCTCGCCCAGCTCCCCCCCGAGGCCATCGGCCCCCTGGCCCGCCTGTTGCTCGGCGACGCCCCCGTGGTCCAGGTGCGCGCGGCGACGGCGCTCGGCCGCTGCGGCCATCCCGAGGCCGTCGAGCCCCTGCTCGCGGCGTTGGCCCTGCCCGTGGCGGCCACCCGGGCGGCCGCGGTCGACGGGCTGGCGAACCTGGCCGACTCCCGCGCCCTGCAGCCGATCCTCGACCGGCTGCTCGACGACCCCGAGGCCGAGGTGCGGCGCGCCGCGGCCCTGGCCTTGCCCCGCTTCGGGGACCGGAGCGCCTTGCCGGCCTTGCGCGTCAGCCTCGCGGACAGCTTCGCCGAGGTGCGCCGGGCCGCGCTGGCGGGCCTGGCTGCCCTGGGCGAGCCCGCGAGCCCCGAGCTCGAGCAGGCGAGCGAGCTCATTGGCCAGGAAGACTGGCTGCGCGCCGCCGACCTCGGCGAGCCGGCCCTGGACCTGCTACTGCACGTGCTGCGGGAGCAGGGCACCGATCCCCGGACCACTGCCTGTCGCCGTGGCGCGGCGCGGGCCCTCGGCCGCCTCGGCAGCCCCCGGGCCACCGCGGCCCTGCTGGCCACCCTCGACGAGGGCAACCCGAGCCTGCAGCTCGCGGTGCTCCAGACCCTCGGTCAGCTCGGGGCGACCGAGGCCCGGCCGCGGATCACCCCCCTGCTCACCGCGGGCAACGCCAAGGTGCGCGCCGCCGCGGTCGAGGCCCTCGGCCGGCTGGGCCTGGAGGCCTCGCTGCCGCTGCTGAGCGCCGCGATGCAGGATCCCGACGAGGAAGTGCGGCTCGCGGCCACCACGGCCCTCGGCCTCGAGGCCGAGCTCTCCTTCCAGCACCTGGTCGCGGCCCTCGTCGCTCCCGACGCTGCCGTGCGGGAGCGCGCCGCCGTGGAGCTGGGTGCGAGCGGCCGCCGTGCGGCCATCGATCCCCTCAGCGCCGCGCTGGAGGACACCAACCCCCGGGTGAAGACCGCGGTCCAGCAGGCGCTGGGTCGCCTGGGCTGGCAGCCGGTGGGCTGGCGGGTCCGCCGGACCGATCGGGGCTTCGCCTTCTGGACCAACCGCAGCTTCTGGCTCCGGCCGGGCGCCGAGGACCTCGACCAGCGGGAGCTGTTGACGGCCGCCTTGCTGGACCCGGCGGCCGACCGGCGGCGCAACGCTGCGGAGGGGCTGGGGATGCTCGGCGAGGCCGCAGCCAGCGCCCCCCTGCGCGCGCTGCTCGCGGACCCGGACCTCGACACCCGGGTCGTGGCCGCGCAAGCCTTGACCCAGCTCGGCGAGCGGCCCACGCCCGAGCCCTGCTGGGTGCCCTACTGGGTGGCCGAGGGCGCCTGGGACGTGCTCGTGGAGATCGGCCCCCCGGCGGTCGCGCAGCTCGGCGGGGTCCTCACGGAGGCCTCCGTGCGGCGGCGCACCGGTGCGGTGGAGGCCCTGGCCCGCATCGCCAGCCCCACGACGCAGGAACCCTTGCAGCGGGCGCTGGACGACGACGAGCCCGCGGTGCGACGCACCGCGGCGCGGGCGCTGGGACGGCTGGGAGCCGTGGAGGCGATCCCGCGGCTGCTGGTGGGGCTCGCGGATCCCGCGCTGGCCGCGGAGGCGGTCGAGGCGCTGGGACGGCTCGGCGAGCCCGCGCTCCCCGGTCTGACCCGGCTGCTGACCACCGGCCAGGAGCCAGAGCGCCTGCTGGCCGCCACGGCCCTCGGCCGCAGCAGCCAGCCAGCGGCCGGCGCCCCCTTGCTCGCGGCCCTGCACGATCCGGCCCCGCCCGTGCGTCAGGCGGCGCTCGAGGGTCTGCGGCTGCTCGGCGATGGGCGTGCCGGTGAGGCCGCCCGCGACGCCTTGCTCCGGGATCCGGACGGGAGCACCCGACGTGCGGCCGCTGAGCTGATCGCGGCCCTGGATCCCCCGGAGGGGATCGCGGCCTTGCGGCGGGGGCTGGCCGACAGCTTCGCCGAGGTACGCACGGCCTGCCAGCGAGGGCTGGCGGCCCTCGGTCGGCCGGCCGAGCCCGCGCTCCTCGCGGTCGCCGAGGCCATCGGCCAGGAGCGCTGGGACCTGTGCGTCGCGGCGGGACCGCCGGCCGCGGAGCTGCTGGAGCAGGTGGTCGGTGATCCAGCCAGCGACCCGCGCACCACCGGCAGCCGGATCGGGGCCCTGCGCGCGCTGGGGAAGCTGGGCGTGCCGGCGAGCCTGCCGGTCCTGCTGCAGGCCGCCGGAGACATGAACCCCGCGGTCCAGGCCACCGCCATCGCCGCGCTCGGCGACCTCGGCCAGCCGGAGGCCGCCCCCCGCCTGGAGACGCTGGCGCAGAGCGAGAGCCCCCTGATCCGGGCGCTGGCGATCCGGGCCCTCGGGAGCCTGCCCCTCCCTGGACTGCCCCCCGTGATCGAGCAAGCCCTCGACGACCCGGCCACCGAGGTCCGCGTGGCCGCGACCCAGGCGCTCGGACGTCAGGGAGCCGGGGTCCTCCCGCACCTCGTCACGTCCCTGGCCGCCAGCGACGCCAGCCTGCGCGCCGCGGCCGCGCAGGGACTGGGCGACCTCGGCCAGGTCGAAGCGATTGATACCTTGGTACCACTGCTCGAGGATCGTGACCCCGAGGTGCGCCAGGCCGTCGAGGACGCCCTCGGCAAGCTGGGCTGGCGTCCGATCGGCTGGCGCTCCCGGCGGGGGGAGCGAGGCTATGCGTTCTGGACGACGCGCAGCTTCTGGCTGGGGGAGCGCCAGGAGGGGAGCCAGCAGGAGCTCCTGCTCGCAGCCCTGCAGAGCGAGGACGGGGCGCGCCGGCGGAACGCCGCGGAAGCCTTGGGCCTGCTCGGTGATCCGGGGGTAATCCCGGCCCTCGAGCAACGGCTGCGGGACCCGGACCCGGACGTCCGGATCGTCGCGGCACAGGCCCTGGTGGCCCTGGGCCGGCAGCCCGCGGCCGAGCTCGCCTGGGCGCCCTACTGGGCGGCGAAGGCGGCCTGGGACACGCTGGTCCGTCTCGGGCCGGCGGTGGCCGAGACCCTCGGGGAGCTGCTCGGCCAGGAGCCCGTGATGGCCCGGCGGCTGGCGCTGGTGGGCTGCCTCGCGCGCATCGGCGGGGAGCAGACGATCGCCCCCCTGGTCCACGCGCTCCAAGACGAGGAGCCGCCCGTTCGCCGCCTCGCCGCGGTGACCCTCGGGCAGGCCCGAAGCCCGGCGGCGATCGATGGGCTGGTGGGGTTGCTCGCCGACGAGGCCTGCGTCGCGGAAGCGGCCGAGGCCCTCGGCCGCATCGGGGGCCCGGCCGTGCCAGCCCTGGCGCGCAGCATCGAGTCCGGGCAGCCGCTCCTGCGGGTCGCGGCCTGCGAAGCCCTGGGCGCGTCCGGCAGCCGCGACGCGTCCCGTCCGCTGCGCCACGCGCTGACGCTGGACCACGCGGCCACCCGGCGGGCGGCCGCGCGCGCGCTCGGGCAGCTCGCGGATCCCGAGGCCCGGGAGCCCCTGGCCGCGCTGTTGACGCAGGATCCGGCCTGGCAGGTCCGGGCCGCGGCCGCAGCCGCGCTCGGGGAGATCGGCGATCGCCGCAGCGCTCCGCTGCTGCGGCAAGCCCTCGCCGACGGCTATCCCGAGGTCCGCACGCAGGCGCTGGCCGCACTGCAGCGACTCGCCGAGCCCGCGTCCCCGGCCTTGCAGGAAGCGGCCTCGGCCATCGCCCGGGGCGACTGGCGACGCGTCGTCGAAGCCGGCACCGCCGCGAGCGAGCTCTTGACGATGGTGCTGCGCGATCCCGAGACCCACCAGGAGGCGGTCCGCCAGAAGCTGGGGGCGCTCGGCGCCCTGGCCGAGATCGCGGATCCTACGACCATCGACGCCCTTGGCCAGGTGCTCGGTGCCGGGGACCCCCGGCTCCAGGCCGCGGCGGCCCGGACCCTCGGGCAGGTCGGGCGGCACGGCGAGGCCGAGCGCTGCCGGCAGCTCTTGTTGCCCCTGCTCACCGCGCCGGCGCCGGGCTGCCGCGCGGCGGCCTTGACCGCGCTGGCCGCCCTGGGTGGCGAGGCGGTCCGGCCGCTGCTCCGCCAGGCGCTCGACGACGGGCAGGCCGAAGTGCGCGTCGCGGCCGTGGCCGCGCTCGGCCTGCAGGGCCAGCAGGCCCTCGGCGAGCTGCGGCAAGCGCTCGCCTCCACGGACGCCGAGGTACGACGGGTGGCGGCGCAGCAGCTCGGGGAGCTCGGCGACCCGGAGGCCATCGATCCCCTGGTGGAGCGGCTGGCCGACAACCACCGGACGGTGGCGGAGGCGGCCCGGGAGGCCTTGCGCCGGCTCGGCTGGCAGCCGGTGGGCTGGCGCGCCCAGCGCACGGATCCCGGATACGTGTTCTGGACCTCGCGCAGCTTCTGGCTGCAGGGCAATCCGGCGGCGAGCCAGCAGGAGCTGCTCCTCGGCGCGCTCGGCGCGCCCGACGCGGCGCGCCGCCGCAATGCGGCGGAGGCCCTCGGCGAGCTCGGCCTCACGGTCGCCAAGCCAGAGCTGCGGCCGCTGCTCCGCGACCCCGACCCCGACGTGCGGATCGTCGCCGCGTGTGCGCTGGTGGCCCTGGGTGAGCCACCCCAGCCCACGGCCGAGTGGGTCGGCTACTGGGCGCAGGTGCGGGACTGGAACATCCTGCAGCAGCTCGGCGCGGCCGCGGCCGCGAGCATCGGCACGGTGGCCGAAGAGCCGGGCTGCAGTCCGCGGGACCAGCAAGCCGCGGTGGCGACCCTCCAGGCCATCGGTGGGCCCGAGGCCGTGGCCGTGCTGCTCCGGCTGGCCGGACACCGGGAAGCCGACGTCCGGGCTGCGGCCGGCCTGGCGCTGGGGCGCCTGGGAGCGGTCGCGGCCATCCCGCGACTGCTCGAGCTGATCGAGGACGAGGAGACGGCGCGCCGCGCCGCCGAGGGACTGGCCTTGCTCGGCGAGCCAGCCCTGGCCCCCCTGAGCCAGCTCCTCGCCACCGGCCGGCCGGCCGCCGCACGCTGGGCCGCCTACGCGCTGGGCCGCCTGGCCCTCCCCGGGGCCGTGAGCCCCTTGTGCCAGGCGCTCGACCAGGACTCCTCCCCCATCCGGCAAGCCGCGGCGGCAGCGCTCGGCGAGCTGGGACGCCCGGAAGCGGCGCACGCGCTGATCACGGTGCTCCAGAGCGATCCCGACTGGCAGGTGCGGCGCGCGGCCGCGACCGCGCTGGGCGGACTCGAGACGCCGGACGCGGCCCCGGCCCTGCGCGCCAGCCTCGCCGATGCCTACGGTGAAGTGCGCCAGGCCTGCCGCGCGGGCCTGGCGAAGCTGGGGGCCACTCCGGCTCCCGAGCTGCTCGCCGCGGCCGAGGGCATCGGCTGGGCCGACTGGGAGAGTTGCCTCGCCGCGGGCCCGGCCGCGCTCGAGCTGCTGGCGCGCGTCCTCCAGGAGCGCGACACGGACGCCGAGGCGATCAAGCGACGGGCCGGAGCCGCCTCGACGGTGGCCCGGCTCGGTGGGCCGACCGCCGACGAGCTGCTGCACCGGGCGCTGGGCGATCCCCATCCGCGCGTGCGGGCCGCCGCGGCCCGCGGCCTGGGCCTGCTCCGCGCCGCGACGGCGCGCCCCGCGCTGGAGCTCGCGCTGCAGGATCCCGCCGCGCTGGTGCGCGCCGGGGCCGCGGCCGCGCTCGCCGAGCTGGGCAGCGCCCCCTCGCGGCCCCTCCTGCTCCGCCTCCTCGACGACGAGTCCGAGGACGTCCGCACGGCGGCCATGGTCGCGCTCGGCGGTGACAGTGACGAGGTCCTCGAGCGCCTGCTGGCCGACCTCCGCTCACCCGACCCCGAGACGCGCGCCCAGACCGCGCAGGCGCTCGGCCGGCTCGGCCGGCTCGAGGCGATCGACCCGCTCATCGATCTGCTCGGTGATGCCATGCGCCCGGTGCTGGACGCGGCCCGGGACGCGCTGGCCGCCCTGGGCTGGGTGCCCATTGGCTGGCGAGAGCAGCGCACCGACCGGGCCTACGTGGCCATGACCCACCGTCGTGACTGGCTCGGCGCCGATCCCCGGGCCAGCCAGCTCCAGCTCCTGCAGGAGGCGCTCCGCTCGCCCTCTGCCGCGCGGCGGCGCAACGCGGCCGAAGGGCTCGGGCTGCTCGGCGACCCGGCGGCCACCGACGCGCTGCAGGCGCTGCTCCAGGACGACGACTTCGACGTACGGGCCACCGCGAGCCTCTCCCTGGTCGGCCTGGGGGTGCCCGCGCTGGTGACCCCCGCCTGGAGTGCCCACTGGGCCGCGCGTGGCGACTGGGCGAAAGTACTAGAGATCGGCCGGCCGGCGATCCGCGACCTGTCCGGACTGGTGCAGCAGGGACCCTCGGCCCTGCGGGCCGGCGCCTTGCAGACCCTCGCGGCGCTCGACGCCCCCGAGACGCTCCCGGCCCTCCTCGCCGGGCTGGCCGCCCCGGAGCCGGCGGCGCGACAGGCCGCGGCCGCCGGACTGGGCCGCCGACGCGCCGCGTCGGCCGCTCCCCGCCTGGTGGAGTTGCTCGCCGACGAGGAGACCGCCGACGCGGCCGGCGCGGCCCTGGCGGACCTCGGCGAGGCGGCCGTCGACCCGCTGCTCGCGGCGTTGACCGCCTCCTGGCCGGCGACCGCGATCCGCCGGGTGCTGCAGGCCCTGGGCGCCAGCGGACAGCCACGCGCCGCGGCCGCCTTGATCACGGCGGCCGCGGCCCCCGACGAGAGGACGCGCACGGTGGCCGCCACGGCCCTCGCCCGCCTCGGCGGCCCGGCCGTGCTCGAGACGCTGATCGACCTGCTGCAGCACGACCCCGTCGGCGAAGTCCGGGCGGCGGCGGCCCTGGCCCTCGGTGAGCAGGGGGCCCCGGAGGCCTTCCCGGCCCTGCGGCTGGGGCTGGCCGACAGCCAGCCCGAGACGGTCCAGGCCTGCCAGCAGGCCCTGACGCGGGCCGGCCAGCCGCCCTCCCCCGGGCTGGCGGCCGCGGCCGCGGCGATCCTCGCCGAACGCTGGGAAGAGGCCGCAGTGGTCGGCCAGGAGGCCGTTCCGCTGCTGCTGCGCGTGCTCGGCGAGAGCGGGCTGGACCGCCGGACGCTCGAGCGGCGGGCCAAAGCGGCCCGCCTCCTCGGGCGGATCGGCGCCCCGGAGACCCTGCCGGCCCTGCTGGGGGCGCTCACGGCCCCGTCCGAAGCGATCCAGGCCGCGGTGATCCGTGCCCTGGGCCAGCTCGGGCGAGAGGAGATCCGCCCCCAGCTCCTCCCCTTCGCGACGGCCGGCAGCCCGAGCTTGCGCGCGGCGGCCGTGGAGGCGCTGGCGGCCCTGGGCGTCGAGCCCGTGCTGGGCCTCCTCGACCGGGCCATGAAGGACCCCGCCATCGAGGTCCGGCAGGCCGCGACGCGCGCCCTGGGGACCGGCGGCTCCCTCGCCATCGCGGGCCTGCTCGCCGGCCTGAAGTCGCCGGATCCCGGCGTGCGCGCCGAGTCGGCGAGCGAGCTCGGGAAGCTCGGGCGCCCCGAAGCCCTCGATCCCCTGGTCGATCTGCTGTCGGACACCACCCCCTCCGTTCGTCAGGCGGCGGAGGAGGCCCTCACCAGGTTGGGCTGGCGGCCCATCGGCTGGCGCGTGCGCCGCACCGATCGAGGCCAGCTCCGCTGGACCTACCGGCAAGAGTGGCTGGGCAACGATCCCGACGCGAGCCAGCGTGAGCTGCTCGTCGAGGCGCTGAAGAGCCCCGATCCCGATCGGCGGCGGAACGCGGCCGAGGGGCTCGGCACGCTCGGTGACCGACTGGCCATCGCCCCCCTGCAGGCGCTGCTGGCCGGGGATCCGGACCGGGACGTCCGCGTCGTCGCCGCCGAAGCGCTCGAATTGCTTGGCGAAGCACCCGAGATCGCCCTCCCCTGGCTGCCCTACTGGGTGGTCTGGGAGGTGTGGGACAACTGCGTGGCGCTCGGCGCGGCCGCCGTACCCGAGCTGCTCCGGGTCCTCGAGGGGAACGAGGAGCAGAGTCGCCTCGGCGCGATCCGGGCCCTGGGACGCATCCCCGGAGAAGCGGCCTGCCAGGGGCTCCTCCGGGCCCTGGCCGATCCGGCGAGCAAGCTGCGGTTGGCCGCGATCACCGCCCTCGCCACCCGGCCGGCCGACGAGCAGGCCGCGGCGGGTGAGCACTTGCTGGCCTTGCTGGAGGACGAGGTGGTAGCCCCGGCGGCCGCGGCGCAGCTCGCCGCGGGCCCCGTCGCCGCGCTGCTGCCCCGGCTGCTCGACGCGGCCCAGCGACCGAACGAGAGCCTGCGACGGTGGGCCTGCGAGCTGCTCGGTGCCAGCGGCGTGGCCGAGGCTCTGCCCGCGTTGCACCGGGCGCTGGACGATCTGGCCGAGCCCGTCCGGGAAGCCGCCATCCGCGGGCT
Source organism: Myxococcota bacterium (assembly GCA_034005005.1). GTDB lineage: Bacteria > Myxococcota_A > JAVEVO01 > JAVEVO01 > JAVEVO01 > JAVEVO01. The sequence continues at coordinate 54,084 of JAVEVO010000006.1, forward strand.
CGGCCAGCTCGGCCAGCCCGCGGCGGTCCCCTGGCTGCAGCAACTGCTCAACACCGACACCGATTTCCGGATCCGCGAGGCCGCGGCCGTCGCCCTCGGACTGCTGGGGAGCCCCGAGGCCGTCGCCGGCCTGACGGCCGGTCTCGGCGACGGGTACGGCGAGGTACGCCGGGCCTGCCTGGTCGCCCTGGAGCGGCTGGGGCAGCCGGCCTCACCCGAGGTCCGGGAGGCCAGCGAGGCCCTCGGCAGGGAGCAATGGTCCCGGCTCGCCGCGATCGGTGAGCCCGCGGTACCACTCCTGATCCGCGTCGTGGGCGATCCCGCGGCGGACCCCCTGACCACCCGCTGGCGCAGCAGCGCCGCCTTGGTCCTCGGGCAGATCGGCGACGCCCGGGCCAGCGAGCCGCTGCGCCAGCTCCTGCGCTCGGACAAGCCGCAACTGCAGGCCGCCGCGTGCCAGGCCCTCGGCGCGCTCGGCGACGCCCGCGTCCTGCCGGAGCTGGTCGCAAGGTACCACGCGGCCACCGGTGACGCGCAGCTACGCCTGGCCGCCCTCCGCGCGGCAGCCAGCCTCGGCGGCGACGAGCTTCCCCCGCTGCTGTCCGCTGCCCTCACGGATCCCCACCCGGAGATCCGCCGGGCGGCGACGGTCGCCCTGGGACAGGCCGGCGTCTCGCAGATCGACCGGCTGCTCGAGGCCCTCTTCTCGACGGACGCCGAGGTCCGCCGCCAGGCCGCCACGGAGCTCGGCCGGCTCGGCGACCTCCGGGCCATCGACCCGCTCAACGGCCTGCTCGCGGATCCGGTGGCCCCGGTGCGCACCGCGGCACGCCAGGCCTTGCTGGCCCTGGACTGGTATCCGGTCGGCTGGCGGACCGCGCCGACCGATCGTGGCTACAGCTACTGGACCCGACGCGCCGAGTGGCAGCACGACGGGGAGGAGCTGCCGCAGGTGGCGCTGCTAGTGGCTGCGCTGGACGACGACGACCCCGATCGCCGTCGGAACGCGGCCGAGGCGCTCGGCCTGCTCGGCGATCCGGTCGCCAGCGCCGCCCTGCAGTGGATGGACGACGAGGAGTCGCCCGCCGTCGGGACGGTCATCCAGGATGCGCTCCTCCTGCTCGAGGAGCGCCAGGAGGCCCGCGTGCGCGCGGCCGAAGAGCAGGCCGCGGCCCTGCGCCAGCAGGGCCCGGAGTCGGCCCTGGCCGTGTTGACCGAGGAGCTGCAGCAACCCCAGACGAATCGCCAGCTCGCCGCCGCGCTGGCCTTGGCCCGCCTCGATCTTCCCGCCGCGCCCGAGCGGCTGCGCTCTCTGCTCGCCGACCCGGTGCGACCACCGGCCGTGCGCTGGACCGCCTTGCAGGCGCTCGCCCTCCTCCCCGGCGCGGAGACGGTCTCCCTGCTGGAGAGCTGTCTGGACGATCGCCTGCTCGGACCGAGCGCCGCGACCGCCTTGCTGCGACGAGGCCCCGAGGGGCAGGCGGTGCTCGAGGCGGCCCTGCCGGGGAAGGGCGACCAGCACGAGCGCCCGGGCGCTCGCTGGGCGCTGCAAGCCCTGGGCCGGACCCGCAAGAGCGGGCTGGCCAACGTGGCCTTGCAGGGGTTGCGATCCCCCGCGGCGACCCTGCGCCGGACCGCGGCGCAGGTGCTCGGCTGGAACGCCAAGCCCGCCGGGAAGGAGCCGCTGTTGGCCCTGCTCGCCAGCGATCCGAGCCGGCGGGTGCGCGCCGCGGCCGCCCGGACCCTGGCGAAGCACGGCGAGCGGCAGGCGATCCCGCTGCTGTTGCTGGGGCTCGGCGATCCCGACGCGGCCTTGCGGGCAGCCGCGGCCGCGGCCCTCGCGCAACTCGGCGAGCCGATCCCCGCCGTCTGGCAGGCGGCGGCTGCCGCCCTGGTCGACGAGGACTGGACCCGGCCCGCGCTGCTGGACCCCTCGGCCGCCGCCTTGCTGCGCCAGGAGCTGACGACCCCGGAGACGACCGCGACCCGCGCGCGGCGGTGGCTCGGCGCGGCCCACGCCCTGGGTCAGCAGCGCGATCGCGACGCGGTGCCCCTCCTCGTGGCCGCGCTCACGGCTGACCCAGCGCGCCAGCGCGCGGCTGCCGCGGCCCTGGGGCGGATCGGCGAACGCGCGGCGGCCAGCGACCTGCGCGCCGCCGTCGCCGCCACGACCGCCCCCGAGGTGCGCGGCGCCATGCTCGGAGCCCTGGCCCGCCTGGGCCTCGACGAGGACCTCCCGCTCCTCGCCCAGGAGCTCCGGCAAGGACCCTGGGCCGTGCAGCAAGAGATCCTCGCCGGACTGGAGACGGCCGGCCCCGAGGCGGTCGAACCGGTGAGCCAGCTCCTCGCGGCGGACCAGCCGCCCGCGGTCCGGGAGGCAGCCGCGGCGCTGCTGGGACGCCTGGGCCACGCCGCGGCCATCGAGCCGCTGGTGAACCTGCTCGAGGAGACCGAGACCGCCCTGGTCCAGCAGGCGACCGCCAGCCTGGAGGCTCTGGGCTGGGGGCCGCCGGCCGAGAAGCTCCGGGCTCGCCGCCTCGTGCGCGAGCTCGCCTCCCCGGACGCGGCCCGGCGCCACGCCGCGGCCGAGGAGCTGGGAGGGCTCGGGGACTGGACGGCCATCGACCCGCTGCGGGCCCGTCTGCACGATGCCGAGCCGGAGGTCGCGCTGGCCGCGGCGACGTCGCTGGTGCGCCTGGGTGAGCCCCCGGGACACGAGGCGGAGTGGCTCCCGTACTGGATCGCCCGCGGGAGCTGGACCGACGTGGCCGCGTGCGGGGCCAGCGGGGTCAGCGCGCTCATCGCGGGCCTGCAGGAGCGACGGATCGACCGCCGGGCCGGGGCGGCCCGGACCCTGGCGACCCTCGGCACGCTCCCCGCAGAGACCCTGCGCGAGCCGCTCACCCGGGCCCTGACCGATCCGGAGCCGCGGGTCCGGGAGGCCACCCTGCTCTCCCTGGACGCCAGCCTGGGCGCGCTCCTCCTCCCCCACGTCCTGGAGCTGCTCGGTGACGAGACCTGCAGCCAGGCCGCCATCGCCGCCTTGGCCCGGATGGTCCCGCCACCGCTCGATGCGCTGCAGGCGACCCTGCGCACCGCGCCCGAGCGGGTCGCGGCCGGAGCCGCGCTGGCTCTGGGCGCCACCCGCGCGGCGGCCGCCACCGCCAGCTTGCAGGCCGCGTTCGCAGACGAGCGGCCGGCCGTCCGCCGGGCCGCGGCCGTCGCCCTCGGTCAGATCGGCCTCCCCGCAGGAGTCTCGGCCCTGCTGGAAGCCCTCCGGACCGATCCCGATGACGCAACGCGTCAAGCCGCGGCCAGCTCCCTCGGTAGCCTGGGCGCGCTCGGCGCCCTGACGGGGCGGACGGACGAGGTCACCATCGCGTTGCGGGCCGCGCTCGCCGCGGACGTCGGTGAGCTCCGGCGGGCCAGCGTCGAGGCGCTGGTCGGGATGGGCGCGCCCCCCGAACCCGCGTTGCTGAATGCGGCCGAGCTGCTGGCGCGCCAGCGCTGGGAAGAGCTGGCCAGCCTGGGTGAGGCGGCCGGCGAGCTGTTGCTGGTCGTGGCCCGAGAGCGGGGGAGCGACGGCGAGAGCCGGCTGCGGCGAACGAACGCCGCCCGCACCCTCGGCAAGCTCGGGGACGCGCGCGCGCTCCCGGCCCTGGTCAAGCTGTTGACGGACGGCTCCCCGGGGATCCGCGGCGCGGCCGCGCGCGCCTTGGGCGAACTCGGGCTGGGCGAGGCCGTGGAGCCCCTGGGCCAGCTCTTCGCCCGGTGCGCCGGCGAGGCCGAGGTACAGGCGGCCACGGTCGAGGCGCTGGGACGGCTCGGCGGCGAGGCCGCGACCGCGCGGGTGGCCCAGGCCCTCGGCTCGCCGGAGCCGAAGGTCCGCCAGGCCGCGGCCGCGGCCGCGCTCCGCCAGGGCCCCGCCCTGCTGCCGGCCGCCATCGCCAAGCTGGCCAGCCCCAGCGCGGAGCTGCGGCGGGAAGCCGCCGAGCTGCTGGGCGAGCTCGGCCTGCGGGAGGGGATCGATCCCCTCTGCGGTGTGCTCGACGATGCCCAGCCAGAGGTGCGCAGCGCTGCCCAGGAGGCCCTCGCCCGCCTCGGCTGGATGCCGGTCGGCTGGCGGGCCCAGCCGGGCGCCAAGGGCTACGTCTACTGGACGAGCCGCACCGAGTGGCTGCTGGACGATCCCGCGGCCGGACAACTGTCGCTGCTGGTCCAGGCCCTGGATTCCCCGGCGGCCGATCGCCGGCGCAACGCGGCCGAAGCGCTCGGCTCGCTGGCGAACCTCGCCGGGCGAGACGCCCTGCAGCAGGCCGCGACCCACGACGGTGAGGAGGCGGTGCGCCAGGAGGCCACGCGCGCCCTGACCAGCCTCGCGTCGGTCGAGCAGGAGCGGCTCCAGCGCGCCGCGGAGCTGCGGGCCGCCGTGGAGCAGGAGTGGGGGAGCGACCCGCCGCAGCTCGTGGACGGCCTCGCCAAGCTGTTGACGACGGGGCCCGAGCCGACCCGTCGGGTGGCCAGCCTCGCCCTGGCGAAGTTGTCGAGCGAGGCGGCCGCGAGGTCGCTCACCGCCGCGCTGGTCGATCCCGACCCCGAGGTATTGCTGCACGCCCTGCAAGGGCTGCTCGAGCTCAGCGGCCCCGCGGCCGCGGAGGCGGCGCGGCGCTTCCTCGGCGATGCCGGCCTGGGTGGCGTGGCCGCACGCGGGCTGGCCCGGACCGGGCCGGCCGGGCAGGCCGCCCTCGCAGAGGCGCTGCGCCAGGGTGCGACGCCGATCCTCCGACGCAACGCGGCCCAGGGCCTCGCCGAGAGCGCCGACGCCGCGACCATCGACCTGCTGCGCCAGGCGCTGAGCGATCCCGCCGGCCTGGTGCGCGCCGCCGCGGTAGGCGGCCTGACCCGCTGCCGGGCCAAGGACACCGCTTCAAACCTGCAAGGGCTCCTCGTCGGGGACGAGGACGCGCGGGTCCGACTGGCCGCGGCCCACGCCCTGGCCACGCTCCAGGGGACGGCCGCGGCCGGTCTGCTCCGGGGGGCGTTGGCCGATCCCGCGGCCGACGTGCGCCAGGCCGCGCGGCAGCTCCTGACGGACCTCGGCGCGGCGCCGCCCGACAGGCTCCTGGCCATGGCCGAGCAGCTCGCCCACGGCGAGGACCTGAGGGACACGGGAGCGGATCCCGCCACCACCGAGCTGCTGCTGGCCGTCCTGGCCCAGCCCGGGAGCGACCCGGCGACGTACCGCCGCCAGGCGGTCGCCGTGGACGCCCTCGGCGAGCAGGGCGATCCCGAGCTCGTCGGGCGCCTGCTCCCGCTGCTGCAACACCCCGCACCCGTACTGCAAGGGGCGAGCCTCCGCGCCCTGGCCAAGCTGCGGGCCGAGAGCGCCCTGCCCGAGCTCCGTCGGCTGGCCCGGTCCCCGCTCCCGGAGCTGCAGGCGGCCGCATGCGAGGGGCTCGGCCGGTTCGGCCTGCCCGCAGACCTCGACCTGCTGGTGGCCGTCGCGACGGCGGACGGTCCCCTCGAGGTCCGGGGTGCGGCGAGCCGCGCCCTGGGGAAGCTGGGACCAGGCGCGGCCCCCTCGTTGCTCGCCCTGCTCCGTCAGATCGAGGCGCCGACCTTGCAGGCCCACGTGGCGGCCGCGCTCGGCGAGGCGGCCGCGCCGGAGGCCATCGAGCCCCTCGCGGCGCTCCTCGCCGCGGACGACCCCGCGGTCCGCGCGGCCGCGGCGGCCTCCCTGCAGCAGCTCGGCTGGGCCGACGTGGAGGCCAAGCTCCAGCTCCGGCAACTGCTGGCCGGGCTCGAGGATCCCCTCGCGGCCCGCCGCGCCGAGCTCGCCCGCCAGCTCGGACAGCTCGCGGACCCCGAGGCCATCCCGGCCCTGCAGGGTCTGTTGCGGGATCCCGACCGCCAGGTCCAGGCGAGCGCCGGCGAGGCGCTCGTCCAGCTCGGCGTCGTGCCCGCCCGGGAGCCCCGCTGGGTTCCCTTCTGGCTGAAGCAAGAGGCCTGGGACACCCTGGCCGAGATGGGCACCACCGCCTTGCCCGCCTTGCTGGGAGTGCTCGACGAGCCCCGGCGTGATCGGCGGCTGCAGGCCGCGGCGGCCCTCTCCCGGATCGACTCGCCCCAGACGATCCAGGCGCTGCTCGCGCTGCTCGCCGATCCCGATCCGGCGCTGCGCCGGGAGGCGGCCCGCGGCCTCGAGCGGCGGCAGTGCCGGGAGGCGATCGGCCCCCTGGCCGACCTGCTCGGTGATCCGGCCACGGAGCCCGAGGTGGCCTCGGCCCTCGCCGCGCTGGGGGAACCCGCCTTGCCGCGCCTGGTCGCCGCGCTGGAGCGCGACGAAGAAGGGCTGAGCGGCTGGGCCGCCTACGCGCTCGGCCGCAGCGGCCTGACCCAGGCCCTCGCGTCGCTGGCGCTGGCCCAGGAGAGCGAGCGCCCCTCGGTGCGCCGGCTCGCGGCGCAGGCCCTCGGGCACCTCGGCAGCCCCGCCGGCGTGGAGCTGCTCGCCGAGGCGCTGACCCGGGACCCCGACTCGGGGGTGCGGCAAGCCGCCGCGACGGGTCTCGGCCGGCTCGGAGCCAGGGAGGTGGCGCCACTGCTGCGGGCGCGCCTCGCCGAACCCTACGCGGAGGTGCGCCAGGCTTGCCGGGAGGCCCTCGTCGCGCTCGGGGAGCCCCCCTCGGCGGAGCTGCTCGCCACGGCCGAGGAGCTGGCCGCCGAGCAGTGGGAGCGGCTGGTGAAACGCGGCGAAGCGGCCATCGAGCTGCTGGTCGAGACCCTGCGAGGCCGCGGCATGGATCAGCGGAGCGCGGCCACCCGCGCCGGAGCGGCCTGGGCCCTGGGGGAGATCCGCAGCCCGCGCTGCCTGCCGGCCCTCGTCGAGGCGCTCGAGGATCCCCATCCCCGGGTGCACCCCGCCGCCGCCGCGGCCTTGGGTCGGCTCGGCGATCCACGTGGCGAGCAACCTCTGCTCACGGCCTTCCAGCAGGCCCAGCTCCCCGAGCCCCGGATCGCCTACCTGAAGGCGATCGTGCAGCTCGGCGGCCCCCACGTCCCGGAGGTCCTGGCCGCGGCCCTCGACGACCCCCTCCCGGAGGTGCGCCCGGTGGCCATGGAGCTGCTCGGCCACACCGAGAACGTCGCGGCCTTCGACCGACTCGTGCAGCTCGTCTATGACTCGGATCCGCAGACGAAGCGGTCGGCGATCCAGGCCCTCGTGGAGATGGGCAAGGTCGAGGCGGTCGATGCCCTGGTCTTCTGCCTCGGAGACGGCCATCCCGAGATCCGCCAGGCAGCCTACGAGGCCCAGATCGCGCTGGGCTGGCTGCCCATCGGCTGGCGCGCCCAGCGCCGGGACGCCCGCTACACCGCCTGGACCGGGCGGAGCGAGTGGGCGGCAGGCGGCGAGGCGGGGAGCCAAGGCGAACTGCTCGCCCGGGCCTTGCGGGAGTCGGAGGATCCGACCCGCCGCCGGGTGGCCGCGGAGGCCCTCGGGTTGCTCGGCGACCCGGCCGCCCGGCCAGCCCTTCTTGAATCCCTAGAAAAAGATTCCGTCCGAGATGTACGCATCGTCGCGGCCGAATCCCTGGAGCGGCTCGGTGAACAGCCGGCCGCGTCGGCGAGCTGGCTGCCCTACTGGGTCACCCGGGGGAGCTGGGAGGTCGTCGTCGGCCTGGGCCAGGCCGCGGTCGAGGACCTGGGCCTCGCGCTCGGGGAGCCCGAGGAGACCATCCGGATCGGCGCGCTCGAGGCCCTCGGCAAGATCGGCGGCCCCCGGGGCCGCGCCTTGCTCCTGAGCGCGCTCGACGATCTGGCGCCGCAGGTCCGGCTCACGGCCGCGCGCGCCCTCGCCGGCAAGCTCGACGCCGAGGTACTGCAGCGACTGCTGCCTTTGCTGAACGACGCGACGCTGGCCGAGGACATCGCCGCCCTGCTCGCGGGACGGGCAGAGCCCACGGTCCGCAAGGCGCTCCTCCGGCTGCTCGCCGAGGGGAGCAGCCTCCAGCGACGCTGGACGGCCGAGATCCTCGGCCACGACCGCGCGGCCGAGGTGGAGCGTGCCCTGTGTCGGGCGCTCCAGGACGAGGCCCCCGTGGCCCTCGCGGCGACCCGCTCCCTGGGCCTGGTCGGCGGCCCGGCCTCGCTGGAGGCGCTGCTGGCGCAGCTCGCCCGGGCCGCGCGCTTCGAGCTGCGGGCAGCCGCGGCGACCGCGCTCGGCCGCATCCGGGAGCAGGCGGCGCGACCCGCGCTGATCGCGGCGCTCGGGGATAGCTGGGGCGAGGTGCGCCGGGCGAGCCTCGAGGCGTTGCAGGCGCTCGGCCAGCCGCCGAGCGAGGAAGAGCGGCGAGCCTCCACGGCCATCGGCCAGGAGCAATGGACGGCCGTCGTGGCCGTCGGCGGGCCCGCGGTGCCCCTGTGCCTGCATGCCCTGGGCGACCCGGCCGACGACGCGCGGACCCTGCACTGGCGCAGCCGCGCCGCCTGGGCCCTGGGCGAGATCGGCGACCCCGCGGCGCGTCCGGCCCTGCTCGACCTGCTGGCGCGCGAACCTCACGGGGCGGTCCGGCAAGCCGCCGCCCGCGCCCTGGGGCGCATGGCCGATGACGAGGTGGGCGAGGCCTTGCTCGCGACCTTCGGCAAGGCGAGCGGCGACGAGCAGCTCCGCCTGGCCCTGGTCGAGGCGGTGGGGCTGTGCGAAGGCACGGCGGCACGGACGCTGCTCGCCCGCGCCACCAGCGATCCCTCGGCCGAGGTGCGGGACGCCGCGGCCCGGGCCATGAGCCAGAGCGCCAACCCGCTGGTGGACGGCCTGATCGACGCCCTGAACAACACGGACCCCGGGGTCCGCCAGAAGGCGGCCGACGAGCTCGGCCGGCTCGGCGAGCTGCGCGCCATCGATCCCTTGTGCCTGCTGCTCGCGGATTCGACGGCCGAGGTCCGCCGGGCCAGCCGCCAGGCCTTGCTGCGCCTCGGCTGGCACCCCGTCGGCTGGCGGCTGCGCCCCGCGGATCGGGGCTACACGTTCTGGAGCAGCCGCGCCGAGTGGCTGGCCGAAGATCCCCTCGAGGACCAGCTCTCGCTGCTCGTGCGGGGGCTGGACGCCGGAGACCCCGACCGACGCCGGAACGCGGCGGAGACCCTGGGCCTGATCGGCAACCTCGCGGCGCAAGAACCGCTCGCCCGGGTGGCCGACGAGGATCCCGACGAGGCGGTCCGCGCCACGGCCCGGGAGGCGACGCAGCTTCTGGAAGAGCGGGCCACGGCGCTGCAGCGCCAGACCGCCGCCCTCGAGCAGGAGCTCGCGGCCGCGGCCGGCGAGGGGCCCGCGGCCACGACGGCCCAGCTCCCGCAGCTCGCGGCCTGGCTGGGAGACGAAGATCCCTTGCTGCGGGCCGCGGCGGTGCAGGTGCTCGCCAAGCTCCCCGCCGCGGACACCCTGGACCTCTTGCTCCAGGCGGCCGCGGATCCGCAAGCCGAGGTCCGCGCCGTCGCCCTGCAGGCCCTGGGGCAGCGCCCCGTGGCGCAGGCCCGGGCGGCCCTGGTCGTGGCCCTCGGTGACCCCGCGGTGGGCGCCACCGCGGCCCAGGCCCTGGCCGCGCAGGGACCGGCCGCCCAGCCGGACCTCCAGGCCGCGACCACGGCCGACAAGCCCCTCGTCCGCCGCTGGGCCATCGCCGGGCTGGTGTTGCTCGGTGGCACGTCGACGACCGCCCTGGTGGCGCCGCTGCTCGACGACCCGGTGCCCGCGGTGCGCAAGGCCGCCGCCTACGGGCTGGGCCAGCTCCAGGCCCGGGAGCAGACGACCAGGCTCGGTGAGCTGCTCGCCCGTGATCCCGACCCGGCCGTCCGGCGCAGCGCGGCCCAGGCCCTGGGACGGACCGGCGGAGACGCCGCGCCGCCCGCCTTGCGGCACGGGCTGACCGATCCCCAGCGACCGGTCGTGGAGGCGTCCCTCGAGGCCCTCGCCCGCCTCACGCCGCCCGTCGCCGAGCCGTGGCGCCAGGCGGCCCTGGCCCTGGTGGACGGAGACTGGGACCGCGTGGCCCAGGGTGAGGAGGCCGCCGCGGACCTGCTGCTCGAGCTGCTGGCCCGCCCCGGGCGGGATCCCCGGGATCTGGAGCGCCGAAGCCAGGCGGCCACCTTGCTGGGCCGCTTCGGCGACCCCCGCGCGGAGGCCCCCCTGCTGGAGCTCCTCGCCACCGAGGAGCCGACCCTGCAGGCGGCCGCGGCTGAATCCCTCGGCCGGCTGGGTAGCCACCGGGCGCGTCCCGCGCTGCTGTCCCTGACCACAGCACCCGCGCTCGCCGTCCGGGCTGCGGCCCTGGAGGCCCTCGGTCGCATCGGCGACGCCACGGACCTACCCCGGCTGGAGCAAGCCCTGGAGCCCGCCGGGCCACCGGAGATCCACCGGGCCGTCCTGCGGGGCCTCCCCGGACTCGGCCCGGCCGCGCTCGCGCTGCTGGACGAGCAGCGGCGCGCGGCCACGGACCCCGAGCTGCGACGGCTGGCCGCGCAGGGGATCGGCCGCCTCGGCCTCGCTGCGGGGATCGAGCCCCTGGCCGCGCTGGCCGAGGACGATCCGGCTCCCGAGGTCCGCCAGGAGGCGATCCTCGCCCTGGCGGCCCTCGGCTGGACTCCCGTGGAGTCGAAGCTGCAGCTCCGCCGCCTCCTGACCGCCCTGCACGCGCCCGCCCCCAAGGCCCGCGCCGCGGCAGCCGAGGCCCTCGGGCTGCTCGGCGACCAGGAAGCACGCGACCCGCTCCGGGCCCTGCTCGACGATCCGCACGACGAGGTCCAGAGCCGGGTCTGCGAGGCCCTCGGCCGGCTCGGTGAGGAGCCGGCCCTCGAGCCGCGCTGGCTGTCCCACTGGGTCGCGGTCGGTGCCTGGTCGCAGGTGGCCACCATCGGCGCGGCCGCCCTGCCCTTGCTGGAGACGCTGCTCCACGACCGCCGCACCGATCGCCGGGTCGGCGCGATCATGGCCCTGGGCGCCATCTCCCACCCCGACGTGGAGCGCTTGCTCCTGGAAGCCCTGGCCGACACCCTCCCGGAGGTGCGGCAGGCCGCCGCCGGCGCCCTGGGCCAGCAGACGCCGCCGGCGGCGCTGCCCGCGCTCGCCGCGCGGCTGGGTGACACGCCCGGCCAGCCAGCCGTGGCGCTGGCCCTGGCGCGCTACGGTCTTTCGGCCTTGCCGCTGCTCGACGCGGCGCTGCGCCAGGGGACGACCGAGGAGAGCCGGTGGGCCGCCCGGGCCCTGGGCGCCAGCCGGCTCGCCGAGGCCCTGCCGCTATTGCAGGCGGCCCTGGACGACGGTCGGACCCCCGTGCGGGCGGCCGCGGCCCGGGCCCTCGGCGAGCTGGGTCGCCCGGACGCGGCCAGCAGCTTGCTGGACAGCCTGCGCCTCGACCCCGAGCCGTCCGTCCGCCACGCGGCGGCGGTGGCCCTCGGCCAGCTCGGCATCGCCGAGGCGATCCCGGTCTTGCGGGCCGGTCTCGCCGAGCCGTACGCCGAGATCCGCAACGCCTGCCGCCAGGCCTTGATCCAGCTCGCGGCGCCGCCGAGCGAGGAGCTGCTGGAGATCGCCGAGGAGGTAGCCGCGGGCCGCTGGGCGCGGCTGGAGCAGCGCGGCGAAGCGGCCCGCGAGCTGCTCGAGGTGGCCTTGCAGAGCGCCGGGCTGGACGCCGAGTCCGCCGCCCGCCGGGTCGGAGCCGCCCAGACCTTGGGCCGACTCCAGCCCAAGGGCTCCTTCGCGGCCCTCGCGGCCCGGCTGCAGGACCCTCACCCGCGGGTACGCAGCGCGGCGGCCACGGCCCTGGGCGAGATCGGCGACCTGCGGGCCGAGGCGCCCCTGGTCACCTGCTACGGCAGCGTCCAGCCCGAGGTCCGCATCGCCTGCCTGCAGGCGATGGCCGTCCTCGCCGGCCCCATCGGAGAACGACTGCTGATCGCCGCGCTCGACGACCCCGCCCCCGAGGTGGCGACCGCAGCCTTCGGCCTGGTAGGCCTCCGGCAGCTCGGCGGGGCCTTCCCCCGGCTCGTCGAGATCCTCGGGGAGCACGACGTCGACCGCCAGCTCCAGGCCATGGACGCCCTGGCCGCGCTGGGACAGCTCGCCGCGGTCGAGCCCTTGCTCGAGCTGCTCCAGGATCAGCGGGCGGAGGTTCGCCGCCACGCGGCCGCGGCCATGGGCCGCCTCGGCTGGCAGCCCGTCGGCTGGCGGAACCGGCGCGAGGACGCCGCCTACGCCTACTTCACGGGTCCCGCCTCCTGGGAGATCCCGGGCGAGCCCGACGCCGACCAGGTCCGCCGGCTGCTCACGGCCCTGAGCCAGAGCGAGGATCCGGCCCGACGCCGGGTCGCGGCCGAGGCCCTCGGCGGCCTCACCGACCCCCGTGGGCGGGCCGGACTCCGGCAAGCCCTCGAGCAGGAGACGGACCGGGACTGCCGGATCGTGGTGGCCGAGGCCCTCGAACGCCTGGGTGACTCGCCGGCGGAGGACCACCGCTGGCTCCCCTACTGGACGACCCGGGGCCGCTGGGACGTGCTGGTGCAGTTCGGCGCGGCCGCGCTCCCCGAGCTGCTGCTCGTCCTCGACGAGCCCCAGGCCGCGCGCCGCCACGGCGCCATCGAGGCCCTCGTCCAGCTCGGCGCGGCGGGCGACGCCGGGCTGCTCCAGGCGAGCCGGGATCCCGAGCCGCCCCTGCGGATCAAGGCCATCCGGGCCCTCGCGGCCCGTCCCACGCCCGAGCTGGGGGAGCGGCTCATCGCGCTGCTCGACGACGAGGCCGTGGCCGCGACGGCCCGGGAGTTGCTCCAGGAGGGCTTCCTCGAGAGCGCCCGACCCCGCCTGCTCGAGGTGCTCGCCACGGGGACGCCCCGGCAGCGGGCCGAGACGGCCCGGTTGCTCGGCCAGTCCCGGGACAACGACCTCGTCCCCGCGCTCGTGGCCCGGCTCACGGACGAGGAGCCCACGGTCCGGCTGGCCGCGATCGCCGCGCTCGGCGCCCCGGGGCGGACCGCCGCCCTGCCCCCCTTGCAGGAGCTGGTCCGTCAGGCCAGCGAGCCCACGGTCCGGGCGACCGCGGCCGCGGCCCTCGGTCGGATCGGCGACCCGATCGCCGAGGAGACCCTGCTGGGTGGACTGGGCGATGCCTGGGGCGAGGTGCGCCGGGCCTGTCGCGAGGCGCTCACGGCCCTCGGCCGCCCACCCTCGGCCGAACACCTGCTCGCCAGCGAGCGCATCGCGGTCGAGGCCTGGGGGCGGGTCGCGGAGGTCGGCCAGGCCGCCGTGCCCTTGCTGCTGCACCTGACCACCGACCCCGGTGACGACCCGACGGCCGCCGCCTGGCGGGCCGGCGCCGCCGAGGCCCTCGGCCGGATCGGCGATCCACGCGCCCGGCCGGCGCTCGAGCGGCTGCTCCAGGACCCATACCCCCGGGTCCGGCTCGCCGCGGCCGAGGCCCAGCAACGGCTCGACACCCCCCCCGCGGCCCCGCCGCCGACCGCGGAGGCTGCCCCGGCCGCCCCCGCGCTCTCGGACACGACCGCGGCCTCGCCCGCGGAGACCGCGCCCTCACCGCCGAAGCCCGTGAAGGCCGATCCCCTGGTTGCCCGGCTGGCCAGGATCCAGGCCACGGCCCTCGGCGACCCAGAGAAGAAGAACTAGTCCCGGGTCCTTTTGGTCTAGAAATTCACGGTCCCCCCTCCGGCGCCGGGCCCTCCGGCGCCGGGGGAGGCTACGGACGAGCGTGGGTTCGGACGGACTCGAGGTACTCGCGCGGTCGCTCGACGCCCTTGAGCACGCGCAAGGCCCCGTCCCGCAAGGCGGCCATCTCCTGATCGCCGGCGTAGACCTTCAGGCTGAGCCCGAGGGGCTCGAGCAGCCGGCCGAGCTGTTGCACGAGCTGCGGACTGGCGGAGCACTCGCCGGTGAGCAGCACCCGGTCGGGGAGCCGGCCTTCGAACCAGGGCAGGCGCGCGCAGATCTCCGCGGCGATGCCCTGCGCGAAGCTGCGGAGGACCTGCTGGGTTCGCTGGTCTCCGGCGGCGGCGAGCCGGTAGGCCGCGTCGAGGTCGGTGGTGCCGAGGTGGGCGATGAGGCCGCCGCCTCGCAGCAGCAGCTCTTCCAGCCGCCCGTCGTCGGCCTCCTGGCGGGCCAACCGGAGCAGAGCCGAGCTGGCGAGGGAGCCGGCGCGCTCGAGGGAGAACGGCCCCTCGTACAGGGCGTGGTTGACGGCCACGACCCGGCCATGGCGGTGCGCGCCGACGCTGATCCCCCGCCCCAGGTGAGCCACGATCAGGCAGAGCTCCCGGTACTCCCGCCCGTGCTCCTCGGCGTAGCGCTTGGCCACGGCCTTCTGCACGAGGGCGTGCCAGCCGGCCTCCCGTGGGTACCCGGGCAGCCCGGTGATCCGGAAGGCGGGATCGAGCTCGTCGACCACCACGGGATCGACGACGTAGGCTGGACAACCCGCCGGCTGCGCGCAGAGGTGGGCCAGCAGCCCGCCCAGGTTGCTGACGTGCGGCCCGCCGACCTCGACGGCCAGGTCGTGCAGCAGGGCCTCCTCGACCGGGTAGGTGCCGCCCTCGAGGGGACGGAGCCGTCCCCCGCGACCGACCACCGCGTCCAGGGGCGACAGGCTCACGCCTTGAGCCTGGAAGGCCTCCTGGAGCTGACGGTAGCGACGCTCGGCCTCGGGCAGCGGCCCCGCGGCGGCCTCCCCGTCCGGGCGAGGTCCGGGCACGAAGGGCGGGTGGGAGACCGTCAGCTCGGCCGCGACGAGGGAGCCGTCCCAGAGGACCACGTGGGTCGCCGCCCGGGTCGGGTTGATGGCCAGGATGCGATGGCGCTTGAAGAATCGGTCCCGGGGCGTGTGGCGGAAGGCGGTGGTGCGGCGCAGCCGCAAGGCCAGGGCGAGGGAGGCATGGACGATGTCCGGGACCGAGGCGTTGCGGGACAGGTCGACCGCCTGGCTCTTCAGGCCCCCCATGACCAGGCAGCGCCCCGCCTCCGGGAAGCGGGTCGCATAGATGTGATACAGCAGGTTGCCCACGTCGAGGCTGGGGACGATGAGCACGTTGGCCCGACCGGCGCCCGGGTGGAGCGACAGCCGCTCCCGCAGCTTCTCCCGGGCTGCGGACTCGGAGATCGCAACGGAGATCTGCAGCTCGGTCTCGATGCGGATGGTGCGGTAGCGCGGGTCACGCGCCACCAGGGCGTCCAGCCGCGCGGGCAGAAGCTGCTCCGCGGCCCGGATCCGATCGACGCTCGGCCCGCTGCCCGAGCCCCGCGTCGAGTAGGAGATGATCGCCCCGACGATCTCGGGGAGCACCCGCTCGGGGATCAGGTCCCGCACGATCTGGCAACTGCCGACCGCGATGTCCGCGAGCGCCTCCGGCTCCGGCTGCGGGTTGACGGCCACGTCAGCGAAGGCGACCAGGTTCTCCCGGTAGATCCCGAGGTCGTGCCGGTCGGGCAACGCGAACAAGGCGGTCTCGAAGACCGTGGCGCGCTTCGGCAGCAGCCGCAGGCAGGGCAAGAAGAAGTCCCGGGAGGTGCTGGCGACGCCGCCGATCACCGCGTCGGCATAGCCCAGGCGCACCGCGAGCACGGCGAAGTACACCGGGTCGCGCACGAGCCGGGCGGCCTCGGCCGGGCCGAGGGCCCACTTCTTGCCCGACGAGGCGGTGACCAGCTCCGCGGCGAGCTCCGCGAGCAGCTCGGGGTCGTCCTCGGGCAGCAGGCACCGGGCCCGCAGCA
This sequence comes from Myxococcota bacterium, assembly GCA_034005005.1. Taxonomy (GTDB): domain Bacteria; phylum Myxococcota_A; class JAVEVO01; order JAVEVO01; family JAVEVO01; genus JAVEVO01. Next base: position 69,847 of record JAVEVO010000006.1, read on the forward strand.
GCAGCCGCTCGAGGTTCCCCTCGAGGGCCGGCGCCTCCCGATCGACGACCTCCCGCACCGTCTCCGGCCGCGCCATGAGCACGACGTTGGCGACCTTGATCAGCCGGGAGGCCGCGGCCAGGACCCGCGGGTCGTAGGCCTCGGGGAACAGGAAGGTCGGCTTGGGGCCGGCCGCACCGCTGGAAGCTGCCCGGATCTCGCGCAGCAGGTGATTCTCGATATCGAACATCTGCGTGGCCCCCCGCCTGCGGGCGCTGCCTCAGTTGGCAGGCTCGCGCCGCCAGACGCCGACGCCGCGCGCCGGGAGCTCCACGGCGCCGCCCTGGACCGAGGCGCCCGCGAGCAGATCGGTGTAGCTGCCCGGGAAGAGGTTCACCGTCCGGGGGCTGTCCGCCCGGTTGATCGCCACGAAGACGTCGGGGAAGGCCTCCCCGCAGCCGGTCATGTGGTAGACCCAGGAGTCGGCGTCGGCCGCGAGGGTCTTGCGCACCCCCCGGCCGAGCACCGGGTTCTCCCCCCGGATCGTCGCCAGCTTGCCCACCAGGCGACGGAGGCTGCGCTGCGCATCGTTGAGCTGCCCGTCGTCCCAGGGCATCGCCCGGCGGTTGTCGGGGTCGCCACCACCGGCCAGACCGATCTCGTCCCCGTAATAGATCAGGGGGATGTTGGGGCCCGTCATCATGACCGCGAAGGCGAGCCCGAGCCGCTCGTAGGGAGCCGCGTCGCTCGGCTGCGGGTAGTCGTTCCCGTTCCAGGAGTTGTACAGCTCGCTCCCCTGCCAGCACTCCTGCACCTGCTGGCTGGCGAAGTGGATCGCCCGGGGGATGTCGTGGTTGCCGATCCAGGTGCTCATGATCGCCCGCTCACCGTAGAAGCTGTCGTTGGGCCCGGCCCAGCCCGCGAACTCGTCCAGCCCCTTGCTCTTCTTGAACAGGGCGCTGCAGAGGTTGAACTTGAAGGGGAAGTCGAACTGCCCGTCGAGCTTGGTCGCCGGGTCGACGAAGCTCTTGAGCAGCTCCCGGTCGTTGTAGTCGAACGTCTCGCCGACGAGGTAGAAGCGGTCACCTGCCGGCGCCGGGATCTCCGCGGTCAGCCGCTGTCGCAGCTCGGTCAGCCAGGGATCGGGCACGTGCTTGATCGCGTCGAGCCGGTAGCCGTCGATGTCGAACTCCTTGGCCCACCAGAGCGCGTCGTTGACCGACCAGGCGCGTGGCGCGGGCTTGTCGAAGTCGAAGGGGGGCAGGTAGTCGTTGAACGCGCAGCGGTAGGTCCAGTAGGGATCGTTCCACAGCCCCTCGGTCTCGCAGAGCCGGAACCGCCCCTGGTTCTCGTGGTAGGCGAACCAGTCGGGGTGGGCGACGTACAGCTCGCTCTCCATGTCGACGTGCTTCATGACGTAGTCGAAGAGGATCTTGATCCCATGCCCGTTGGCCGATTCGCCGCTGTGCGCGTCGTCGATGAGCGCATGGAGATCGTCCGCGTCACCGATCCGCGACTCCACCGCCGGGGTCGGGGTCGGGTTGCCCGCCTCGTCCCAGACGACATCCCGGGGCGACGGCCAGTAGCCGTGATATCCCGAATACTTGTGGCTATCGCCCTGCTTGATCCCCCCGCCGGCGAGGTTCCGGTTCTCGTAGGGGGCCGACAGCCACAAGGCGGTGACCCCGAGATCCCGTAGATAGGGGAGCTTGGCCTGGACCCCCGCCAGATCACCGCCGTGGTACTGGGCCGAGGGCCCGTTGTACGCATCGCCCGCGCTGGCCTCCGCGACGGGATCGACCAGCCCGTCGCTGTCGAAGAAGCGATCGGTCATCACGAAGTAGAGGACCGTGTCCCGCCAGTCGAAGTCCTGCGGCCCGCCGCAGCAGACGACCGTGAGGACGCTGTTGTTGAAGTCCGCGACGTTGACGTCGGGGTTCTGCGGGTCGGTCACCCAGGCCGGCTCCTGCCCCTCGCTGACGACGACGAACTTGTAGTGGTAGGTCCCGGGCTGGAGCTGATGCTGGTAGGTATAGATCCCGTCACCGTCACCGTCCTGCATGACCCAACCGGCGTCCGGGAACTGGGGGGTGTTCGAGCCGGCCCAGTCGTTGAAGGAGCCCGCGACGACCACCTTGGAGACGTTCTGGCCGCGCGCGTCGTAGCGGAAGGTCACGTCCCCGCAGCGCAGCGCCGCCGCGACGTTCACGGTCAGGGAGGTGCTGGCGGAGAGCCCACCCGGGTCGAGGGCCTCCAGGGTCAGCAGCTCCTGCCCGACGAAGCCCTCGGGGGCGGTGACCTGGAGCTGGTGCCCGGCCCGGATCCGGGCGTCGAGGGAGACCGCCCCCGTCACCGCGAGGGTCAGCTCGCTCGCCGGGGTCTGGTCGTCCGTGAGGAAGGCATCGAGGCCGAGGAGCTTCTGCTCGCCGACCCGCAGCTCCAGCGGCGGGACCGCGGTCCAGCGGGGAGCCGTGTTGGCCGTGCCCTCGCCCTCGCCTTCGGCGCCCTCGCCCTCGCCCTCCGCACCCTCGCCCTCCGCACCCTCGCCCTCGCCCTCCGCACCCTCGCCCTCGCCCTCCGCACCCTCGCCCTCGCCCTCCGCACCCTCGCCCTCGCCCTCCGCTCCCTCACCCTCGCCCTCCGCACCCTCGCCCTCCGCACCCTCGCCCTCCGCGCCCTCTCCTTCGCCCTCGCCCTCGCCCTCGCCCTCGCCCTCGCCGGGGCCCCGCTCTCGGTCCTTCTGCGAGCAAGCCGGCAACATCGAGGCGGCCAGCAACAGCAGCAGCAACGGCCAGTTGCCGCGGCCCCCACTCACGACGGGAAGAAACGACCGGGTCCTGTGCATCGAGGAACTCCTCCGTGGGGCCTCCGGGGCCCATCGCCAGGGGCCACCCTAGCAGATTTCCGGTCGCGAATCTCCCTCGCGGCGCCAGGAGAGGCTCGATCGCTTGTCGGCTCGACCCGGCCCACGTAGGATCCATCCGGGATCGGCCACCGCCGGGCACCAGGACGGACCGGCCCCGCGACGCCTGGCCCGGAGGGGTCTCTGTGGGACTGCGGACGCGCGGGCGCCCCCAAGGAGTGTACACGATGGACGGAGCGAGCAGCGAACACGTGCAGCTAGCGATCATCGGCTCGGGACCGGCGGGGTTGACCGCCGCGGTCTACGCGGCCCGGGCGCAGCTCCAGCCCCTGGTCATCGCGGGCTACCAGCCCGGCGGCCAGCTCACCACCACCACCGAGGTCGAGAACTTCCCCGGCTTCCCCGAGGGGATCCAGGGGCCCGACCTCATGAACCGGATGCGCGAGCAGGCGGAGCGCTTCGGCGCCCGCATCCTCGACGTCGCGGTCAACGAGGTGCAGCTCGGCCAGCGCCCCTTCCGCCTCGAGACGGACGAGGGCCCGGTGACCGCCACGGCCCTGATCCTCGCGACGGGCGCCTCGGCTCGCTACCTCGGCGTGCCGGGCGAGGACGCGCTCAAGGGCTACGGCGTCTCGGCCTGCGCGACCTGCGACGGGTTCTTCTTCTCGGGAAAGGAGATCGCGGTGGTCGGCGGTGGGGACTCGGCCCTCGAGGAGGCCCTCTTCCTCACCCGCTTCGCGAGCAAGGTGACCCTCGTGCACCGCCGCCAGGAGCTGCGGGGTTCGAAGATCATGCAGCAGCGGGCCCTGGCCAATCCCAAGATCGACTTCCTCTGGAACAGCGTCGTCGCCGAGGTGCTCGGCACCCGCGAGTCGGGGGTCACCGGGCTGCGGGTGCGCAACGTCGTCTCCGGAGAGCTCTCGGTGCTGCCGGTGGCCGGGCTCTTCCTGGCCATCGGGCACACCCCCAACTCCCCCCTGGTCCACGGGCAGCTCGAGCTCGACGAGCACGGCTACGTCCTCACCCGCCCCGGCTCCACCCGCACCTCGGTCCCGGGGGTCTTCTCCGCCGGCGATCTCCAGGATCGGCGCTACCGCCAGGCGATCACCGCCGCCGCCTCGGGCTGCATGGCCGCGCTCGACGCCCAGGCCTGGCTGCAGGAGCAGGAAGGCTAGATGCGCCCGCCGGAATTCTCGATTCGGCTCGGCTGAGCAAACCACGATCACCCAGAATTCGTGCTCGTGCTCGTGCTCCTGCTCGTGCTCGACACTGTTCAGGGCTCGGGCGCCTCCTCTCCACCGCCCCACCACCTCCACCCACCCCGCCCCCTATTGACCCACATTTTCTCGACGGTCCTCCGGACCCGGGGTACAGTATCTCCCGGGAGTGCCTGACGCTCCCAGGAGCCCGATGAGACGTTCGACGAGCATCCGCAAGCTCACGCTGCTGATCCTGCTGATCCTGGGCGGCGCGCTCGCCTTGCTCCACCACCACCCCATCCGGGTCCCGGCCACCGAGGAAGAGGCCGCCGGCACCCCCCTGAACCGGCGAGAATCGGCCGACCTGCTGCTGCTGATCGACGCGGAGGTGGTGGCCGCCTCGGGCGGCAAGCCGAGCTTCGATGAGCAGGATCTCAGCTACGGCTGGATCAACCTGGCCGACCAGGAGGTGGGGAGCTTCGCGGTCCTCGGTCCCGGTGAGCTCCAGCTCGATGCCCTGCGCGGGCGCCGGGTCGTGGTGGTGACGCGCAGCGCGGTCCGCGCCAGCGAGCTGTGGCTGCCGCAGCTCAAGCTGTTCGTCGCCGATGGCGGGGTGCTGGTGGTGGAGCGCCCGACCAGCCGCTGGGAGCTGCTCACCGGGCTCGAGGTGGAGGCCGGCGCCAGCCGCCCCCTGAAGGAGCTCACCGGCCTGCGCCTGGCCAACGTGCAGGAGATGACCGGGATGCCCTGGGTGACGACCCACGTGCCCTTGCGGGTCGTCCGGGGCGACGTCGAGGTGCTCGCCGAGGCGGTCGGCCAGCCGGTGATCACCCGACGCCCCCTGGGCCGCGGCCAGGTGATCGCGCTCGGCTTCGACGCCGGCCGGCAGATCACCGCCTTGCAGCAGGGGACGGCCAAGGTCGGCACGCGGGACGTGGAGGACCGCTACCCGGGGCTGCTGCGGCCCGGGCTGCGCACGGAGGATCTGGTCGCCGACTCCCGGCTGCTGGCCGCGACCGTGCCCTACGCGGACCTCTTCGAGCGCTTCCTGTTGACGCTGCTGGAAGGGGCGACGCCCTTGCCTCGCTGGTGGCTCTTCCCGGACAGCAGCAGCGGCGCCTTCCTGATGACCCACGACGAGGGCGGGATGGGTGACCGGGCGTTCTGGGCGGCGCAGATCGAGCAGGAGCAAGAGGTCCCGGCGACCTGGTTCCTCGCCCAGGGGCCCCACCTGACCCCCGCGGGCATGGAGCGGCTCTCGCCGAAGCCGGGCCGGGGGGCGACCGTCGGCCTCACCTACAGCCTCGAGTCCGGTGCCGACGCGCTCGACGAGCCGACGCAGGTGTTCGGCCTGACGGTGCTGCGGCGCCAGCTCCCGCTGCTCGAGCAGGCCGACTGGCTGCAGAGCCTCGCCTCCCGGCCGCTGCGCTACAGCCGGACGCGTGACCTGCGCTGGGGACCGGGCTACGCGCAGCCCTTCGCGGCCCTGGCCGCCGCGGGGATCCGCATCGACTCCAGCTACGGACCAGCGAGCGGCCGCGGCCAGGGCTACCTCTTCGGCACCGGCCTGCCCTTCCTCGTCCTCGACTCCCGCGGCCTGCCCTTCGAGGAGCTCCGGGAGCTGCCGGTCGTGGTCAGCTTCGAGGGGCGGAAGCTGGCCCGGGAGGTGCTCGAGCGGCTGCTGCGCGAGAGCGCCGAGACCTACCACCAGGCAGTGACCTGCCGCGTCTCGGAGGCGGCCTACGCCACCGATCCCGACGTAGAGCACTACCGGCTCTGGCGGAGCGGCCTGACGAGTGCCCGACGCCTGGGCCTCTGGGTGACGGACCTGGCGAGCTACGACCAGTTCCTGACGACCCGGCGCGCCGGCAGCCTGAGCAGCACCTTCGATGGGACCATGCTGATGGTCACCGCCAAGGCCGCGGGCGACCGCCAGACGCTGGCCCTGCCCGCACAGTGGGCTGGCCGCCCCGCCGGCCCGGTGGAGATCGGCTCCCTCCCCGTGACCCCGCGCCGGCTGGCCGCGCCCGGCGGCGACCTGCTGCTGCTGAACCTCCCCCGGGGCACGAGCACGGTGCTGATCGAATACCTGGGGGCGCCATGAAGGGCTGGCGCCTGGACCTGGGGCTGCTCGGGGTGCTCGGGCTCGCCGCGCTGCTGCTCTACCTGCAGCTCCATCCCCTGGAGCAGGTCCGCCCCGAGCTCGGGGTCCCGCCTTCCCTGCCAGGCGCCGGCCTCGACGAGGAGCCCGGGCCCTTCGTCCTGCTGGTGGACGCCTCCGTGGTGGACCGCCAGGCCACCGGCCCCTTGCCCGGCCGGGACTGGTCCTTCGCCTGGATCAACTGGTTCGAGCAAGAGCTGGGGCTGCTCACGGTGCTCGAGCCCGGCCGGCTGAGCGACCCGGCCCAGCTCCCGCAGGGCGTCCGTGTGCTGGTGGTCAGCCGCAGCGCCTGGCCCGGGCTCGATGCCACGGGGCGGCTGCTCCTGGAGAGCGTCGTCGCGAGCGGCGGCGTCGTCGTGGCCGAGACCCCGCCTGCTGAAGCGATCCTCCCGGCCGATCCGCTCGGAGTGGTCCTTTTGGACCAGAGCTTTGCGGCCCAGCTCGTCCGGCTCCAGCAAGGCTGGTCCCTGCCCGCCCCGCGGCGCCCGGAGCAGCGCTCCCGGCCCGCCGAGAGGCAGGGCCCCGGCCCCCTCCCCGAGCTGCCCCCGGAGCGGCTGTTCACCGCGGACCTCGCCGCGGTCATGACCCCGGAGGTCCTCTCGCCGGCGGCGGACCATCTGGAACGGGAGCTGCTCTCCCGGATCGAGGCCCTGACGCCCCTCGCCCGCTGGTGGCCCTTCCCGGAAGGCGCGGCCGGCGTCGCCTGCGCGACCTACGAGGAGGCCGGCTTCGGGAACGCGGCCGGCTGGATGACCCGCTACGACCGGCAGCGGAACCTGCCCGGGACCCTCTTCGTGTCCGGGCTGCGCTTGACTCCGGCGCAGCTTCCCCTCCTCGCCGCCCCCGACACCCTGGGCCTGAGCTGGGTGCGCGGCCTGGATGGCGAAAACTGGCGCGTGCCGTGCGGGCTGGGCCCCATCCAGCCCTGCTGGCGCGCGGCGACCCTGCAGGAGCAGCGAGCGGCGCTGCTGCCCCGGCCGGCCACGGCCGAGGGACCGGCGGGCCTGGCACGCAGCCTGGGCGGCGTCTGGGACCGCGACTTCGCGCGCAGCTTCCGCATCCTCGAGCAGGCCGGGTTTTCGGCCGACTCCTCCTACGGGCCCAGCGACGCCGACCGTTTCGGTTACCTGTTCGGCACCGGCCTGCCCTTCCACCCCCTGGACGGAAGCGGGCGTCCCTTCCGCCTGTACGAGATCCCCTACCTGTTCCGCAACGATGGCCGTTACGACCGGGCGCGGCAGGACGCGCTGCTGCGCGGCAGCCGCCAGGGTGACCATCAGCTCGTCGTCGGCCTGCTGCGGACCGACTTCATGGCCCGCAGCCCGGGGGAAGAGCCCATGGAGGCCTGGCTGGGCCTGCCCGAGGCCGCGCGCCGCCACGAGCACCTGCTGCTGCCCCTCGACCGCTACCTCGGCCACTACACCCGGCGGCTCCGCTCCCCGCTGCGGCAGCAGTGGGATGAAGAACGGGGGCTGCTCACCTGCCAGGCCGAGGCGACCGAGGACGGCCAGACCCTGGCCCTGTCGGCCCGCACCCGGGGCGTCGGGGCGATCCGGCTGGAGCTGGACGGCACGGTGCTGCCTCCCGAGAGCTGGCTGCGGCGGGGCAACACCCTGCTGCTGCCCTTGACCGCTGGTCGGCACGAGATCCAGGTCCAGTATCCCCAGCCACTTCCCTGAAGGGACGGCCCTCCCGGACCCGCGGATCGTTGCAGCCGTCCCTGGACCATGGTACAGGTTGCCAGGATCCGAGTCGGCGACTCTCCGGATGGACGCCGCCGGAGGTTCCCAGCAAGGGCGGAGACGAATGAAGCTGCGGGTTGTCGGTGGGTATGGCGGTGAGCTACCGGGCTGCCGGTCCACCGCCTTCCTCGTGGACGGCACGATCGCGCTCGACGCGGGCAGCCTGTCCACCGGGTTGACCCTCGGCGAGCAGGTGCGGCTGCGGCACGTGCTGATCTCGCACAGCCACGCGGACCACTGCGCCTCCTTGACCTACCTGGCCGAGAACGTCTTCGATCACCTGTCGTCCCCGATCCGGATCCACGGCAGCGAGGAGGTCGTGGCCGCGTTGCGCCGGCACGTCTTCAACGACGTGATCTGGCCCGACATGGCCTCGCCCCGGCTGCCCGTCTACGACATCACCCCCCTGCCGCCCTACGTGGCGGCCCCGATCGACCACCTCACGGTGACGCCCGTGCCCGTGCCCCACACGGTGCCCTGCCAAGGTTTCCACATCGACGACGGCCAGGTGGGGCTGCTGTACGGCGCGGACATGGCCCCCAACGACACCCTCTGGGACTTCGCCAACCGGGTGGAGCGGCTGGACACGCTGCTGGTGGAGTGCAGCTTCCCCAACCGGCTCCAGCGGCTCGCCACCGTGAGCAAGCACCTGACGCCACGGGACCTGGACCGGGAGCTCGCCAAGCTGCAGCGACCGGCGCGGATCCTCGTCTACCACCTCAAGCCGCCCCACTGGGACGAGATCGTGGAGGAGCTCGAGGCCCTCCAGCGGCCGCTGACGATCATCGAGCAGGGCGTGACGTACACGGTCTGAGTCCCCGTCGGGGCCGACGCCCCCAGGATCGCCCGCCGGCCGCGTGCGCTCGAACGACCGCGGCTGCTGCCGAGACGACCGCGGAGGAGGATGCCCGACGACTCCCGGCTTCCACGAACGGCAGTGCCCCGGCAGGTTTCGCCAGCGCCGGTAGCAGGTGCTTCCCGGGACGTTTCGTGCTATCTATGGACTCCTCGACGCGTGGCAAGGAGCAACATGGCGCCATCCTCTCCCGAGAAGCGACCAGCCCTGGTCGGGCTCCCCCTGTCGCCCCGTGAGCCCCGCGAACCCCGCGAGCCCCGCGACGGCGGCAGCCTCACGCCCCTCCCCGAGAGCTCGGGGGACTTCGACGAGCAAGACCTCCTCGACCAGGCGACCGCGGCCGACCGCAACAGCAAGATCGCCGGGGTGCTCATCGCGATCTCCCTGCTGCTCGGCATCGCCACGATCATCCTGTTGCTCGGCAGCCGCGCCACCTGGACGCTGGACACCGAGGCCCGCTACGACTACGCGCAGCGGCAGGTCGAGGTCGAGGCGACGGTCACGGTCAACCGCCCCGCGGTGCTCTTCCTCGAAGGAGGCACACCCGCGGAGCGCTACCAGCTCGCGGCCGAGGTGGAGCGACAGGCGACCTTCGTCTTCCCCTTCGCGAGCCTGCCCCTGGGCCCGAGCGGGCGCACCCTCGTGCTGCAGGAGGAGCAGGGGGAGGCAGCAATCATCGCCCGCGTCGAGCTGCCCCTGTTCCGCGACTACGAGGTCCAGGAGGACCTCACGACCCTGACCCCGCCCGACTACCTGCTCGGCCTCCAGTTCCAGCTCCCGGCCGGCAACCGGCTGACGGTCGCCGGACAGGAGCTGAGCGGCACGACGGCCACGGCCCGGGTCGCCCTCGCGGAGCTCTACGCCCGGGTGGACGAGCTGGAAGGCACGACCGCGGTCTACCCGGTGCCAGTACGCATCGTCCGGGCCGATGGCACGACCCTCGAGGGACAGCACACGGTGACGGTCCCCCTCCCCGTGACGCCCCTGGCCGTGGAGCAGCCCACCGCGGCCCTGACGGTGACCGCGGCCGGCGAGCTGCTGGTCCGAGGCCGGACGCGCCCGGGGGCGGGGGTGCTGGTGGGCGGCGGCGCGGTGACGGTCGACGCCACTGGCGGCTTCGAGGTGCTGGTGGGCCTGGGCGAGGTCAGCAGCTTCCAGCTCCCGGAGCAGGTCACCGCGGAGCAGGCCCAGACCCTCGCCCAGGACACCGCCCGCAAGCAAGGAGTCGAGCTGGAACTGCTGGCCGACCTCCCCGGGCACGTCCCCAGCAGCAAGAACGTCCAGTTTTTGCGCATCAGCCCGGAGATGGCCGTGCGCTACGACGGGCTCGTTCGCTGAGTCCCGAGAGGAGGAGGCCATGCGGTTCGAGGTCTACGTTCCCCGGATCGGCAAGAAAGACGTCTGGCTCCGGCTGTTGCTGGAGGCCGACACCTGGATCAACGCCCTCAAGTCCGGGCTGCTGAAGCTGGGTGAGGATGGCCAGGCCGTGGATTCGGCCGTCTGCGAGGTCATGCCCAACGGCTCCTTCGTGGTGCGCGACCCGCGGCACAACCGGACCTTCCTCCTCCGGGAGTGCGGTGCGGTCCCGGACGGCAGCCCGCCAGCCGCCGCGCCGCCCCGGGCGCGACCGGCCCCCGAGGAGGTCGGCGACGCCCGCCAGGCCGAGCTGAGCCTGGTCCCCTCCTCGCCGGGGATGGCCCTGCCGGGCCGGGTGGTCGAGGAGGCCGAGGCGAGCCCGCCGCAGTTGCCCGCGGCCCGGGCCGCCCGCCCCCTCGCGGCGGGGCCGCTGGACCAGCTCCTCCCCGAGGTGCAGCGCGCCGTGGACGGCGTCAGCCGCTTCGGCCGGGACCTGCAGGGCGCGGCCGGCCACGTCCTCGATCTGGCCATGGGCTGGGTGCCCTGCGAGTCGGGGTCCGTGCTGTTCACCCACGTCAACCGGGAGGACCTCTACTTCGCCGCGGCCCGCGGTCCGAAGGCCAAGGAGGTGCTGGCCTTCCGGGTGCCCATCGGCAAGGGGATCGTCGGCTTCTGCGCAGCCGAGGGGACCTGCCTGGCGGTCATCGACGTCAAGAGCGATCCCCGCTTCTTCTCCCGGATCAGCGAGTCCCTCGGCCACGAGGTGCACACGATCATGGCCGCGCCGATCCTCAGCCGCGGACGCGTCTACGGGGCCATCGAGCTCCTCAACCGTCAGGACGGGACGTCCTTCTCCGAGGAAGAGCTGCGGCTGCTCTCCTTCATCGGCTACCGCTTCGCGGAGTACCTGCTGACCGTCATCCCCGGCTGAGCCCCGCGCGGGCGCCCGGCCCGGGTCCCCTCCCTCGACGACCGGCTCCTACCCCTCCCCCCGCAGGGGCGGGCGCGCCAGCACGCTGGTGCGGATGTCGTCCGCGCCCCGGAGCGCGATGGGCCGGCACATCTCCCGGATCCGGCTGTAGATGCGGACCCCGACCCGCTCCTCGAGGGGCGGCGTGCCGAGCACCTTCTCCAGGTCCTCGGGGGAGCGGAGCACCAGCCGGCCGCCGAGGCTCTTCTCCGCGGGGTCGGGCTCCAGCGGGTGATTCGTGGTGAACAGGGTGGTGAGCTGGTTGTTGTAGCGGTGGCTGATGAGCTGGTCGAGCACCCCCCGCTCCCAGTCCCCGGCCTTGCCCTTGCCCAGCTCGTCGATGGCCAGCAGCGGCGTGTCCAAGAGCGGCCCGAGCAGGGCCATCTCGCTGCGACCCGTGGAGTAGGCCTCGCGGATGCGCGCGAGGAGCTGGAAGAAGTCGACGAAGCGAGCCGGCGAGGACAGGACCAGGGTGACGTGGCGGACCAGGGCGGCCATCAGGTGGGTCTTGCCGATCCCCGTCGGGCCGAAGAAGAGGATCCCCTCGATCCCCGGACGGAACTCCCGCGCCCAGCCGTCGAGGTACTCGAGGATCGCCGCGTGATCCTCGACCCGCTCCTCGAAGTTGAACAGCTTGGCCCGGTGGAACCGGCCGGGGAGGCCGGCCGCGTTGTAGAGGTCGGCTCGCCGGCCGACCTTGCGGCAGCTACAGGGCACGAGGTCGGTGTAGCCGTCCGGGGACCGTCGCAGGACATAGCCGCTGCCCTGGCAGCTCCCGCAGACGCCGACGCAGCGTGGGCACGGCTCGGCGCGTGCCCCCTGGGGCGTGTCCGTGGTCACGAGCTGGAAGTCCAGACACAGGGGACAGGTCATGACGGCTCTCTCCGGCCGCCGACCTGGCCCTCCTGCCAGACGGCCAGCGCCCGGGCCACCGCCTTGCGGCAGTAGGCGAGGGAGGCGGGCCGGCGGGGGGTGGCCCCGTGCCGGCGGTGATAGCTCGTGAAGGCCTCCCGGATGCCGGCACAGACGATCCCCGGGGGCGCGCCGCTCTGCTCCCAGGTCTGGATCAGGGCGAGCTCCGCGGCCGAGAGGACGAGCCCACGGCCCTTGAGCGCGAGGTAGTACTGCCCGACCAGGAAGACGAAGCTGAGCTGATCTGCGCCGACTACCGCCATTCCACCTGCCTGGGCGCGTGGCCGGCCGCGCGTCCGGCCCCGGACCGCCGGATCGGGCTCAGATGTCGAGGTTGCGCACCTCGAGCGCGTGCTGCTCGATGAAGAGCCGGCGGCGCTCCACGTCATCGCCCATCAAGATCGTGAAGATCTCGTCGGCCTTGATCGCCTCGTCGGCCCGCACCTGGAGCATGGTGCGGTTGTCCGGGCACATGGTCGTCTCCCAGAGCTGCTCCGGGTTCATCTCGCCCAGACCCTTGTAGCGCTGGATCGTCTGCCCTTTGCGGCCGGCCGCGAGGATCGGGCCGACGACGTCCCGCAGGTCCCGGGCCTCGAAGACCGTGCTGCCGACAGTCAGGGCCCAGGGTCCGGGGCCGGCCCCCTGCAAGAACCGCAGGTTCTCCTGGAGCCGCCGGTACTCGCCGGAGCGGACCAGGGCCAGGTTGAGCAGGGTCTCCCGGGCCGCGCCGTCGATGCGGGTGGTCACCCGGACCCGCCAAGTCTCCTCCTCGTCCGGCTCGATCTCGAGGGGGGCGTGGGCGAGCTCGGGGTGGAGCCGGGGGGCGAGCTCGGGGACCCGCTCCAGGGCCGTGGTCAGCAGCGCCCGGTCCCGCAGCATCTCCTCGACGAGCCCGAACCCGCGCAGGGCGAGGTCGACCACCCGGGGGTCGTAGCGCAGGGCCATCCGGTCGAGGACCCGCCGCTCCTCGAGCAGCCGCTTCATGACGTTGCGCAGGTACTCGCCCTTGATCAGGGGACCGCTGCTGCTGTCCGTGGGGAGGACCTGGGACTCGGCGACGCCCAGCTCGAGCAGGTGCTCGTCGAGGTCGGTCTCGGTGTGGATGTAGCGCTCCGCCTTGCCCTTCTTCACGCGGAACAGGGGCGGCTGGGCGATGTAGACGTGGCCCTTCTCGATCAGCACGGGCATGTGTCGGAAGAAGAAGGTCAACAGCAGGGTGCGGATGTGGGAGCCGTCCACGTCGGCGTCGGTCATGATGACGATCTTGTGGTAGCGCAGACGGGAGATGTCGAAGTCCTCCGTGCCGATGCCGGTGCCCAGCGCCGTGACGATCGTGGCGATCTCCTGGCTGGCGAGGACCTTGTCGTAGCGGGCCTTCTCGACGTTGAGGATCTTCCCGCGGATGGGCAGGATCGCCTGGAACCGCCGATCACGGCCTTGCTTGGCCGAGCCGCCGGCGCTGTCGCCCTCGACGATGTACAGCTCGCACTCTTCCGGGTTCTTGCTCTGGCAGTCGGCGAGCTTGCCCGGCAGCCCGGCGACCTCCAGCGCCCCCTTGCGCCGGACCAGCTCCCGGGCGCGACGGGCCGCATCCCGGGCCCGGGAGGCCTCCACGGCCTTCTCGACGATCGCCCGGGCCTCGATGGGGTGCTCCTCGAGCCACTCCCGGAGGCGGTCGGCGACGATCCCCTCGACCACCCCCTTCACCTCGGAGGAGACCAACTTGTCCTTGGTCTGGGACGAGAACTTCGGGTCCGGCGTCTTCACCGAGAGCACTGCGGTCAGCCCCTCCCGGATATCGTCCCCCGAGAGCGAACCCTTGAAGTTCTTGAACTTTCCGCTCTCGCTCGCGTAGCCGTTGAGGGTCCGAGTGAGCGCGGCCCGCAGCCCCGCAAGGTGCGTGCCGCCGTCCCGGTTGCGGATCGTGTTGGTGAAGCAGTAGACCGCCTCGTTGTAGCTGTCGTTCCACTGCAGACAGGTCTCGACCTGGACGTTCTCCCGCTCCTCGGACAGGAAGATCGGCGTGCTGTTGAGCGTGGTCTTGCTGCGGTTGATGTGCTCGACGAAGCTGCGGATCCCGCCGTGGTAGAGGAACTCCTCGTGCTTGCCGTCCCGCTCGTCGTCGATGACGATGCGCACGCCAGCGTTGAGGAAGGACACCTCACGCAGCCGCTGGGAGAGGATGTCAAAGGAGAACTGGGTGTTGGTGAACACCGTGTCGTCGGGCTTGAAGCGGACCGAGGTGCCGGTGCGGGTGGTCGGACCGACGTCCCGCAGGGGGGCCTGTGGCTCGCCGCGACGATAGGTCTGGATCCAGACCCGGCCGTCGCGCCGGATCTCGAGCTCGAGCACCTCGGAGAGGGCGTTGACCACGGACACGCCGACGCCGTGCAGCCCGCCGGAGACCTTGTAGCTGTGGTTGTTGAACTTACCGCCCGCGTGCAGCACGGTCATGACGACCTCGGCCGCGGAGCGCCCCTCGCTGGCGATGAGGTCCGTCGGGATCCCCCGCCCGTTGTCGACGACGGCCACGGACCCGTCGAGGTGGATCTTCACGTCGACCGCATCGCAGAAACCCGCGAGGGCCTCGTCGATGGCGTTGTCGACCACCTCGAACACCATGTGATGCAGCCCGGTGCCGTCATCGGTGTCGCCGATGTACATGCCGGGCCGCTTGCGTACGGCGTCCAGCCCCTTGAGGACCTGGATCTGATCGGCACCGTAGCTGTTGTCCGGAGTCTCTCCGTCCTGAGTGCTCAAGCCTTTGGCCTCCCAGCTCCCTCTGGCGCTACTGCGGCCCCGGGACGCACCCGCGGCCGAGCCTCCCTAGATAGCACAACGGCGGGCGGGAGTAAAGGCGGCCGACAACTTGTATTGTCTCGAAATTCCAGGAGATTTCCGGGGTGTCGCGCGAGGGCGCCCGGGGAGCCGGCGGGCGGCTACGGCTCCTCCGCCGGGGACGACGCCGGCGCCGCGGGCGAGCTCGCGGCCGCGTGGGCCGTGGGGATGACGAGCAACCGCCGCTGCGGGCCCTCCCCCTCGCTGCGCGTCGTGACGCCGGGCACCTCCGCGAGGGTGAGGTGGATGATCCGCCGCTCGTAGCTGGACATGGTGTGGATCTCCATGATCCGGCCGGTGAGCAGGGCCTTGTCCGCGACCCGCTGGGCGGTCGCCTCGAGGGAGGCCTGCCGCCGGTGACGGTAGCCCTCGGTGTCGAGGATCACCTTGCCCCGCAGACCGCCCCGGGCGGCGATCAGCCCGATGAGCAGTTGCAGGGCGTTGAGGGTCGCACCCTGCTTGCCGATCAGCAGGCCGCTGTCGGCGGTGTGGATGGTGATCAGGGTGGCGTCCGCGCTCTCCCGGACCGTGAGCAGGGCCACGACGCCCATGCGCACGAGGATCTCCCGGGTGGCCTGCTCGGCCCGCTGGGCGAAGAGGGAGAGGTCGGTGCTCATGCGCGGGCCGTCCGGCGGCGCCGGATCAGGGCCTGCTGGCCGATGGTCAGCACGGAGTTGGCGAGGATGTACAGGACGAGCCCCGCGGGGAGGAACAGCATCATGACCGGGAAGAGGAAGGTCATCATGTACATCATCATCTTCTGCTGCTGATTGTCGGTCGCGGTGGGCATGATCTTCTGCTGGATGAACGTGAAGACGCCGAGGAGGATTGGCATCACGAAGTAGGGATCGGGAGCAGTAAGATCCTGAATATGCAGAAAGAATTCGGCCTTGTAGAGCTCTGCCGTGCTGAAGATCGTCTGATAGAGGGCGATGTAGATCGGCATCTGCAATAGCATCGGCAAACAGCCACCCATCGGATTTATCTTGTGGCGTTTGTAGAGATCCATCATCTCCTGGTTCAGCTTCTGCTTATCATCACCACATTTTGCCCGCAGAGCTTCCATTTCTGGCTTGAGCTGGGCCATCGCGTTCATGGATTCGAACGACTTCTGGTTGAAATAGAAGAGGAGGATCTTCACGAAGACCGTCAACAGGATGATGGCCAGACCCCAGTTGCCCGTCCAGCCATGGAACGTCTGCATCAGCCAGAGCATGGGCTCGCAGATGTACCGCAACGAGTCGATCTTGAAGAAGAAGAAGTTGGGGCTGAAGTCCACGGCCCGTTGGAGCTCGCGACCGGCGTCCTTGAGCTGGTAGAAGCTCTTCGGTCCGAAGTAGATCGTGAAGTGGCGCTGCACCGAGCTCCCCGGCAAGACCTCCCGGGGTGCGGAGGTGTACACCGAGTTGAGCAGGTCCCCCTCGTGGAAGAAGGCGCAGACCTGGGGGTCGAGGCCATCCCGGGAAGGGCCGTCGGGGAGGATGGCCTGCAGGAAGTAGGTCGTGTCCGCGCCCGCCCACAGCACCTCGCCGGCCTCGACCTGGCCGGTCGGGGGCACCTCCCGGACGGCGGTGCGGATCACCTCCTGGCGCACGTAGCAGACGCCCCGCTGGAGGTTGCCCGGACCGGTGAGGAGGCCCGGATCGCCGGCCTTCGGGTCCTGGCGCCCCGAGGTGTTGAGGGTCGTCAGCTCGGGCAGCGGCTGGCTCCCGAGGTTGTGGATCCGCACGAAGAGGTCGAAGAAGTGCGAGCCGGCCCGCAGACGGTACTCCTTGTCGATCTGCACGCGGCCAGAGGGATCCCGGTAGCGGAAGAGGGCGCGATCCGACCCCTGGGCGACCAGGTCGTAGCTCTCCCGGCCGGTGAGCTCCAGCCCGGAGCGAGGCAAGGCCAGGCCGAGGGGCCAGTACGGCTCCTCCTGGGCGGTGACGAGCTCCAGGGGCCGGGGAGCGCCGGGGGGAGGGACGGGGTCGCCGAACCAGCCCTTGACGATGTCGATCAGGTTGCGCTGCTCGTCGCCGCTGCGGTACTGCGGATCGAGGAGCTGGTAGGAGCGGACCCGTGCTCCCCAGGTCGACAGCTCGAGGCGGCGCAGTCCCGGCTCCTCGAAGACGACGACCTGCTCCGCGGGCCGCCCGAAGGCTGCAGGCGGTGGCGCGACCGCGAGGGGGGACGCGGGCGGCGGCGTGAGCGCTGGTGTGCCCGGCGCCGGCGGCGTGCTGGGCGACGCCGGCAGCATGTTTTGTGACGCGGGCGGCGGGGCCGCCGGGGGCGAGGCGGCGGGGCTCGTCGGGGCGGCCGCCGGTGGGGCCGCCGGCGGCGGAGCCTGCCAGGCGTCGGGGAACAGGAGCATCCACAGCATGAAGACGCCCAGCGCGACGCCGATGGTGATCAGTGAGCGTTTTTCCATGGTCAGGGCTGCTCCTCGGAGGGCGATGGGGGATGCGGCACCGGGTCGTAGCCGCCGGCGTGGAAGGGGTGGCAGCGGCCCAGTCGGCGGACCGACAGCCAGGTCCCGCGCCAGGGACCGTACAGCCGCAGGGCCTCGAGGGCATAGCTCGAGCAGGTCGGCGTGAAGCGACACGCCGGCGGCAGCAAGGGTGAGATGACGAGCTGGTACAGCCGGACGAGGAGCATCAGCAGCCCCCCGAGCCCGAGGCGCAGCCAGTGGTAGAGCCGGCCGAGCCCGAAGCGCATCAGGTGGTCCCTCCGGTCTCCGGGAGCCGCCACGGCGGTCCGGCTCGACGTTGGGCCGCACGCTCGAAGAGCCGACGCCAGCGGCGCAACTCGTCCTGGACCTGGGCAAAGGTCACCGTAGCCGCAGACCGGCGGGCGAGCACCACGAGATCCTGGCCGGCTGGGAAGCAGAGCTTCTCCTGGCGGAAGACCTCGCGCACGAGGCGCTTCACGCGATTGCGGACCACGGCGTTGCCGACCTTGCGGCTCACCGTGATCCCGAGCCGTGCCCGGGGCCGGCCGCTCGGCAGCGCGAAGATCAGGAAGTGCTCGAAGACCAGCTTCTGGCCTTGGCCTTGCACCCTGAGGAAGTCCTGTCGGTGAAGGAGACGCCAGGCACGAGCCAGGCCGTTGGGGGCTTCCGGCTGCGAGGAGCCAGCGCTCAACGGGCACCCCACCGGACCGCTGCCGTGAGGAGGCTGCGTGGGACGTCAGCGAGGAGAGCTGACGCTCAGCCGCTTGCGACCCTTCTGGCGGCGCCGCTTGATGACCAGTCGACCGCCCCGAGTGCTCATCCGCGCCAGAAAGCCATGCGTGCGGTTGCGCTTCTTGTTGCTCGGCTGAAACGTGCGCTTCACGGCACCCTCCTCAGGAGTCACGATCTAGACAGGGCCGACAGGAGCACTGCCGGCTGGACAAGGGGTGGAAATCTGGCACGGGGATCGAGGATCGTCAAGGAAGGAATCGGGGCCGCCCCCCCCGACGGGGTCACTGCGGACCGCGTCGCGGGAAAAGGCCCAGATTCCGAAATGTTCGGAAGTCGGCTGGCGGAGCGGACTCCCGGCCGCGCGGGCCGCGAAAAAAAGATCCCGTGAGATCTCCGGCGGATCATCCGGGCGCCCATTTCTTGTCCTTGCAGCCCCCAGAGGCGTCTGCTACGGTGCCTCTCGTCAGCCGGGAGGCGCACCAGCAACCGTTCCCCGAGCAGCACCGGGTACGGGCTGCGGTCAGGGAGAACCGGGGACGCAGGGAGCTTCGGAGCGTTCATCAAGCCCCGGCAATTTCCAGAGTAGCCGAGAAGAGACCCTCCACAGTCCTGTGGACGAGCTGGGGTTTGTTCGCTTTTTCTTCGAGAATCCGGTGGGTTGCGATAGTGACGACCTGTGGACGAACGCGAGGATCGATGCGCTAGATGCACGACCTGTGGAACAAGACCCTCGATGCGCTGAGCCGACGGCTGCCGGCCGAGCACTTCGGTGATCTGGTCCGCTCGGTGGTGTGCACCGAGCCGGATCCGGCCTCCGGCAGCATCACGCTGCAGGTGAACGGCCGGGTCCAGCGCGACTGGATCAGCGAGCACTACCTCGCGTTGCTCCACGAGGAGCTCGCCCACCAGGCCGGCCAGTCAATCCACGTCCAGGTGGAGGTCGTCGTGCGCGATCCGCCCGGCCGGAAGCGCCCCGCGATCGCCGCCGACCGCCGACCGCCGGCCCCCGCGGCCAGCCTCCCCCGCCCGAGCCGACCCCTGCTCCCGGCCCCGGAGGTCCCGGCCAGCGTGCGGTCTACCGCGGGGACCGCCCCCCGGACGTCGAGCCCGCCCCGGGTCGAGCTCGACGCCACGCCGTCCTCCGGCAGCGATCGGCGCCTCAACCCCCGGTACCGTTTCGACAGCTTCGTGGTCGGCACGTCGAACCAGATGGCCCATGCGGCCGCGGTCGGCGTGGCGCGCAGCCCGGGCAAGCTCTACAACCCCCTGTTCCTCTACGGCAGCTCGGGGCTGGGCAAGACGCACCTGTTGCAGGCCGTGGCCCACGAGATCCTGCGCCAGGATCCGACTCGACGGGTGGTCCACCACTCCACCGAGGGGTTCATCAACGACTTCACCGGCAGCATCCGCAACCAGCGGATGGACCACTTCCGCCGGTTCTACCGGGAGGAGTGCGATCTGCTCCTCCTCGACGACGTCCAGTTCATGAGCGGCAAGGAGCAGACCCAGCAGGAGTTCTTCCACACCTTCGAGGCGCTCTACCAGCGGGGCGCGCAGATCGTCATGACCTGCGACCGGCTGCCCAAGGAGATCGACAAGCTCGACGAGCGTCTCGGCAGCCGCTTCACCTGGGGGCTGCTCGCGGACATCCAGGCCCCGGAGCTCGAGACCCGCATCGCCATCCTCCACAAGCTCGCGGAGCAGGAGGGTTTCCAGCTCGCCGACGAGGTCGCGCTCTTCCTCGCCAACGGCTTCCGCAGCAACATCCGGGAGCTGGAGGGCTCCCTCACCCGGCTGATCGCCTACGCCAGCATCTCGGGTCAGGCGGTCACCCTGCCCTACGCCCGGGAGGTGCTCAAGGGCCAGCTCCCCAGCCAGCGTCCGGTCACCACCGAGGAGCTGATCCGCCTCGTCGCCGAGCACTACCAGCTCAAGCCGACCGACCTCAAGGGCGATCGCCGGCAGCGCACGGTCGCACGTCCCCGGCAGCTTGCCATGTACCTCGCCCGCACCCTGCTCGCGCACTCCTACCCGGAGATCGGCCGCGCCTTCGGCCGGGACCACACCACGGTCATCGCCGCGTGCCAGCGCATCCAGGAGCTCCTCCCCGACCTCCCCGAGCTGCAGCTCGACCTCGAGCAACTGCAGCGGCGGATCGCGAAGGGCACCGGCGCCTAGCGTCCCAGCACGTCACCTCCGACCGTCAAGACCCGACCAGCCCCTGGTACGGACTGACCTGGGTGCAGCCGGTCCGAGTGAGCGGCTTCCTTGCCAATCTCCTCCCGTACCCGGCTCGAGCTGCAAAATCTCTCGCAGAGCCGCAGAGTCCGCAGAGAAAAGTGCTCAGCTGGCAGAACCCTCTGCGGCTCTGCGGCTCTGCGAGAAAATTCTTTTCGTGCGGGGAGTTGTGCCAAGGCCTCCCT
>JAVEVO010000108.1:0-22714 GCA_034005005.1 Myxococcota bacterium
TCTTCCGATCTCATCCGCGCACTTCTTGTTGTTGCTGCAGCTCCCCCCGCAGTCGAGGTCGGTCTCGGTGCCGTTCTGCACGCCGTCGGCGCAGGTCGGGGCCCGGCAGAAGGTCGAGCAGACCTTGCTGATGCAGTCCGCGCCGACGCCGCAGAGCTTGGTGTCGGCGCAGGGCGAGCAGGAGCCGCCGCAGTCGACGTCGCTCTCGCTGCCGTTCTTCTGGGTGTCCTCGCAGGTGGGCACCGCGCAGGTGTTGCCTTCCGGGCTCAGGGTGCAGACGAGGCTCTTGCAGTCCGTGCCGAGCTTGCAGGGCTTGCCATCCGCGCAGCCGCCGCAGGTGCCGTCGCAGTCGATGTTGCCGTCGCAGTTGTTGTCCCGGCCGTCGCTGCAGTTCTCGGTCGCGCCGATGTAGGTATCGGCCTGCCCCTCGTTGCAGTCGAAGGGCTGCTCACCGTCACGCTCCCCCTCGTCGGTGCAGTCGCCGTCCTTGTTGACGTCGGTCCCGGCCTTGCAGAAGCCGTCACCGTCCGTATCGGCGAAATCGACGCAGTAGAGGTCAGCCGCGTCGACGTTGGTGTTGCAGTTGTCATCGAGGCCGTTGAAGCAGTCCTCGGTGATGTCGGGGTTGAGCAGGGCGTTGTTGTCGTCGCAGTCGAAGGGACCCGCGATGTCGACCTCGCCGACGTCGATGCAGTCGCCGTCGCCGTTCATGTCCTGGCCCGCGAGGCACCAGCCGTCGCCGTCCGCGTCCTCGCCGCCGCTGCAGAAGGGATCGATGGCATCGATGAAGCCGTTGCAGTTGTTGTCGATGCCGTCGGTGCAGTTCTCCTGGACGTCGGGGTTGACCTCGCCGTCGCTGTCGTCGCAGTCGAAGGGCCCGTGGCCACCCGGCTCACCCTGGTCGGAGCACACGCCGTTGCCGTCGAGGTCCACACCCATCCGGCAGAAGCCGTCGAGGTCGGCGTCGGTGACGTCGGCCGCGGAGAAGATGGGCGGCAGCTTGTTGTTGGCCCGGCTGAACTCGGGCATGTCGAAGACCCGCACCAGGTCGCGCAGCTTCAGGATGGTGGTGGCCTCGAGGGGACCAGCGCCGCCGTCCGGGGTCGAGCGGGCCAGGGGACCGGGCGGGACGATCTGGGCCCGGGTGCTGGAGGAGAGCGGGAAGCCGCTGTCCGCGAGGACGACCCAGTCCAGCCGGTGCGCGACGGTGTCGCCGGCCGTGGCCGTGGTGAAGCCGTCCACCGCGCCGGCGGTGAAGGTGTTCGTCGGCGTACCGTTGTGGTCGTTGCCGTTGTTGTCCGGGATCAGGAAGCCGGCCGAGGTCTTGAACTCGGCGCCGGAGTCGTGCTGCACGGTCTTGGTGATGGCCGCGAGGTAGGCCGAAGTGGTGGCGTCCGCGCCGCCCGGGTAGGCGCCCCAGGCGACCATGGCCTGGCGGGCGTAGGGATCGGTCTCCGGGGTGGCCGAGTGGGACACCGGGATGTGGCAAGACGAGCAGTTGCGCGGCTTGCGCTGCACCGTGTGGGAGACCACGGGGTTGTAGGCGAGCGCGGCGTTGCTGTCCGCGGCGGGGTTGGTGTTCTGGGTCAGGTCGTAGTCCTGGGAGACGAGCCCGGAGGACACCTGGTTGCCGAAGCCGAGGCGGTCGCGATAGGTGCGGTAGGAGCCGCCGAAGTTGGAGCCGCCGGGCCAGATCGGGTTGTCCTTGAAGTCGTCCGCACCGGTGCTGGTGATGTGCCGGAAGAACAGCTTGCCGGCCGGGGTGAACTGCTGCACCCGGCCATGGGCGTTGACACCGAGGTGGAGGTCGAGGGCCGAGGCGAAGGTCACGTCCCGCTGGATGACCTTGCCCGGGGTCAGGACGCCCTTGACGTTGGAGTAGTCGGACAGGGGCTCACCGCCCACGGGGTTGTAGTCCGACAGGGTCAGGTGGCAGCCGTAGCACATGTTGCCCCAGGTCGCGTGGCAGGCGTTGCACTCGAGGGTGTCCGCGTGACCGAAGTTGTCACGGGTGTTGAGGGAGGAGGGGTTGCTCGGGTCGAGGAACTTGATGCCCTTGCCGTCGGAGGTGTTGTTGTCGCCATTCCAGCGACCGTGCGCGTAATCCGCCTGCTCCGTGTAGACCCGCTGGAAGGTGCGCGGGTCGCGGGCGCCCGGGAAGGCGTCGGTGGCCGAGTCCCGCACCTGGTAGATGTAGTGCAGCTTCCCGGTGAGCTTGGACTTCAGGTAGTAGGAGAGGTTGTCCCCCGAGCCCTGGGCGATGATGTTGAGCACCGGGGTGTTGAGGGGATCGACGTAGGCGTCGATGGTGCCGTGGCAGGACTCGCAGGTGAGCTGCCGGGCCTGGTCCATGCGGCTCTTGATGGTGCCGTCGCCGTGCATCTCGATGCTGGTGTGGCAGTCGATGCACTCCAGGCCAGCGAGCCAGTGGACGTCGGCCGGGGTGTCGTCGACCCCGTCGCCGTTGAGGTCCTCGAACTCGATGAGCTGGTGGTACGCGAGGCCGTGGACCTTCTTCTTGGTGCCGACCGCGTCGAGGGTCGAGTCGTAGCGGCACTTGTCAGCGGCGTTGTTCTCGTCGCAGCCGAACTGCCGCTGCAGGTCGGAGTTGAAGTCGACCCGGGTGCCCTTGAACTGCATGACCGTCCAGTTGGACCAGTTGTGGCAGTGGCCGCACTGATCCGCGGGCATCTTGCGGGTGAACCGGTGCTGGTAGGGGTGGGGCCGCTCGCCCGGGCGGAGCATGATGTCGGTGAACGCGTCGCCGTCTCCGGGGTCGACCGTGTTGTAGGTCGGCTCGTTGTGGTTGACGGCCATGTCGCCCGTGCGGCTCTTGCCGTCGTTGTCGTACAGGATGTGGCACGCGGAGCAGCCTGCGCTGCGGAAGTTGCCGTAGCTGCGGTTGGCTCCCTTGGTGCCGATGTGGCAGCTCGCGCAGGCCTTGTCGAGGGCGTCCTCGAGCATGGACTCCTCGGTCGAGCCCGCGACGTCACGCTGCTCGCCCGTGGGCCAGGGCATCAGCTCCGCCATGTCCCCCGTGGGGTTGTTGGCCATGGTCTGCTTGGCGGCGTTGGTCACCTTCCCGGTGGTCGCGGCGACGGTCGCGAGGCGCGCGCTCTCGGGGTCGGTGGGCAGCCCGTCGACGAGGCGGGGCAGGCCCACGCCGTACCGGGCGCCGCCCATGACGCCGGCCATGGTGCGCATCAGGCTCGAGCCGCTGGCCGCGGAGATCTCCACGTGGCAGTCGAGCAGTCCGCACGTCCGGTCCAGGACCCGGACGTCACCCGGGTTGACGAACATCAGCCAGTCGAGCCCCTCGTGGCGGTCGGGGGTGGAGGGATCGTCGAAGCGGGCGTCCTCCAGGCCGACGTGGGTCAGGTAGTTGAAGTAGGTGCTGGTCGCGGGATCGAGGTGGGTGTTGTTGCCGATCATCACGCGCGGCATCGCGACGTGGGAGACGTTGACGTTCATGGAGGTGCCGTCGCCGCCGTGGCATTGGGTACACGTCAGCTCGGGGATGTGGGCCTTCTCGAGGCCGGTGTGGCAGCTCACGCACGTCTCGGGGGGCGGCACCGGCTCGGCGCAGGCCTGGGCGAACTCCGCGGGCTTCTTCGCCTCGCAGCCGTTGGCCGGCAGGCAGAAGTCCGAGCCACAGCGGGGGCTGGTGCAGATGTCGGCTTCACACTGGCAGATCAGCTCGTCGGGCGGGCACTCCCACTCCTTGCAGGTGCAGCCCACGAGGTAGGCGCCGGGCGCACACTCGGCCTGGGTCTGGCAGCGCACGCAGCTCGTGCCGCGCAGCTCGTAGGGCGGCACGACCGTCGTGTCGCACGCCCGGGCCTGGCAGGTGGTCCAGTTCCAGGCACCGCCGGAGAAGGTACGCGTCCCCGTGGCCACCGTCGCCCCCTCGGCCATGCCGGTGTAGGTGCAGTCCATCCCGCTGCGGGTGGTCGGGAAGCAGCCGCAGCCGAACTCCATGTCGTGAGCCAGCCCGGG
Source organism: Myxococcota bacterium (assembly GCA_034005005.1). Lineage (GTDB taxonomy): Bacteria > Myxococcota_A > JAVEVO01 > JAVEVO01 > JAVEVO01 > JAVEVO01. Next base: position 3,997 of record JAVEVO010000108.1, read on the forward strand.
GGGGCAGGGCGGCGCGTCGGGGCAGGCCGGCAGGCACTCGCCCCAGGTGGTGCCGCCGACACAGGCCTGGGCGCCCGGCTCGGTGCTGCTCGCGTCGATCGTGCAGGAGGTCTTGCACTCGCTCCACTCGCCATCGCCCTGGCAGCGCTGCATTCCCTTCTGGGTGCCGCAGACGCACTCCCGGTTGCCGCCCTCGGGGCAGCTACAGTCGCAGACGTCGGACATGCACCACTGGCCGGTCGCGTTCTGCTCGCAGCGCAGCACGCCCGCGTTGCCGTTGGCGCAGGGCGTGAGGCACGGCATCGTCATGCCCTCGGCGCAGGCGAAGCAGCCGCTCCCTTCACCCTCGCCCTCGCCCTCGCCCTCGCCCTCGCCCTCGCCCTCACCCTCGCCCTCGCCCTCGCCCTCGCCCTCCCCTTCGGCGCTCGTCGAGACGGTCTCGCCGCCGCAGCCCGCAGCCAGCAAAGCTGTCCCTCCGCCGAGGACCAGTAATCCTGCTAGGAGCCAACTGATCTGTCTGCCGTTTCGATTCATGGGTCCTTCTCCTGGCTCGCGGTGCATGGAACTCCGCAATATTCCCGACTTCCCGGTTCGCTGGCCTTCGAGAGTCTAGGTCTCGCGGCATGATAGCCAGGCAGGGCAGCCCGAGTCAAGCTCACTCGACAGCCGCCACCCCGTCGAGATCGAAGCCAGCCCCCGCGCCCTGACAGTACAGGCTGCTCGATCCATAGAGGTCCGCGGTGCGGTCTGTTATTCGGACAAATATGACCTTGTTTATCCCAATATCTCGCAGATCGAAGGCATCCCCCCCCGCCTCCGCCGGGGAGGTCGGGTCCCGACCGTCTCCCGGCGCGGCGAGCACGGGCTGACGGCCGGCGCAGCCCGAGGGATCCGGGGGCGCGGCCGCGGGGCGGCAGGGGAAGGCGGTCCACTCCTGCCCGTCGCGGCTGACCGCCACCTCGCCGGGCTCGACGAAGACCGCCCCGGAACCGTGGCGGAAGGGATTCTCGAAGACCAGGAGGTCGGGCCCCGGCCGGTCGACGATCCCCGGGCCGTCGAAGGCCAGGACGATCTCGCCCCCGCAGCCCAGAGAGACGACGTCGGTGCCCCCCTGGGCCTCGCCGCCCCCCTGGGGCGGCCCGAGGACGACCGCGGGCAGGCGATCGTGGCCGAAGGTGGCGCTGCCGGCCGGTGTGAAGGAGACGACGCAATCGGGGTAGGGATCGCTGCCCTGGCGGGCGGGATCGGGACAGCCACCGGCCGGGCCCTCCTCCTCCGCGACGCAGCCGACCAGCAGGGAGCACGCGGCGAGGAGCACCGCCCACGCCGGCCCCGGGCCGGGCCGCCCCGGGGAGCACCGCCGCGAACAGCCAGGGCTGGAGCCCGCGCCCCCTGGCCCCTCCTCCCCGACGACACGCGCACGCCTGCGGCCCATCCTGCCCTCCGGGAGGCCGGCGCCCGGGGCTGCCTCCGACGACCTTCGTCCTGGACGCGCGTGCTCCTAGCCCTCGGGCCCGGCCTTGTCAATCCGCCGTCCCGACCGGACCAGGCCGTCCTTGTTGACCTCCGGGGGCCTTCCTCTTACGCTGCGCAGGCGGTGGGGGTCGCCGCCCGCCGCCGCACGCGGCCGGGCCCACTGACGAGGAGGAGATCATGGCACGATGCGCCACGAGCGGGAGGCCACGCGGGCCGGGTCGGAGTGGCCGCTGGCTGCTGGTCGGCCTGCTGGCCCTGGTCGGCTGCGGCTACGAGGAGAGCTACTCCGGGCTCGGCGACCGGGCCCTGCCCGGGGACCCGCTGCGCCCGGAGATCCCGACGGTGCACTGCCAGGACGCCTGCGTCTGCCAGGGCGGCGGCGGCGGCGGGGAGACCGACGGCGGCGAGCTCGCGGTCGCGGATCTCACGGGGCGCGGGTACCGCTTCGCCACCCTCGCGATCAGCAAGCCCCTGCCCGACTACATGGCGGAGCTGGTCAACGGCTTCTTCACCGACGAGATCGCCAAGGGCACGCTCAACGTGGTGCTGCGCGTGGACGCTGACGATCGGGAGGCCGGCACCCTCGAGGCCCGGCTCGGGAACGCGACCCTCGACGAGGAGGCCTATGCGCTCGACGAGGCCGCGAGCCCCTTGCACGCCGCGCTGGACGGCACCCTGCTCACGACCACCGCGGACAGCTCCCTGCACTTCCCCACCTCGGTCCTCGAGCCGCCGTACATGCCGGTCACCAAGCTGCGGATCTCCGGCAAGTTCACGACGGATGGCGAGGGGATCGACGCCGGCACGCTCAGCGGTGCCCTCCTCGCCACGGACGCGGCCGAGATCAAGATGGGAGGCGTGGTGCTGGCGGAGATGCTCCTCTCCCTGGCCCCGCTCGACCTCGACAGCGACGGGGACGGCACCCTGGATGCCTGGCAGTTCCTGGGCACCTTCACCGCGGCCCGCGTCACCCTGGTCGCGGGAGGTGCGCAGTGAGCCCCCGGGCGCCCCAGGCGCCTCCCCGCTGGCTGACGCTCGGGCTGCTCGGCCTGGTGCTGGGCCTCAGCGGCGCGGTCCTGGCCAAGCCCCAGCCCCTGGTCAAGGGCCCGGCCCAGAGCCCCACGACGATGCAGGACTGGCTGCGGCACCCCCACTCGGAGAAGTACTACCAGGAGAGCTGGACGACGATCCTCCGCTCCCAGGAGGGGCTGATCCTCTACCTGAACTTCATCTACACCAACCTCGGGGTCTTCTCCGGGAGCACCGCGGTCAACGCCTCCCTCGCCCTACCCGGGAAGACCGCCAAGTTCTACCGCTACGACTACAAGACCAAGGACTTCTCCCAGGACGCGGCCACCGGCCGGATCCGCATCGCCAACAGCAGCATGACCCTCGCCAACGGCAAGGACGTCACCATCGCCGTGGCCGAGAAGGGCTTCGGCCTCGATCTCCGGCTCACGGGCTGGATGCCCGGGGTGAAGCACCACACGGGGCGCCTCTGCCTGCGCGACGGCTGCAAGGAGTGGGTGGACCACTACGTCCACGTCCCCCGCGCCAGCGTCCAGGGCACCCTGACCCTGGGCGGACAGACGATCCCCATCACGGGGGACGCGTACCTCGATCACATGGTCCAGAACGTGCTCGGCACCGACTACTCGACGCGCTGGTACACCATGCGGTACTTCGCGCCCGGCCACACCGTGGCCTTCCTCGTCTGGGACTCGCCCGAGGACCTGCAACGGGAGCGCATCATCCGGTACTTTGCGACCGATCGCGAGAAGATCCTGACCTTTGGTACCCAGTTCGACCTGAAGACCGACGCGGCCAAGAAAGACCCCAAGGGACACACCTACGACACACGCTTCGTCTTCAGCGCCCCGCCCACCGCCAGCGGCTGGTCCTTCTCGGGCGAGGCCCGGGGCGGCCGGCTGCACGACCGGGACGCGCTCACCGAGCGCCTGAGCTGGGCCGAGCGCCAGGTCGTCGGGCTGGTCGCGGGCAACCCGGTCTTCTACCGGCTGGAGGGCAAGGCGCAGGTCACCCTCGGCGGTCCGGGCGGGCAGACCGTGCCCCTCGACGGGACCTGCCTGATGGAAAGCGTCGTGCTGGGAGGCGAGTGATGGGTGGACGGCACCGGGCGACCCGGACACGGCGCGGGGCCTGCGGTCACGGCCTGCTGGCGGCCCTCGTGCTGCTCGCCGCGACCCCGGCCTGGGGCGGCGGCTTCTCCAACCTCGACTTCGGCATCCGCCGGATGGGCATGTTCGCGGTGACGGCCCGCCCGGACGACGCGACCGCGATCTTCCACAACCCCGCGGGCCTGATCCTCTCGTCGGGCACCCAGCTCTACCACAGCCAGGACTGGGCGATGATCGACATGGGGCTGCGGCTGTACGACTCGGAGGGGTACCTCCGTCCACAGCACGAGATCCAGCCCGACTGGAACATCGGCATCCTACCCTTTTTCGCGGTCACCTCCGATCTCGGGGGGCTGGAGAAGCTGCGGGTCGGCTTCGGGATCTACGCCCCCAACGCCTACGGTGCGGCCCTGCCCGAGGACGAGCCGACCCGCTACTACGCGACCCAGGCCCTGTTCATCGCCAGCCGGGCCACGGGCTCCGTGGCCTACGCGGTCTCCGACAAGCTCACCGTCGCCGGCAGCCTCAGCGCGATCCACGTGCTGCTGATGGCCACCCGGGTGATGAGCCCGACGGTCATGGCCAACCCGGATCGGCGCTTCGACCCCGTGACCGACACGCAGGCCACGGACGCGGAGCTCGAGCTCGGCGGCACGGACCTCACCTGGGGCGCGGACCTCGGCCTGCTGCTCCAGCCGACGCCCACCCTCAAGCTGGGCGCCTCCTTCAGCAAGGGCTCACCCATCTCCCTGGAGGGCGACGTCAAGCTGAGCTGGGCCAGCGGCGACGTGCAGGAGACGACCCACACCACCACCATGGTCATCCCCTTCAACCTGCGGGCCGGGGTGAACTGGGAGTTCGCCCCCGACTTCGAGGTCGGCGCGGACATCTACTGGTGGAACTACCAGGTGTTCCAGGAGCAGCGCACGGTCCTCGACGACCCCATCCTCGGGCTGAACGAGCTCGTGGACCAGAAGAACTACGGATCCTCCTGGAACTGGTGCCTTGGTCTGCTCTACCGGGTAAAGCCTGGCTGGGAGGTCATGTTCGGGTACCAGGAGGACAAGAGCCCGATCCCGGCGCGCTCCTTCACCCTCGAGAACCCCACCACCGACCTGAAGGGCGTCTCGGCCGGGCTGCGCTGGCAGGCCACCGACCGCCTGCGGGTCGGCGTGGCCATGGTGCGCAACTGGTACGATCTGATCGACATCCAGGTCAGCCAGGCCACGCCGCCGGCCAACGCCAAGGGCCACGGCGGCAACACCGAGTTCGGCTTCGAGGTGAGCTACGCACTGTAGCACCCCGTGGGGAGCGGGGCAGCGACCGGTCACGGAGGATTCGCGGCCATGACCCAGCCCGTGGTCGACTCCCTCTCGCTCTTCCCCGCGGCGCCGGCGTCCCTCGTCGCCGAACGGTTGGCCAGCCTCCCCACCGGGCCCACGAGCCTGCTGCTCGGCGCGTCCACCGCGGGGTACCAGGTCGAGGGCGGCTACAACGACCGTGGCCAGCCGGCCAACAACTGGCGGCGCTGGGAGCTGACGGGCCGGGCGGCCTGCACCCGCCGCGCCGCGGACTTCTGGGAGCAGTGGCCCGCGGACCTCGACCGGGCGCAGGCCATGGGGTTGTCGGCCTTCCGCCTGGGCGTCGAGTGGGCCCGGCTGGAGCGCCACCCCCGGCGCCCCGGCGGCCGCGTCCTCCTCGACGAGCCGGCCCTGCAGCGCTACGCGGCCATCCTCGCGGGCTGCGGCGAGCGGGGCCTGACCCCCGTCGTCACCCTGCACCACTTCACCCACCCCGAGGCCGAGGGCCCCGGGCTGTGGATCGACGGCGAGCGGGGCCCCGACCGCTTCGTCCCCTACGCGCTCCACGTGGCCGAGCGGCTGGGGGAGCTGCTGCAGCGTGAGCACCACCAGCCGCCCATCCCCTACTTCGTCACGATCAACGAGCCGTTCATGCTCGCCGCGGGGACCCACCTCGCCGGGATCTTCCCCGGGCCGCCCGGGGCGCGCGGCGCCGCGTCGGCCCGCCTCGCCCTGGAGAACCTGCACCTGGCTCACGTGCGCCTGTACCGGGGGCTCCACCGCCTCTACCGGGAGCGCGGCTGGGCGCCGCCCGCGGTCACGCTCAACCCCTGGGCGTCCCTCTCCCCCGAGGCCGACCTGCTGCTGCTGCACCTGCTCCAGGCCCCGGCGAACGGCGTCCCCCAGAGCCGGCTGGCCGAGCACCTGCGCACCGAGCGGGAGCTGTTCGTCGAGGCGACCGGACGCCTCCTGCAGGGACGACGCACCCAGGCCGGCTGGCGGGGGCTGATCGAGCGGAGCCTCCAGCGGGTCGCGGCCCACGCCCTCGCCCCGGAGCGCTTCACCCGCCTCCGGGACGAGGTCTACGCCGGCCCTGCGGGCGAGCGGCTGCTGGATCGCATCGCGTTGGATTTCTATGATCCCTTCTACGGCAACTACGCGGAGCTGGGCTTCCCCCGCCTGCTCCGGATCCGCCGTGCGCCCTGGGAGTGGCAGCAGGCCCCCACCGCCCTGTCCGGGTTCCTCGAGCTGTACTCCCGGGTCGGCCGGGGGCAGCTCCCCGTCGACCTCCTGGAGCAGGGGATGGCCGTCCGCTGCCCCCTCGGCGGCCAGCCGGCGGCCCGCCCCGAGGGTTTCCGGCGCGGCGCCCTGCTCCGGGCCGGGCTGCTCGCGTGCCTCGAGGCCCAGGGCCGGGGAGTGCCGCTGGGCGGCTACTTCCACTGGTCGCTCATGGACAACTGGGAGTGGGGGTCCTTCGAGCCCCGCTTCGGGCTGCACGGCGTGATCTACGAGGACGGCGCCCGCCGGCTCGAGACCGACATCTCCGGGGAGCCGGTAGGCGAGGTCTACCGCCGGATCAGCGAGGCCCTGGCGTCCGGGGAGCGCGACCTCCTGGTCACGGCCCTCGCGGACCCCTGAGCGACGCGGCTCACTGACCTCCCAGGGGCAGGGTCGGCAAGAGGAACAAGGCGCTCTGGTTGGCGGCCGGGCTCTGGGAATCCTCGACCTTGGCCAGGAAGAAGAACCCGTTGAGGGTGATCTGCGTGAAGGGGATCGTCAGGGAGATCACCTGCGCGGTGGAGCCTACCGCGCCCGTGAGCTGCCCGTCGGCTCCCAGCGTCAGCCCCTCGGGCAGCCCGGCGTTGGGCAGAAACCCGCGCAGGTAGTCGGGGATCGCTTGCTCGCTCCAGCGGTACGGGCGCAGCCCGCCGCGGGCCTGCAAGGTCGTGGCGTAGGGGACCGGCACGCCCTCGATGACCGTGATCAGGGGCAGCACGACGACCTTGATGACGAAGAGATCGTACTGCTGATCACCGACGATCTCGAGGGGAGCGATCGCCACCCGCAGGGAGAGCGCCCGGGAGGCCCGCTGCGGGGGCAAACCATCGTCGAACACCTTGAAATCAATCAAGAAGTCACCCGATTCCGCGGGCACGCCACGCAGCTCCCCACCGGAGAGCAGGGAGAGGCCGGCGGGCAGGAGACCCTCGCCGATCCCCCAGGTGTACGGCGCCACTCCCCCGAGGGCCAGGAGCTGGACGACGTACTCGCTCCCCTCCTCCGCGACCGGCAGGGACTCGGTGGTGATCGCCAGGCCGATCCCGTGGATCCGCAAGAGCAACTGCTGCTCGACCCGGCCGCCGCCCCCGTCCAGCAGGGCCAGGGTCAGCGTGGCCTCCCCCGCGACCTCGGGCGTGCCGGCGATCTGCCCGCCTGGATCGAGGAGCAACCCCGGGGGCAGGCTGCCCCCCACGAGGGCCCAGAGGTAGGGCGCCTTCCCGCCCTCGGCCTCGAGGGGGGCCGCGTACGGCTCGCCGACCATCCCCTCGGGCAGGGCGAGGGTGCGGATCGCCAGGGGCAGCGGCTGGCACCCCCCGTCGACGCACCCCTCCCCGGTGGCGCAGTCGCGGTCCGTGACGCAGCCGACGCAGGCGCCGGCGAAGCAGAGCTGCCCCGCGGGGCAGGGCTCCTCGGCCCAGGAGAGGCCGTCCGCCTCGCAGGTGAGCAACCGGTCCCGGCCACAGAGCACCTCTCCCGGCTCGCAGAGGCGAGGCAGGCACACGCCGCGCAGGCAGCTCTCCGCCTCGGGGCAAGGCTGCGCGGCCGACCAGCCCTGGCCGTCGCTCGTGCAGAGCAGCACCGCCTCACCCTCGTCCGCGCAGCGGGCCGTCCCCGGCACGCAGACCCGGGGCACACAGCCCGTGCCCGCCGCCGGGCAGTGCTCCCCTGTCGGGCAGGCCTCGACGAGCCACCCCTCGCCTTCCTCCAGGCAAGTGGCGACCTTGTTTTCGTCCCAGCACCGATGCTCCCCCGGTCGGCAGAGGGTCCCCGGCGAGAGGTCCGTGGCGGCGGCGGCGTCCGCCTCCCCCAGATCGGTCGTCCCGCCATCGAGGGGCAGCAGGCCGGTGGGGTGCTCCGCATCGTCGCAGCCAGCGAGGGAGACCGCGGCGAGCCCCCCGACCAGCAGCAGGAGAGCAGCGTGGCCCCGAAGCGGGGCCGGCCAGCGACCAGGGCGAGACGTCATGGGGACCTCCTTGCCGAACACGGCACTTCAGTATGGCCGGCTGCGCGGGGGCTGTCGACCGTGGGGCGCTCGTCGGCCGCCGGGGCCGCCGGGGCCGCCGGGGCCGCCGGCCCATCCAGGGGGAGCTCGACCTCGACCCAGGTGCCCTCTCCGGGCGACGCGCCGAGGCGTGCGGTCCCTCCCAAGAAACGGGCCCGCTCCACCATGCCGGTCAGCCCCGCGCCCGGGCGCACGGCCTCGGGCAGCCCGCGCCCGTCGTCCTGGATCCGCAGGCGCACCCACCCCGCTTCCCGGCTCAGGAGGATGCCGACCTCGTGGGCCTGCGCGTGGCGGCTGACGTTGGTCAGGGCCTCCTGCAGGATGCGGAACAGGGCGCGCGCCGCGGAGGCGGAGAGCTCCGCGAAGGACCCGCTGGCCCGGAAGGCCGTGGCCACCCCGGTGCGCTGCTCGAAGCGCTCGGCGAGGGCCTGCAGGGCGCCCACCAGGCCCAGGCGCTGCAGCTCGCCGGGCTGCAGGTCCGCGACCGCCTGGCGCGTCTCGAGCAGCGCCTCCGCGGCCTGCCGGCGGGCGCGCCGGAGGTGCTCGCCGGCGACCGCGGGCTGCTGCTCCGCGAGGGTCAGGTCGATCTGCAGGGCCGTCAGGGCCTGGCCGACCCCGTCGTGGAGCTCCCGGGCGATCCGGGCCCGCTCCTCCTCCTGCACCTCGACCACCCGGGCGCTGAGCGTCCGCACCTCCTGGACCGCGGCCTGCACCTGCCCCGCGAGGTCCCGGTTGGCCGCGACCAACCCCTCTTCGGCCCGGCGCAGGCGGACCAGGGCCTGCTCCAGCTCGACGGCCTGGGAGCGCACCACGGAGGTGGGGTAGCGCAGCAGCACGAGGACCAGGGCCGCGCCCAACGCCAGGCTGAGCAGCCCGATCCAGGCCGTGGCCTGCAAGGCGCCGGCCGGGTCGAGGCGGACCTGGACCGTGGCGATAGGGTGACCGTGGACGACCACCGGGGCGCGGCCCACGGGACCGGCGGTCCGCCCCGTGCCGACCTCGAGCTCCCGGGAGCTGAAGACGAGCCGCCCGGCGCAGTCACGGACCTCCACGGTGCCGATGTCGAGCTGCCCCCGATGGCCCGCGGTGGCCTGGACGACCTTGTGCACGTCGTAGCGCCACAGCCGGGGCTGGTCGTAGGCCGCGCTCGCGACCGCGGCGGCGAAGTGACGGGCGTAGCTGTCCGCCTGCTCGGTGACTCCCCACGAGGCGAGGTAGACCACGGGCGGCAGCAGGGCGAGGGTGAGGCCGGCGAAGAGGGCAGCCGGGACCATCCGGCGGGCGAAGCGGGCGGTCAGCGTCGCGGCGGGCATGGGCTCAGCCTTCCGGCGGCAGCAGCCGGTAGCCACCGGCGGCGAGCAAGGCGGCCGTGGCCGGCGAGCGGGCGAACTGGATGAAGGCCGCGGCCTCCCCCTGCGGCAGGCCGCGCGTCAAGAAGCCGAGCCGCTTGCGGAAGGGATAGCCGGTCCCGGAGAGGTCCGTCGGCGGCGGAAAGCCCTGGAGCCGGAGCGGCGCCGCCTGGCCGTGCGCGCGGCCCAGGCGCAAGGTCCCGAGGTCCGTGAGCCCGAGCGCACCGGGGGTGTCGATCAGGGCCGCCTCGAGCTCCTGATCGGTGACGCAGAGCCGCCAGCGCCCCTCGCCCAGCGCCCGCTCGAGGGCCTCCCCGAAGCCGGGCAGCCGGGCCCGGAACACGACGTTGCTGCTGTCGCCACGCTCCCGCAGCAGGGGGACCACCGGGGTCCCATCGGGCCAGGCCCCGCCCGGGCCGTCGAGCAAGGCGAGCAGCCCGGGGAGCGGGACCTCGGCGGGCGGTGCGGTGACTGCCGCCGCCCAGACGACGGCGGTCTCCACGTAGGGCGTCTCGACCGCACCGGCCGCGATCTCCGCGGCCGAGAGGGGACGGGACGAAAGTCCCAAAGAGATGGCTCCATCCAGGACTGCGGCCACTGCGCCCGCGGTGCCGATGCTCGCCGGCACCTCCACCCGGCGCGCCGGATCGGCCTGCTCGTAGAGCCGCGCGACCTCCCGGATCAGGGCGAGGTTCGAGCCCGAGCCCGCCACGAGCAGCCCCTGCCGGGGCGGGACGGGGAGGCCGCAGAGCAGCTCGTCCGCCTCGCCGTTGGTCCCCGCCGCAGGCGCGGGGCCGGGGGCCGGCGCCGGGCGGCAGGCGCACGCGAGGCAGCCCAGGACCAGCCCGAGAGAGAGAGGCGCGATCGGCGACCGGGTAGTAGCGGGCAAGGAGAGGGAGGAGGCCGGGATCAGCCTCGGCAAGGAGACGCCCTAGCTGGCCGCGCGCATGACGAGCAGCCGGTACTTGCTGAATGAGATCGCCTTGCCACCGTGCTCGGCGCCGGCGCGGCCGGCCGAGTAGAGCACCTGCATCAGGATGTGGTAGGGCGTGTCTTTGTCCGCGAGGATCTGCATGTTGAGCGCGGTGGCGCTGTGGCGCTTGAAGACGATCTCCCACTTGATCCAGTTGGTGAGCGCGTCCTCGAGCGCGGGGATCAGGTAGGTGTTGCCCGGGCTGAGCTTCTTGGCGTCCACCGCGCCGCCCGCGATGTCGGCGACCACCTTGTCCTCGACGACGATCTTGTCGCGGGTGATGTAGATCTTCACGGCGTCGATGGGCATCTGCACCGTGGACGAGAAGGGCATCTGCATCTCGGCGCTCATGGACACCGCGGTCGACGAGACGGAGACGCTCTTGAGGAGGAAGATCAACAAGATGGTCAGCACGTCGACCATCGCCACGATGTTGAGGTAGGTGATCTCCTCGGCGGCCGTCTTGGCCTTCTTGTACGTCCGCTTGCGCTTGCGGACGGCCATCAGGGCTTCGGGGAGGGAGGGCTCCCGCTGCTCCGTGCCGCTCTGGGGAACGAATGAATCCGACATCGCGGGCTCGACTCCAGCCGTCTCCCTGCGAGGGATCAGCTCGCAGAGGCGGACAGTTTCACGTCGTCGAAGAGGACGTCCTTCTCGGTGCCCCGCAGGGCGTCCATGGTCTTGACGAGCACCTCGTACCGGATGTGCTCGTCCGCGACGATGACCACGGTGCGCTCCTTGGGGAACTGGGACTTGATCTCCCGGGCCTTCTGCCCGAGGGCCTCGTAGTCGTACTCGCCGTTGGCCTTCTTGGAGATCTGGGGCAGCACGCCGCCCGTCCCGCCGAACCAGAAGCCGGTCTCGCTGATGCCCACGGTGAGGATCATCTCGGGCTCGGCGCCCGCGCCCTCGCCCCCCTTGGCGACGGAGGGCGGGAAGATGCTGAGGATGCCCAGGGGCATGAAGGAGGCGATGGTCACCAGCATGAAGATGACCAGGTTCATCATGACGTCCAGGTAGGGGACGAGGCTCAGCTCCTCTTCGGCCTGGAAGTCGGGGATCTTCTTGCGGGCCTTGCGCGAGAGGAGGAGCGCGTAGTCCCGCTCCGCCTTCGAGGGGGGGCTCGACTTGTCGGAGTTCGTGTCCATGCCGCCTGCTCTCTCGTGCTCCGGCCTGCTGTCGGCCCGACGGCTCCCAGCCAAGCTACTTGGACTCGCCCTGGGGACGGAGCCCTTCGGGGGCCGCGGCCTGGTCGACCTTGCCGGCGCTCAGCCGCTGGATCAGGAAGTTCTCCAGGGTGACGGCGTTGATCTCGATCTCGTTGACCAGCTTCTTGCTGATGTTGGAGAGGATCAGGTGACCGGTCATGCAGCAAACCGCGATGGTCAAGCCGATGGCCGTGTTGTTGAGGGCCTCGGAGATACCACGGGAGAGGAAGGCGGTCTTCTCCTCGGGGGAGACGCCCTCGAGGCCCTTGAACGAGGTGATCAGCCCGAAGATCGTACCGATCAGCCCCATCAGGGTGGCGATGTTGGCCAGGGCCCACAGGGAGGCGATGCGCTTCTCGAGGTGGGGGGTGACCCGCATCATCTCCTCGTCGATGCCCGCAGAGATGTCCATGATGCCCTTGTTGGCCTTGAGGAGCCCGGCCCGGCAGACGCGGGCGATGGCGAGCTTCGTCGAGGCGCAGTACTTCAGGGCGCGGTCGAGGTTCCCCTGCTTCACCAGGTTGATCATGGTGTTGGTGAAGTTCTCGGGGTTGATCCGGAACTGGAGGAAGAGGGCCACCAACCTCTCGAGGACGACGGCCAGCGAGACCACCGACACCACGAAGACGTTGATGTACATGGGCCAGCCGCCCTCTTTCAGGATGTGGTAGATCTGCTCCATCTCTCGTCCCCTGCAGCAGACTCCCTGGGCTCGCCCGGGATAGCCTTGAACCACTCAACCCTGCGAATTCACTGGCCTATCTAGGCTAACCGACCAGTGGCCGAGCGAATCCGTCCCTAGACCGGCGGACTATATGCCACTCCCCCCCACGTTGTCAAAACCTTCGTCGGGGACGGTCGGGCGGAGTTTCCAGCCGCGGGTTGCTCGGGGTAAGCTGGTCCCGGGGCCGTGTGCGGACGGTCCCCCGGAGGGAGGCGAGGCGACCGCTGGGCAGCCGCCCAGCCCGCCCGCGGCCGTGGAGGTGAGCCCGGTGCAGGTGCTGCTCCTGTCCTTGCCGTTTTCGCCCTTCAACCCGTCGAGCCAGCTCGGGGTGCTCGCGGGCCACCTCGACGCGCTGGCGCTGCCCGGGGTCACCACGGAGACCGGGCACCTCTTCGTCCACCTCGCCCGCCGGGTCGGCCTCGCCGACTGGGAGCAGCTCAGCAACACGACGGGGGGCATCAAGCTGGGCAACCTCCTCTTCCAGCGGCTGCTCTTCGATCGCCGCGGAGAGCCGCTGGAGCAGCTCCTCGGGCCGGACCTGCTCGCCGGCCTGGCCGCGGGCGAGGGGATCGGCCCGCCCGCGCTGGCGCGCTGGGAAGACGCGGTGGATCGCTTCTGGGAAGACCTCGGCCGTGGCGCGCTGGTCGACCTGGACCGCCCCGACCTGATCGGCTTCTCGACGGTCTTCAACCAGCTCTTCCCCTCCCTGGCCCTGGCCCGGCTGATCAAGCAGCGGCGCCCGGACTGCCGCATCGTCTTCGGCGGCGTGGAGGTCCACGGCGAGTGCGGGCAGGCCGTGCTCCAGCGCTTCCCCTTCGTGGACGCGGTCGTGCAAGGGCGGGGGGAGCGCCCCCTCGGCGAGCTGATCCAGCGCCTCGCGACCGGGAGCTCCTGGGATGGCGTCGGCGGCGTCCTGCTGCCGGCCCCCGCGGGGGAGCCTCCCCGACCCGCGGCCCCACGCCCGGCCGGCGAGCGGCCCTTGTTCGGGCTCCCCGACCACTCCGAGTTCTACCGCACCCTCCAGACGGCGGGCCTGCCGCGCGAGGCGGCCTCGGGGCTGCCCGTCGAGGCCTCCCAGGGCTGCTACTGGCGCCGCTGCGATTTCTGCGGCACGCGGGAGGTCTTCCCGTGCTACGCGCTCAAGGACGCCGAGCAGATCCGGCTGGAGGTGGAGCGGGCCGTCGCGCGCCACACCACCTACCACGTGATCTTCACCGACGAGGCGGTGCCCGTCCGCCGGTTGATCCAGGCCCTCGAGCCCCTGGCCGCGGAGCCGTGGGCGCGCCACCTCGCGTTCCTCGCCCAGATCCGGGCGACCTTCGGTCGCGCGGACATCGCCGCCCTGGCCGGGCTCGGCCTGAAGGTCGCCCAGGTGGGCATCGAGAGCTTCTCCACCGCGGTGCTCACCCGCATGGACAAGGGGACCACCGCCTTGCAGAACCTGCGCTGCCTGCGCCTCTGCCAGGAGCACGGGATCACCGTCGACTACAACCTGATCCTCGGCTACCCCTTCGCGGACGACGAGGAGCAGGCCCGCAGCGCGGGGCGCTTCCCCCTCTTCTGGCACCTCGATCCGCCCCAGCCCAGCGACTTCTACGTCAACCGCTTCTCCCGGCTGGCCAGCGAAGGGGGCCTACCCCTGGGGTGGACCCTGCGCCCCGCCCCCATCTACAACACCGAGCTGCTCCCCACGGAGCTCGCCGGCCTGCCGTTCATCGCCAGCGAACCCTGCCCGGCGCAGCCCCTGCCGCGGCCCGGAGAGCAACGGCTGCGGGAGGCGATGGCCCAGTGGCGGGCCCATCACCGGCCGAACCAGCTCTTTTACTTGCACGGCAAAGATTTCATCCTGATCAACGATGCCCGGCGGGGGCGCCCCCGCACCCTGCGCGTGGCGGGGCTCGCCCGGGACCTGCTCCTCGCCTGCGACGACATCTGCTCACGTCGCGCGCTGCTCGCGAGCTTCGCCGCCCGCCAGGCCGAGGCCGAGGTCGCCCTGGAGCAGTTGCTGGAGGCCGGGCTGTTGATCCAGGACGGCGAGGAGCTGCTCTTGCTCGCCCCCTGCTACCCGGGGCGCATGGGCTGGGACTAGGAGCGTGTTGCGCAAGGCGTTCTGCTGCGGCGGCCGATGCATGGGCGCATGGTGCGTCAGCACCGGCCGATCCGTCCTCGACGTACCTCGAGTACGCCTGCGGCGTCTCGGCTCGGTGCTTCCTTCCCTGCGCCGCGCCTCGACCGCCTCGCGACGGACTTTTCCGCAACACGCTCCTGGACCGAGGGGGGGAGCGCTGACCCCGGCTGACCGCCCACGGCCGGCGAAGTGGGTGCCAGGCGACGACCGGACTGCTATGCTGGGCCCCGCGAAGCCCTGGAGGTAGGCGAGGATGTTCGAACGGATCCTGCTGACGACCGATTTCTCCCCCCACTCCCTGGCCCTGCTCGAGCTGACCCTCGGGATCGCCCGGACCTTCGGCAGCCGGGTCCTGCTCCTGCACGTCGACGAGGAGGAGCAGCTCTTCCCGCTGCAGGGCTCGGCGGGGCTGATCCACTTCCTCGAGGAGGTCCAGTTGCGCCGGGAGGCGGCTTTCGCCCGGCTCGTCGAGCGGATCGCGCGCGCCGGGATCCCCGTGTCCTGCCTGCGGGCCAAGGGCTACGCCTCCGAGCAGATCCTCGCGTGCGCCGACCGGGAGCGGGCCGACCTGATCGCCATCTCCATGGTCGGCGTGGAGCGGCTGAAGCAGGCGCTGGTCGGCTCCACCGCGAAGAAGGTCCTGCGCCACGCCCGCTGCCCGGTCCTCGTCACCAGCCCGTTCTGCCGGCCCGCGGACCTGCGGCTCCCCCTGCTCGCGGAGGGCGAGGAGCCCGATGGGGAGCCACTCTCCGCCCCCGAGCCCGGGCTGCTCGAGGCCGAGGCCCTCGCCGCGGGGCGTCCGGAGGGCGAGCCGGCCGCCGAGACCTGCCGGCAGCCTGCCCAGGAGCCCGTGCAGCCCTCGAGCTGGCCGACCATCCGGCGGGTGCTGGCCCCCCTGAGCCTCGACTCCCATCCGCCCGCGGCGACCCGCTTCGCGGCCCAGGTCGCGGACAGCCTGGATGCGACCCTGGAGCTGCTGTACGTCCTCAAGGTGCCGACCCTCATCCCCTCCCTCCCCGGGGAGCCCCCCCTGTCCTTCCCGGCGGACTCCCTCGCCCAGTACCAGGGCGAGGCCTGGTTCCGGCTCGCCGAGCTGGCCTCCGGCCTGTCGCGGCGGCAGGTCGAGTGGAGCGTCACCCTCGGCTCCGACGAGGCCGAGGCGATCACCGAGTACGCCCGGCAGAGCAAGGCCGACCTGCTGATCCTGCCGCGCAAGTCCGGGCGGCCCATCGGCGAGTTCCTCTTCGGGCGGGTCTCCTCCGCGGTCGCGAAGATCGCGCCGGCCCCCTTGCTGCTGTACGTCCCGGGCCCCGACGCGGCGGACGGCGGAAAGTGAGCACCGACGGGGTCGACGAGCGTCACCAGCTCTTCGCGATCGTGGTCCCCGGTCTGGAAGGGGTCGCGGCCGAGGAGCTGGCCGAGCTCGGCCTGGACGAGCCGACCGTCGTGCCGGGGGGCGTGACGGTGCGGGGCAGCCTGTCCCAGCTCTTTTTGGCCAACCTGCGCCTGCGGATCGCCTCCCGGCTGCTGCTGCGAGTGGGCGAGGTGCGGGCCCGGGCCTTCTCCGAGCTCTCCCGGCGGGTCGCGACCCTGCCCTGGGAGCGCTACCTGCCCCCGGGCCAGCCGCTCCCGCCCGTGCGGGCGAGCAGCCACGCGTCGCGGCTGTACCACACCACGGCCATCGCCGAGGCCGTGTACGAGGGACTGAGCCGTCGCCTCGGCGGCGGCGAGCCCGGCCCCGCGGGAGACCGCGAGGACCAGGACGGGGCGCTGCTGGTCCGCCTGCAGTGTGACCGATGCACCCTGAGCCTCGACAGCTCCGGCGAGCTGCTGCACCGGCGCGGCTACCGGCAGGAGGTCCGGCGCGCACCCCTGCGGGAGACCCTCGCGGCCGGCGTGCTGCGCCTGGCGCGCTGGGACCCCACGGCCCCTCTCGTCGATCCCTGCTGCGGCACGGGGACGATCCTGCTCGAAGGCTTCGGCCTGGCCGTGGGGGCCGCGGCAGGCGCCGATCGGCGCTTCGCGATGGAACGCTGGCCGGCCGTCGCGGACCTCGACCTGCCGGCCCAGCGGTGCGCGGTGGGCACCTCCCGGCGGCCGGCACCTCCCGGGCCACTCGTGGGCGGGGACGTGCAGCCCGGCGCGCTCGCCGCGGCGCGCGGCAACGCCGCGCGGGCCGGCGCGCTCGCCCACCTTCAACTCTTTACATGTGATTTCGAGGAGTTGCCTCTACCCAGCCCCCCCGGCTGGCTGATCTCCAACCTGCCCTACGGCGAGCGGCTCGGCGACCGGCGGTCCATCGTCACCCTGTACCGCCGGCTCGGCCAGCACCTGCGGCGGGTCGCCCGGGGCTGGCGGATCGCCCTCCTGGTGGGTGCCCGCAGCCCCGCGGACGCGCTCGGGTGGCGCTGGGACACGGTGACCCGGCTCGCCAACGGCGGGCTGCCGGTCCGGCTGCTGCAAGGGAGGTGCTGAAGCGGCGCGCCGGGTCGCTCGGTCGCGTCGGGCCCGGGGTCAGTCCTTGATCCAGCGCTGCAGCTTGACGAAGGCGTGCTTGGCCGAGTCGCGGATGAGCTGGATCTCGAAGGGCTTGACGAAGTAGTCGTCGCAGCCGGCCTCCCGGCAGTCGGACAGCTCGAACATGTTGGGATAGCCGGTCATCATGTGGATGCAGGAGAGGGGCTTCTCCTTCTTGATGCGCCGGCACAGCTCGATCCCGTTCATGCCCGGGAGGTTCAGATCGAGGAAGAAGACCAGGATGTTCTCCGTGTCCAGGAGGGAAAGGGCCGCCTCCGCGCTCGGCACGCACTCGACGTCGTAGCCGTCCTCACCGAGGACCTGCTTCAACATGCCGAGGATCATCAGCTCGTCGTCGACCACCAGGACCCGGTTCCTCATGGCCTCACCTCCATTCCCAGCATAATCCAGAAAAGACGAGCCTGTCAAAGAGGATATCCGTCGTGGACGGCCCCGGACGGGGCTCCCTCCCCTCCCCGGCCGCCGCCCACGGTGGCCCTGCAGGCAGGGCTTGACGGCGGCCCGCTCGGCCCTCTATGGATGCCCCGGGGACGAGGGAGGCAAGGTGAGCCAGCGGATCGTGATCGCCTGCAAGAAGACGGCCCGGGAGTTCTTCGCGGAACGGTACGGCGAGAACTGGCGCGCGGTGCTCGAGCGGTTCGACCTCGAGCTGGCCGAGGTCGAGCAGGAGCACCAGGAGCACTACCGGACCGTCGAGGAGCTGGTGCGGGCCTTTTTGGCCCACGGGATCGTCCCGGAGGTGCTGCCCAGCCGCCGCTACGACCGGGCGGCCTTCACCGGGGCCAGTCTGGTGATCAGCGTCGGCGGCGACGGCGAGATGCTCGACGTGGCGCGCTACGTGCCGGGCGAGGAGCTGATCGTCGGGTTCCGCTCGGGCGGGGGGTCCGTGGGCCGGCTCCTCGCGCCCGCGGGGCTGAGCCCGGCGGAGCTGGCGGCGCAGTACTTCGCGGGCCGCTATCGGGTCGAGCGCTGGACCCGGCTCGAGGGCACGGTGCGCGACGGCGGGCCGACGATCACCGACCTGGCCCTCAACGAGATCTACGTCGGCGATCGCTACAGCGTCGGCACCGCCCGCTACACCCTGCACTTCGGCGACCAGGAGGAGAAGCAGCGCTCCAGCGGCATCCTGGTCAGCACGGGCGCTGGCTCCACGGGCTGGTACGCCAACGTCGTCGTCGCCACGGCCAGCGGGTACCGGACGGGGGAGCCCTTCCCGCCGGACAGCCCGGAGCTGCGCTTCGTGGTCCGGGACCTGATCCGGACGCCGGGGGGCGCGACCCTGTCCGCCGGCACGATCCCGCCGGAGGGGCGGCTGATCATCAAGTCGACCATGAACAGCGACGGGCTGGTGAGCTTCGACTGCAGCAAGCTGAGCTACGAGAACGCCCGGGCGTACGCGTTCAACCGGGGGGCGACGGTCGAGATTCGCGCCCGACCAGGGTCGTTGCGCGTGCTGCAGCCGGAGAGGCCGGCTTCCTGAGCTCGTCGGGAGCTCGAAGGCCGAGAGGGGACCTACGGTCGCCCTCTCGGGCTCTCCCCCCCTTCCCCCTCCCCCAGCCCCCTCCCCCTCCGGGGGAGGGGGGTCGAGGGACGAGGGGGG
>JAVEVO010000289.1:0-4633 GCA_034005005.1 Myxococcota bacterium
CTCGCGGGCAGGACGAGCACGGCCCCGCGCCACGACCCCGCGCCGACCCCGCGCTCGACACCCTGGCAACCTCCGGGCTATCTTGACCGGGTAGCGAAAGGGCCTTGAAAGATCCTATGCGCCCCGGGTCCTGCTCGGCGAGGGGCAGACCGTCGCGCCCGGTGACGACGTGACCTTCACCGTGCGGCTGCTCGCCCCGGCGGTCGCCGGCAGCTACCCGGCCCGGTTCCAGCTGCTGCTGGAGGGGGAGCACTGGTTCGGGGAGATCGCCAGCCAGGAGGTGACCGTCCGGGATGGCGGCGGCCAGCACGGCTGCTCCTTCCCGCAGGGCGTGCCCGAGGAGGCCTTCACCAGCGGCGGGGAGACGGACGGTGAGATCGCGGCCGCGGTCAACGCGGTCATGGCCGCGCTCTCCGGCTGCGGCATCGGCTCCGACTGCTTCATCGGCGACCGCTGGCCGGACGGCCAGGGCTGGTTCGGCGCAGTCAACCGGGAGCTCCGCAACCAGGGCTATTGCGCGGGGCAGCACGAGGAGGGCGCCACCGACGAGATCGCCGTCAGCAGCGCCGGCTGCCGCGGCCGCTGGTACGGCTACCACGTCTACAACTACGGCGGGTCGAAGGTCGTCTGGAACCCCGGTGCCCAACGCGGCTGGTGGAGCATCGACGCGAGCTACTGCCCCTGACTCACGCCGCGGGCCGGGCTCCGGTGCGGCGACCGACCAGCACCGGCGCCGCCGGTTTCGGCCGGACCAGAAGCCGGGCATGGACCCGCAGGGTGCCCGCCCGCGGCACCGGCTCAGCGGCGACGACGCCGCACGACGAGCAGGCCGAGCAGGCCGAGCAGCGAGAGGAGGGAGGAGCCCGGGTGCGGGACGCTCGCGCAGGCGCAGCCGCCCCGGATGGGCTCGCTACCCTCCCGCGGCCCGTCACCGCCGTCCGGCGGCGGGGAGCCGTCCTGGTAACGTCCCAACGGCATGCTGCGGCCCAGGCGAGGGAAGCGGGACTCCCGCGCTCCCTCCCCTCCCCCCTCACCCCCTCTCCACCACCACCATCCGCTCCTCGCAGTCGTGCCACACACCCTCGTTCGCGGCCCGGCGCGTCGCGACCACGAAGATGCGGCACGGCACGCACGCGAGGACCACCCACTCAGGCTCTTCCTGGGGCTGGGCCTCGTCACGGAAGCAGGGCAGGCGCCGGTTGCCGAAGATCTTGCGCAGCAGCATCTCGGGCTGGCGGGGCTCCCAGTATTCCAGCTGCTTCTCCCCGGAGGGGCTGAGGAAGTAGAGGTACTCGCGGTAGTGCTTCCAGCGCCTCAGGTAGCCGCGGCCGAAGTTCTTGCGCAGGTAGGCGGAGGCCACCTTGCGGGGGATGCCGAAGCCCTCGGCGACCTCGGCAGAGGTGGCGCCCTGATCGCGGTCGCGCACGAACTGCAGCAGCTCGATCTTGGTCATGCCGGTGCCCCCTAGACTCCCCTTAAGGGCAGTCTAGAGGATCCTGGCGCACGGCGCACGGGGGAGATATCCGCACGGGCCGGCAATGGCCCGGCGCGGCCTCGTGCCGGGGCTCCTCAGCCGCCTTCCGGGTCGGAAATCTCGTCCTCGACCGGGAGCCCGGCGCCGCCTGCCTCGAGCTGGGGGTCAGCCTCCTCGTCCGCCGCCAGGACATCTTCGTCGCGTGCGAGCTCGAGCCCGTCCAGGTCCAGCTCCGCCAGGTCGGGCCTCCACGGTGGCGGGTCGCGGAGCAGCAGCACGGCGATCTGCTCGCGGCAGGCGGCGTCGCCGCAGAGGTGGCCGTAGTCCTTGCGCCGGGCGCCGGGCTCGGGCCGCTCCGTGAGCACGAGGCGCTCGAGGCCGGGGTGCTCGAGGGGCAGAGGCCGGTCGCAGCAGGCACAGTGCAGGTGGGGCACCGGCTGGCCCTGCTCGTCAGCCCCGAGCCGCGCGCACGTGCAGGGCGTCACGGTCGCCGCCGACGGGGGCCCTCCCGGCTGCGCACCGGATTCCGCACCGGTGGCCGGGTCGGCGCGCGCGTCCGCCTCGCCGGGTCGGAACAGGGGGCGCCACATGGAGGCCTGTCGGGCGCGCTCCACGGCCTTGCGGATCCCGTCCGCGGTCCGGACCGGTCGCAGCGCCTGGCCGAGCGCGTGGAGCCGGGCCAGCTCGGTGGGGAAGGGCACCTGCTCCAGGAGTCGATAGAAGTAGAGCACCGTCTGGTCCGAATCGGAGGGGCGACGGCAGAGCCCTTCCTCCAGCTGGCCGAACAGCGGGTAGCCGCGCTGCGCGAAGAGGCGGAACAAGGTCTCCAGCAGCCAGGGGTAGCGCGACGCGTGCAGGAGCATCCAGGGGACGAGGTCGAGCAGCTGGAGCAGCGGCAGCGCGTGGCCGTGCTCCTGCTGGATCCGCTCGTGGCAGCGCGCCGCGAGCCGGTCGAGGTACGGGGTGAAGGGCGAGGCGATCGCGGCGAAGGGCCCTCCGTAGGGATCGGAGTGGCGGGCCTGGGTGAAGAACACGGCGAGGTCCAGGCGCTCGGGCGCTGGGACCTCCTTGACCCAATCCGGGATCTCCTCGTCGCGGACCTGGACGAACATGCCCGGCTCGACCTTGCGCTGTCGGATCACGATGGCCTCCATCCCGCGGCGCTGGCTCCCGCCATCCTACCCAACTCCTCGAAAGGATGAAGGACAGATCCGCTGATCTTCTGTCCGTGGCAAGCGCCCCTGCGCTCTGAGACCCTCGGAGCAGGCCCAGGGGAGGAAGCGGCGACATGCCACGGATGCAGGACGAGGAGCAGGAGCAGCCAGACCTGGGAGCGCTTCCCCCGCTGGCCACTCGCGAGCAGGTCGCGGCCTACCTCCAGGTCCACCCCGACACGGTGCGGGACTGGGCCCGTCGGGGCCAGATCCCCTGCGTCCGCCTGGGCGAGGGCCCCCGGGCGCCGTTGCGCTTCCCCGCGGACTGGGTCTACGCTTGGGTCAAGAACCCCCAGGAGGCCCGGTTGCGATGGGAAGCCCAACGTTCAGGAGAAGGACATGGGCATTCACCGGAACCGGCAGCGCGGTACCTGGCAGTCGGAGCTGGAGTACACGCTGCGAGGCCAATCACATCGAGTCCGCAAGGACTTCCAGAAGAAGTCGGATGCGGAAGCCCACCACCGGGAGATCGAGGAGATGGTCCGCCGGGCGAAGGCGGCCGAGACCCTCGGCCTCTTGCCAGAGCCGGGGGCCGCCGCCGGCGAGCTGGACAGGCGGAAGCTGACCTTCGAGAGCTGGTGGAACGATTGCCGTGAGTACGCCCGGATGCGGAACCGACCGACGACGCTGGCCCGCAAGGAGAACATCGTCCGGGTGCACCTGCTCCCCGCGCTGGGCAAGCTGCCCCTGGCCGCGATCCGGCCGGCCGACCTGGAGCGGCTGCAGACCGGTATGCTGGCGAAGGGGCTCGCCCCGGCCACGGTGCGGCAGGGGATGAGCGTCGCTGGCTGGATGCTGCGGCGGGCCTTCCGCCTCGGCATCCTCGACAAGAACCCGCTCACGGCCGTGGAGAAGGTGGTCATCCGGTCGGCCGAGCAGGGCTGGACCTTCCTCGACTTCGACGAGTGCGACCGCTACCTGCGGGAGGCGGAGCAGGAGGGGCCGGTCTGGTACGCCATGCTGCTGATGGCAGTGCGCACGGGGCTGCGCCGGGGTGAGCTCTACGGCCTGCGCTGGGCCGACCTGGCCCTCGACCGCAAGCAGGTCCAGGTCAAGAACACCCGCACCCGGGTCTGCGGCACCCGGGCCATCGTCGAGGGGCCGCCCAAGTCGGGCAAGGGACGGGTCGTGGGACTGACGCCGATGCTGGTCGAGGCCCTGCGCAAGCTGCCCAGCCGCTTCCGGGGAGGCTACGTCTTCACCGACGAGGAGGGCCTGGAGCTGAGCCCGGACGCGGAGCGCAAGGTCCACGCCCGGGTGATGCGACGCACCGGCCTCGAGCGGCACATCCGCTTCCACGACCTGCGCCACACCTGGGCCTCCCACCTGGCGATGCGGGGCGTGCCGCTGGCGGTGCTCCAGCAGCTGGGGGGGTGGTCCTGCTACGCGATGGTCCAGCGGTACGCGCACCTCTCCCGGGAGAGCGTGGTCAGCGCGGTGAACGTGCTGGAGGAAAAGCCCAGCAAGTCACTCGGCACCCAACAAGGTCCCCAACAGGCCGCCTTCCAGGCCTGGGACGCGTTCGACCAGTGAGGTGCTAGACTTTGCAACCCCGCTTGGTCACTGATGAATCGACGGTACCCGGAGCGGGACTCGAACCCGCATGCCTTGCGGCGGAGGATTTTAAGTCCCCTGCGGCTGCCATTTCGCCATCCGGGCGCGGGAGCGGCACGGAGCAACCCCTTCCAGAGCAGAGTGTAGCGGGATCGGCGCGCCGCGGGAAGACGCAGCTCGAGGCCCGCGAGCCCTAGTACCCCGTCACAGCGAAGATGACCGGTCGAGCTTCGGGTGGCGACCGGCCTCCGCGCCGGTCGCGCAGGTGCCGGCGCGGAGTCAGCTATACCAAGCAGAGGGTTGCAGGGGTAAGGGGATGCCTCAGGACCCCGCCGATTCAAGCCCGGCGAGGTAGGGCCAAGGCCCCAGTAGTAGGAGGTCATCCCCATGA
>JAVEVO010000007.1:0-88688 GCA_034005005.1 Myxococcota bacterium
CCCGGGAGGGCGGCGCCCCTGGCCGGGCCCGGCGTCCACCCCGGGAGGTGGCCGGCGGCCGGGACCGGCGTCCACCCCGGGAGGCGGCCGGCGGCCGGGACCGGCGTCCACCCCGGGAGGAGGCCGGCGGCCGGGACCGGCGCCCACCCCGGGAGGAGGCCGGCGGCCGGGACCGGCGTCCACCCCGGGAGGAGGCCGGCGGCCGGGACCGGCGCCCACCCCGGGAGGAGGCGCCGCGTGGCCGGCGCGTCCCGCCGACCGTGGCCGGGGATGCTGGTCCTTTCGGACCATGGCACCCCCGGCGGCGGGTTCCCCGGCCCGACGCCGACGAGAGCCAGCGCAGCCCGCGCCGCCCACCCGCCCGGGAAAACGATGCGGCCCACGAGGCGCCTCGCCGCAAGCACGGCGTGCGGCACCTCGTCCAGGCGGAGAGCCGCAAGGCGGCCGAGGGCCAGCCCGCCGAGCCCCGCCGGCAGCGACGCCAGCGTACCCGCGGAGAGGGATCATGACCAAGAAGCGAGCGAAGCGACAGACCGGGAGCTCGGGCGGCGGCGGGCTGATGACCGGGATGCGCACGGGGATGAAGAACCTCGCCGGGACCGGCGGCGCCAAGCCCAAGGGCTCCCCGAAGAGCCGCGTGCTGGAGATGGTCCTCTGGGCCATCGTCATCGGGCTACTGATCTATCTGCTGGCCAACCGGCTCGGCTAGCCGCGGCCGCACGGCGCGACCGACGGTCGCTGGTGGGCGGGGGGGGCGCCCGCCGGCGGACCAGGCCGAGACGCGAGCCAGTGGGACGGGATGCGGGAGGGAGGCGGCGGACGCCCCCTCGCCGGGGAGAGGAGAGGACGATGCCGATCAACCTGAAAGGACGCCACCTGCTGACCCTGCTCCACCATACCCCGCAGGAGATCCGCTACCTGCTCGATCTGGCCAAGGATCTCAAGGGGTTGAAGCGTGCCGGGGTCTTCCCGCGCAACCTGCAGGGGAAGAACATCGCCCTGCTCTTCGAGAAGCCGAGCACCCGCACCCGCTGCGCCTTCGTGGTCGCGTGCGTCGACGAGGGCGCTCACGGAGAGTACCTCGGGCGGGCCGACCTGCAGATGGGCAAGAAGGAGACCGTGGCCGACACCGCCCGGGTGCTGGGCCGCATGTTCGATGCGATCCAGTTCCGGGGCTTCGCCCAGCGGACCGTCGAGACGCTGGCGAGCTATTCCGGCGTGCCCGTCTTCAACGGCCTCACGGACGACCACCACCCGACCCAGGCCCTCGCGGACCTGATGACCATCGAGGAGCAGCTCGGGCGGCTCCCCGGCGTGCGCCTCGCCTACCTCGGCGACGGCCGCAACAACGTCTCCAACTCCTTGCTCGTGGCCGGCGCCAAGATGGGGATGGACGTGCGGATCGTCTCGCCCGAGGGGCTGCAGCCCGATCCCGAGCTGCTGGCCAAGGCCCGGCGGATCGCCGAGGGGACCGGCGCCACCCTGACGATCACCGCCAGCGTCGAGGAGGGGGTGGCCGGCGCCGACGTGCTGTACACCGACGTCTGGACGTCCATGGGCGAAGAGGACAAGACCCGGGAGCGGATCCGGCTGCTCACCCCCTACCAGGTCAACGCCCGGGTCCTCGAGCTGACGGGCAACCCCGAGGTGATCTTCCTGCACTGCCTCCCGGCCTTCCACAACGCCGACACCGAGCTCTCCCGGGAGACCGGGGCGCAGGAGGTCACCGAGGAGGTCTTCGAGAGCTCCCACTCCTTCGTCTTCGATCAGGCGGAGAACCGCGTGCACACGATCAAGGCAGTGATGGTGGCCTCGCTCGGGCGCTGACGCGCCTACTCCGGGAGATCGTCGTCGCCGAGCTCCCTGGCCTCCAACCAGTGGTCCGGGAGCGTCCCGCAGACCTGCTGCAGCCACGGCTCGAGCAGCCGCCGCTGCGCGGGCGAGGCTGCGGCGTTGGCCACCCCCCGGAGGTCGCCGGGCCGGACCTGCCCCCCCTGACGGACCAGCTCCAGGGTCAAGGGCTCGCCCGCGGCCAGCACCGAGAACAGGTAGCACCGGCCGGCCAGGGCCGCGTTCAGGCGGGTGGCGACGCAGTGGTGCAGGCGAGCGCCCTCCTCGCCCAGCTCCTGCGCGGTGTCCAGGGACCGCACCACGAGCTCGGACGACGCGGGCAGGGCGACGCCCAGCCGGGGCAGCCGGATTTGCGCCGCGCCGGCGAGGGTCAGCCGGCGGCCCGGCCCCTGGTCCTCCCCGAAGCGCCCGTGCCAGCGCTGCGCCTCATCGAGCAGGCCCAGGAGGTCCGCCTCTCGGGGAGGACAGCGGCCGGTGGCGAGCAAGTAGTCGGCGAGCTCCTCCGCGCGCCGGCCTCCCCAGCGACTCCGCCAGGCATAAAACGCCTCGTACTGCCGTGACGCGAGGCGCGCCAGCGCGCGCAGGGAGCGCCGGGCGGCCGGCTCCAGGATCTCCTGGTGCCGCGGGAGGCTCTTGACCACCTTGAACCAGCGGGCGTTGGCGAGCGTGGTCGACGGGATGTCCTCCGGCACGAGGACGGGCGGCGGCGGCAGCAGCAGGGTCGTGGTCGGCACCCGGAAGCCGGCCCGCCGGATCAGCAGCCGCTGGAGCGCCCGCAGCTCGGCACACCGGGCCGGACTGGCCGTGCGCAGCTCGACCCAGGAGAAGCCCGGGAGGTCGTGCTCCTCGACGTCGGCGAACCGCCCCCCCACCTCGCTCCAGGTCAGCAGGGCCTCGTCGAGCAGGCGCGGCAGCCGCTGGCCAGCCTGGACTCCAGCGAGCAGGGCCTCGCCGGCCACCGCCAGCTCCCCTCCCCGCTCCACGAGCGCCAGGGCGAAGATCAAGACCCCGGGCTCCGTCTCCGCGAGCTGCGCCAGCCACCCGGTCGGGTCGGCCAGCAACCGCTGGTAGATCCGGAAACGCAGGTGCGGCAGGAAGCGCAGGGCGATCCGCCGCGGCGTGGGCGCGCAGAGCTCGGCCGCGAGCCGGGCCAGGCCCCGGAAGAGGTCGTAGACCCGGGTCATGATCGCCGAGGCCTCGGCGCGCAAGGTCTCCCGGGGCACCCGGACGACGCCCGGGTCGCACGCGCCCGGGCCGGGGGCTGGGGCCCGACGGAACAGGTGATCGTGGACCCAGGCGGTGGCCATGGCGAACAGCTCCAGGTAGCGGAGCCGGGGGACCACTCCCCGGACCATGTGCCAGCAGCCACCCTCGAGCTGGCCGTCCGGGTCGTCGACGAGCAGGCTGGCCGACGGCGCCACCTGCAGGGAGATCGTGGCCGACGCGCCGCCGCGACAGCGCAGGCCGACCCACAAGACACCCGGGCGGGCGCGCCAGGACACGGAGACCTCTCGCCGGGCGGCGAAGCACCGCTTCCCGGACGACGCCAGGCACCGCTGAGCTCCGGTACTGGCCGACAGGCTCACGCCCCCTCCTCGTGCCGCGGACTGACGACGCTCGAGCACACCACGGCCCGGCCGAGATCCAGCATCCACGGTCCAGCGACAGGTCGTGTCGCATCCGGACGAGAGCGGGACGGGGGGCGGGCGGGCGGAGGCGGCGCCGTCGCGGGTGGTGCTACCCGACCCGCTCGCGCAGCACCGTGACCGCGGCGTCGAGCGCGCAGTGGGGACAGTAGCCGTGCTGCTGGACGAGGGTCTGCAGCATCCCCTCGATCCGGGCCTGGCGACTGGCATCGGGCAAGGTGAGCTGCTCGCCGTGGACCTTGATGAAGTCGCCGAGCAGCCCGGCGAGGGCCGTCCGGTGGGACTCGAAATAGCTCTCCTGGAGACGGGCGAGGTAGGCCGGGAACAGCTCCCGGTAGTTCAGGGGCGCGTCGGGATGGTCGAGGCGCCAGGCGCCGATGCGTCCGATCAGGTTCTGGCGGAACAGCTCGGGGTTGCCGGGGATGCCGAGGGTCTTCTCGGTCTCGGCGAGGAGCGAGGCCGACGGCGGCTCGTACTGCCCGGTGACCCGGTTGAGGAGCTGCTCCTTGCGGATCCAGGCCGTGACGTGGGTGACGTAGCGGTCGAACAGCTCCTCGTGCTGGTGCGGCGCCACCAGCCCGGAGGCCTGCTGCAGCTCCTCGAGCAGCAGGTCGAGGAGGTGGGCGCGCACCCCGTCGAGGAAGGCGATGGGCTGCAGGTACTCGCCCTCGGCCGGGATCTGGAGGAAGCGGTACAGGGACGGGTCCCGGGTGAGCTCGTGGATCTGCCGCAGCACCGCCAGGGGGCCGAGGCAGGGGTGGCTGCGGTCCTGGGCCGCGTTCTGGAGCACCGTCTTCATCTCCCGCGGCGAGGCGCCGATGCGCCCCTCGTAGGGGGTGTTCTCCTGACCCTCGCGGTACAGGGTGGCCAGATTGCTGCGCAGCAGCCGCGCCTCCTCCTCGGAGGTCCCGGCCGGCGGCAACCCGCTGGCATACAGCTCGGCCTTGTCGAGGGGCGAGAGGCGGCGCACCAGGGGCTGCAGCTCCTTGGGGTACTCCTCCTCGCGCGGCTGCCGCAGTCGGGTCAGCACGGCCCACAAGGCGGCGACGCGCCCCGTGTGGGGCGCCACGTGACGGGCGGCGCCCAGGCTGCGGAGGGTCTCCCGATAGATCCCCTCCTCCTGCAGGTAGGACAGCAGGTAGGGCGTCCGCACCAGCTCCACCCGCCCCTTGAACGTCGCGAAATCGGGCGACTCCTTGAACGCATCGAGCTGCACGTCGTTGCTGCTGCCCAGGAAGACCGCGTCGAGGTAGAGGATCACATTGTCTAGCGCAACGGTGGACTTTTCACAGGTCGCCAGGATGTACTTCCAGGCCTCCAGCGGGCGCTTCAACAGATCGTCGTACTCCAGCACGCCGCGGCTGGCCTCGACCAGGTCGCCGTACGGGGAGAAGAGGGTGAGGTACTGCAGGCTGGCCGGGAGCGCACCGAGGGAGGCGTCCATGCTGATCTGGTGCAGGCCGGCGTCGACCCGGAGCTGGGGCCCCACCGTCACCGCGGCGCTCCGATACCGGGGCTCGACGAAGAAGCGCTCCACCTGCACGTGGCGGAGCAAGGCCGCATAGTCCCCGTGGTAGGCCGCGAGCAGGGCCTCGCGGATCGCTCGACACTTGGGGCAGAGCTCCCCGTGCAGGATCCAGTCGGAGGGCAAAAAGGCCCCCCCGGCGGGGTCCTGCCGGAGCGCCTCCTCGAGGAGCAGGCGCCGCTCGGCCGGCGGGATGAGGAAGAGCGGGTGATCGGCGATCTCACAGGCGAGCCGCGACTGGACCTCGTCGTCGGACAGATAGGCGAAAGTATTCAGGTTTTCTGAAGAACCCAGCCCACCGAAACCGATCCCCTTCTGGGTCGTGGCCTTGCGCGGGAAGACCCAGCGGAAGCGGTACAGGGCCCCCTCGTCGACCTGGCTGTAGGCCTCGAGGGCCGCGAAGAGGCAGGCGATGACCGTCGACTTGGCCGACCCGTTGGGGCCGTGCAGCAAGATCAGCTTGTTGACGCGCCTCTCCTGGACGAAGGAGTTGAGGATCCGCAGGATGTCGTTCTGCACTCGCTGCTGGCCGATGAGGCGCACGCCCGACGAGCGGGCGCCCGCCTCCGGGTGCTCCCCGGGCGCGGGGAAGCCGTCGAACAGGAGATGGTGGGCCAGCGTGCCGGTCGGCAGGAGGAGCTGCTGGGTACCAAAGTACCGAAACAGATCCACGAGGTACTGGGCGCTGTTGCGGGCCTGCCGCGACGGCTGCTGCTGGAAGAAGGCGACGTACTCCGGGAACGAGAGCAGCCGCCGGGTCCGCTGGAACGCCTCCTGGATCCCCCGCCCGATCGTCTCCAGAGTGACCCCGCTCATCGCGCCCTCCTGCCGGAACGACGGCCGCGGCCGCCTCGTCCCGCCTTCCGCTTCACTCCCCAGTCTCCCCCAGCTTGGGCTCCGCGAGCAACCCTCCGTCCGCCCCCCCCTCCAGCTCGCAAGGCCGTTCCCAATCGCGACGAGATGGAGTATAAGCGTGGCGCCTGACCCGCGCCGTAGCGCCGGGAGGCGCCATGTCAACTCCGGAACAGGGAGAGGAACCATGAGAACGAGAAGCATGCTGACGACCATCCTCGTGGCCGGGCTCGCCCTCGCCACTTTGCTGGCGGGCTGCTGCGGAAAGGACGAGGAGAAGCAGGCCGCACTTGCCCCCGGCGGCGATCCGGCCTACCTCGAGCTGATCCCCGCGGAGACGCCCTACGTCATGGCCGCCTACGCGCGCATGCCCCAGGACGTGGTCGAGGCCATGTTCGTCAAGTTCGGGCCGGTGTACGACAAGAGCCTCGAGACCTGGGCCGCCCAGATCGCCGCGGCGCAGCTCGCCCGCTCGGCCCAGGCCGCGGCGGTGGCCACCGACCCGAACGCGCCCGCGCCCCCGCCGAGCATCGAGGACATCGGCCTGAAGGTCGTCTCCGCCCTGCTCGACGAGCTGAAGGGGAACTTCTCCGTGGCGGGCTTCGCCAAGCTCGGCCTGTCGACCCAGCCCTTGTTCGCGGTCTACGGCATCGGCGTGCTGCCGGCGATCCGTCTCGAGCTGAAGGACCCCGCCCTGTTCAACGCCATGATCGACCGGGTGCAGGCCAAGAGCGGCGTCACCCTGGACAAGGGTGAGGTCGGCGGGCAGGCCTACCGCACCTTCACCTACGAAGAGGCGAAGATCGCCTTCGCCACCCAGGGCAACGAGCTGCTGGTCACCGCCGGCAACGACGCGGCCCTCGCCGCGGTCCTGCCCGTGCTCTTCGGCCAGCAGAAGCCCGAGAAGTCCCTCGCCGCCAGCGGCGCCCTGAAGAAGCTCATGGACGACTACGGCTTCAAGCCCTACGTCCTCGGCTACGTCGACACCAAGATCGTCGCCGCCACCCTGATGGGCGACGGCCAGGGCCTCAACGCCAAGGTGCTCGCCACCCTGGGCGCCGAGATCCCGCCCCTGTCCCCCGTCTGCAAGACCGAGATCAACGGGCTGGTGGACAACGCGCCCCGCGCCGTCCTCGGCTACGACGAGCTCACCGCCAGCTCCATGACCGTCCGAGCCATCGTCGAGCTCAAGCCCGAGCTGGCCACGGCCCTGAAGGACCTCCGCGCCCCGGTGGCCGGGCTCAGCGAGCAGGTCGAGGGCACCCCGCTGATCGCCCTGGGCCTCGGCCTCGACGTGCAGAAGGTCATGGAGTTCGCCAAGGGCAAGGCCGCCGCGGTCGGCGCCGCGCCCTACCAGTGCGAGCTGCTCGCCGAGCTCAACAACACCGCCAGCGAGATCGCCGGCAGCCTCGCCAGCCCGCAGATCCCGCCCGTCGTCACCACCCTCAAGGGCTTCAACCTGTACATCCAGGACGGCTCGTTGGAAGGCGGCGCGCCCAAGGATCTCAAGGCAGTGGCGACCGTCGGCACCGCCAACCCCATGGTGATCGTCGCCATGGCCCAGGGCATGATCCCGGATCTAGCGACCCTCAAGATCGACGCGTCCGGCACCCCGGCGCCCTTGCCCCCCATCGCCTCGGTCCCACTGCTCGCGGGGGCGCAGGTGGCCGTCAAGGACACGACCCTGGCCCTGTCCGTGGGTGAAGGCATGGGAGCCAAGCTGACCCAGCTCGTCGACGCGAAGCCGGCCGCCGATGCGCCGCTGCTCGTCGTGGCCTACGACGCCGGCTCCTTCATGCAGAAGATGGCCTCCGTCACCGACGCGCTCGGCGGCGCCATGCCCCCCGAGGCCAAGGCCGAGTTCGATCGCTCCATGGCCCTCAACGCCGAGCTCTCCAAGCTGATGGGGATGTCGGTCAACTCGGTCCTGCTCGGCGACCGGGGCATCACCTTCAAGCAGAAGGTCGCGATCAAGTAGCGCGGCGCGCGGCCCGCCCGGGCCCCCCCGGCTCACCCCCACACCTTCCCCGGCTCACTCCCGCACCCTCCCCGGCTCACGCTCCACGAGCACGAGCACGAGCACGAGCACGACGATCTGGGCTGCCTCCCCCTGGACCGTCCTTGACCTCGGGGGGGCGGGTGTGCGATTCCCGCGCGTGGCAGCCGGCAGCCCCGGAGGCTCCCCCTGCCCTGGAGGGCCATGCGCCAGACTCGCGAGTTCGGCCGTTTCCGCCTGATGGACCGGGTCGCCTCGGGCGGGATGGCCGAGATCTACCGGGCCCTGTGCACGGACGAGTTCGGTCAGCCCCAGGTCGTCGCCTTGAAGCTGATGCTGCCGCACTGCAACGACGACCGAGACTTCATCGAGATGATGCGCGACGAGGCGAAGATCACTCGCCACCTGCGCCATCTCAACCTCGCCCGGGTCCTCGAGTTCGGTCAGGTCGACGGGAAGCACTACCTCGCCATCGAGTTCATCGACGGTCGCGATCTGCGCGCCATCCTCCGGGCGAGCCGGGAGCGCCAGGAGTACCTCCCGGTAGAGCACGTGCTCTACCTGATGGCGAGCGTCCTCGAGGGGATCCACTCCGCCCACATCCAGACCGACGAACGCGGCCGCCCCTTGCAGGTGATCCACCGCGACATCTCGCCGAGCAACATCCTCGTGCCCTACTCCGGCCCCGTGAAGGTGATCGACTTCGGCATCGCCAAGGCCGCATTCAGCAAGGTCCGCACCCGCATCGGCGTGGTCAAGGGCAAGGTGCGCTACATGTCGCCCGAGCAGAGCCTCGGCAAGAAGCTCGACCTGCGCACCGACATCTTCTCCGCCGGCGTCGTCCTCTACGAGGCGCTCACCCTCCGGGCCCCGTTCGCCGCGCCCACGGAGCCCGAGATGATCGAGCGGATCCGCACGGAGGATCCGCAGCTCCCCTCGAGCATCGACCCGGCGATCCCCCGGGAGCTGGACGCGATCCTCGCCCGGGCCCTGGCCAAGCGACGTTCGGCTCGCTACCAGAGCGCCGCCGAGTTCGCCGCCGCGCTCCACGAGCTGCTGCAGCGCCGCTATCCAGGCTACCAGCCCGTCTGGCTCGGCGAGTACGTCGCCGAGCTCTTCCAGCAGGTCCGCAACGACGACCGCCGGATCGTCGACGAGTACCTCGCGGGCGGCGACATGCGGGAAGAGGGGGCCACCGACCAGCTCACGCGCCTGCCGCGGCCGGCGCGCCCCTCCTGGATCCGGCGGTTGCTCGGCAAGCTCGGCAAGAGCTCCCGGGACACCGCCGCCAGGCCGGAGGCCGACGCCGCCCCGCTCCGGGTGACCGATCCGCTGGTCGCCACGGATCGCTCGGCGAGCGCGCACGCGGCGGGGGCCGCGGGCCCGTACCCGATCCCCGTCCCCGACTGGTCGTCGAGCGACACCCCGGCCCCCTCCCCGTCATCACCAATACTAATCCAGCGTGCGGCCGACACCGAGCCGGCCACCGCGACCCCCGCCTCGCCGACGCCCTACCACTCACCCACCACCGAGCGCCCCCTCCCCCTCCCGGCAGAGCACCCCCGGCAGCCCCCGATGCCCTCACGGACGCCGGACGCGCCGGCCGTGGTCCCCTCACCCCTGCGCTGGGCGCAGCTCGATTTCCAGCCGGGCCCGTCCGCCGCCCGGAGCCCCTCCGCGGGGTTCTTGCCGGTGATCGCCGGCACCGGGGAGCGCGAGCTGGTGGCCAGCGCCCAGCCAGTCCCGGGACCGCTGGAGCCCGATGGCCGCACCCACACCCCGGAGCCGGAGACGATCATCCTGATCTCGGCCCCGAACAGCCCCGTGGCCGACCCCAGCTCCCCTCCCCCCCAGGGACTTTCGCACCAGAGGGTGGGAGAGCTGCCGACGCTGCCCCGGGCCGCCATCGTCCCGCCGGATCCCCCGACGCCCTTCGTCGACCAGGAGCGCGCGGCGCGCCCGGAGCTCGTCACCGGCCCGGCCCCGGGCGAAGCGGACGGCGGCTTCGGCTGCTTGCCGACGCGCAGCGTCGAGTCGCCCTTTCCGCCCGAGCTGCTGGAGCGTGAGCGGGTCGAGGCGCCCCGGGCCATCTCCAAGATCGCGCTCGCCCACGAGGGGGTGGCCCTCGGTCTCGCCCCCCCGGCGCCGGCTCCCCTCCGTCCGGGACCGCCGTCGCCGTTCACGGTCGTCGATCCGGCCCCACCGCCGATCGACGAACCACCGGCCGACCGGACCGCCGCCAGCGCGGACGAGTCGGCCCCGACCCTGGTCGTCGCGGTTGGCCCCGACGAAGATCGCGGGTAGGATCCACGAAAGCTGGTGGACACGCGCTCGCCGAGCCGCTCAGGGCGCTCGACCGGCGCGAGGAGAGACCGTGGCCGAGAAGACGAGCGAACGCTGGGTCACCCCGCTGGTGATCACCGTGGCCGGCTTTCTGACCGGCTTCTTGTTCATCTACCTCTTGTTGAGCGGCGAGCCCGAGCCGATGGGACCCCTCGCCGGCACGGGGATGGCCGCCCCCGATGGCCCGGACGCCGAGCTCCCCGCGGAGCCCGAGAACCCGCCCGGCCCTCCCCCCTCCTCGGAGGAGGCGGCGCCCCCGCAGCCCGCCACGGCCCCCCCGACACCGCCCACCGCGGCGGCGCCAGCTCCCGCCGCCGCGGCGCCCGGCCCGGCCCCCGCCTCCCCCCCGGCCCCGCCTGCTCCCCCGAGCGCCCCCCCGCCGGCAGAGGCTCCTCCCCTCGCCGCTGGCGCGCCCCCCCCCGCCGCCACGCCCCAGGACCCCTGGGTCGCCTTGCTCGGCAAGCCCTGCACCATCGATTTCGGCGACATCCGCGCCGTGATCGTCCGCCAGGGCGATCTGGCCCACGGCCAGCAGATCCTCTGGAAGCGCGACATCGGCTCCCGGGCGCGTGCGGGCCGGATCGCCCGGGACGACAAGCCCGTCGTCGTTCCCCTGGCCTTCGGCTTCCACCCGTCGGGGGGCCGACCGACCGCGGCCTACATCAAGGTGCAGGGCCCACGCCCGCTCGACGGCGTCATCCCCCTGAAGGTGGCCGACACCTTCCTCGAGCTCCGGCCGGTGCCGGGGGGGACGACCGGCGCGCCGGCCGCACCGGTCGCGCCCTGATCCGCGGCCCGGGATCACCCATCCCGCGCCCGACGAATTGACGGCGGCCCGACCGATGAAGATACTTCCACCGCAAGAGGTCGCGTCGACCTCGAGCCGAGGAGGAGTGGTGGTGAGAGCACTGATCGTCACCCTGGCAATCGTCGCCGTGCTGCTCCCGCAGCGAGACGCCGGCGCGGACGAGAAGCAGGCCGAGCAGATCGAGCAGTTCTCCCGGATGCTCGCCACCCTCGAGAGCGAAGACGACGCTCGCAGCGCCACGGCCGAGCTCAACGTGCTGCGCAACAAGCTGCTCGAAGCGCGGCTGCTGCTGCGGGACGACAAGCCGAAGGACCTGGCCCGGCTGCTCAAGCTGCTCAAGCCCCAGGTCCAGCTCATCCGGGCCCAGATCGACCAGGGTCTGGCCGAGAAGCGCGCCGCGGTGCAACGCAGCAAGGCCGACGAGCTCGACGAGAAGGTCACGCGCCTGCGGCGCGAGAAGGACCAGCTCGAACAGCGGCTGACGGTGCTGGAGAGCCAGGCCCAGTCCCGGGCGGCGACCCCGCGCCCGGGTGGCGAGGTCGGCACGGTGCCCGTGGCCAGCCCCGCCTCGCCCGCCACCACACCCGCAGCAGAACAGTAGCCGCCCGGTGGGCATCCGTTGACGGGCCGCGCGCGATCCGGCCCCCGCGAACAAGGGAAGAGCAGCATGCAGCACAAGGTGTCCGACGAGAAGGCTCACCGTTCCCGGCGCGGGGAGCGCGTCGGTCTGCTGGCCCTCGGCAGCTTGATCGGGATCACCGTGATGGGGCTGCCCGGGTGTGGGCCGCCTCCCAAGCCGGCTTCCCTGATCCGGCTCGAGGCGATGCGCGGCCAGCCCCTGACCCGCGAGGTCCAGACGGGCAACCCCGCTGGCTGGGCCGAATCGGACGGCTACTACCGCCAGGCCTTCCAGGCCTGGAACGACAGCGACCTGGACGACGCCGAGGACTACACCCAGCTCTCGACCCTCTCCTACCGGATCGCGCTGGCGCAGACCAAGCAGAAGGCGGCCGAGGCCCAGCTCCGCGCCGACGGGTCGCGCCTCGAGATCGCCCAGGAGCAAGAGCGCTTCTACACCGAGGAGATCGCCCGGATCCAGGCCCGCGTCGATCTGCTCACCGCGAACCTGGCCACCGCCGAGTCCCGCGCCCGCGAGCGGTTGATCGCCATGGCTGCGGCGGTCAAGCCCAGCGGGCCCTCCGAGGAAGAGCTGGCGAGCCTCCGGCAGGAGCTGGACGCGGCCCGGGCCCGGCTGACCGCGACGGAGGAGGTCAAGGCCAACCTCTACGCGGCCGGACGCTACAACAAGGCCAAGAACCTGCTCGGCCGCGCCGAGCAGGAGCTGGGGGCCGGTGATCTGGCCGCGGCCCGGACCACCCTCGCCGAGGCCGCCACCGAGACGGAGGCGGCCCGCACCGAGGCCACGCCGAAGCACGAAGAGCTGGAGGCCCGCCGGCAGCTCGCCGAGACCACCCAGCGGCTGCAGACCACGGCCGAGGCCATCGAGGGCGTCGAGGTCCGCAACGAGCCGCGCGGGATCGTCGTGGCCGCCGCGGATGTGTTCGCCCCCGGCAACAAGGCCAAGCTGCGGGACGATCGCTTCCTGCTCCTCGACCGGATCGCCTCCCTGGTCGTGGAGTTCGCCGCCCTGCCGGTGATCATCGAAGGCCACACCGACGCCAGCGGGCCGAAGGGCAAGCGCGAAGCCCTCTCCCGCTCCTACGCGGAGACGGTGCGGGACTACTTCCTCGAGAAGGGGATCGACGCCGGCCGCATCACCACCACGGGCTACGGCGACACCATGCCCATCGAAGAGAACCGGACCGCGGCCGGCCGGGCCAAGAACCGGCGCGTCGAGATCGTCTTCAAGCTGCGCTAGACACGCTCCTAGGCCCCCTCGACCAAGCCGGCCATCGACGGCCTCCACGAGGCAGTGGCCGACCACCGCGTCGGTCGCGCCCGATCTCCTCGCCAGAGGACCAGCCTGCCGCTGCCGAAGCGTGGGGGAGGACCGTGGCGGCTGGTGCCGACACGGAGGTCGGCACCCACCAGGCGAGGCTCGTGCCGCCAGGGTCCAGCGGTGCGGGACCTTGCTCCCGACCAGAAGTGCGCAGATGGATCGGATTGACCACGACCGGCGGGCGGATCAGCGCGTTCGTACCGCTCCCTCGTTCAGGCATTTCTTGATCTTGTTCATCATGTCGGTGACCTGGAACGGCTTGCTCAGGAAGAACTTCGCGCCCAGGTTGATGCCCTCGATCATGCTGCGGGCGTCGGAGCGTGCGGTCAGGAAGATGATGGGGATGTTCTTGTTTTCTTTGATGTAACGCAGCGCCCGGACGAACTGGAAGCCATCGAGTCGCGGCATCATCACGTCGACGATCAGCAGATCGGGCCGGATCTCCTCGAGCAGGCGCAGCCCGTCCATGCCGTCCTTCGCCGTCTTCACCAGGTAGTCCTCTTTCTCGAGGAGCCGGACGATGATGCTGGTGACCTGGTCGTCGTCCTCGACGACGGCGATGAGCTTCCGCTCCTCCTCGAGGACCGCCTTGCTCTGGCCGGGGTTCGCCATCAGGCGCCTCCGGGCTCCTGCTTCGTCGGGACGAGGGCGCGAGCCTCCTCGGGGAGGAAGTTGGGGATGCCGTCCTCGACGGGGTAGAGCAACTGGCAGGCTTCGCACTGGAAGCCACCGGCGGACTCGTCGAGGTGCACCTTGCCCTTGCAGCGCGGGCAGGCGAGGATTTCGAGCAGATCGGGCGAGAACTCCATGGGCTTTCTCCCTCGCAGTCGGCCCGAACCTACCATCGCCGGGCTCGCCAGGTCAAGGAAGCCGCCATCGCCAAGCCTCTTCCGCCCCGGGGCGCACGGGGGTAGACTCGGGCCGCAGCGGCTCCCCATCCGGGAGACGCTCGGCGAGCGTGGGCTCCTCGAGCCGGGGCAACGACGGGCATGATCGGGACGACCCTCGAGAAATACGAGATCCTCGAGGAGGTGGGCCAGGGTGGCATGGCCACGGTCTACCGCGCCCGCGACCTGCGCCTCGGCCGGGAGGTCGCGCTCAAGGTGCTCCACCCCCACCTCGCCCGGCAGGAGGAAGCCCGCCGGCGATTCCGGCGTGAGGCCCAGGCCGTCGCCCGGCTCCGGCACCCGGCCATCCTCGAGATCTACGACTACAGCGGCGAGGAGGTCCCCACCGCCTACATCGCCACGGAGTTCATCCGCGGGGAGTCCCTGCGCGACCACCTGGAGCGCCGCGCGCCCGAGCTGCCCGAGGTCGGCATGATGATCGCGGTCCAGCTCCTCGGCGCCTTGCAGCACGCGCACGAGAACGGGGTGATCCACCGCGACGTCAAGCCGGAGAACGTCCTCATCGGACACGACGGGGGGATCAAGCTCGCGGATTTCGGCATCGCGCACCTCGCCGACGGCCAGGGCATGACCGTCACCGGCGCGCTGCTCGGCTCGCCGGCCCACATGAGCCCCGAGCAGATCCAGGGCGCCGAGCTGACCCCGGCCGCCGATCTCTTCAGCCTGGGCACCTTGCTGTACCGCACCGTGACGGGACGGCTCCCGTTCACCGCGCCCAACCCCCAGGCCCTCTTCCGCAAGATCCTGGAGGCCGACCGGGTCCCGGCCCAGCAGCTCGCGCCCCGGGTGAGCGATCGGCTGCAGCGGATCATCGACTGCGCCCTCGCCCCGGAACCAGCGGCGCGCTTCGCCTCGGCCGCCGCGATGGCCGCGGAGCTGCGCCTCGAGCTGGCCTCCGTCGGGCTCGTCGACCTGCCCGCAGAGCTGTCCCGCTACCTCGGCGACCCCGCGGGGTACGAAGCGGCCCTGCAGCCGCGCATCCTCGAACGGCTGATCCAGCAAGCCGGTGAGGCCGCCGCCCTGCGCCAGCGGGCACGCGCCCTCTCCCTGTACAACCGCGCCCTGGCCTTCGCGCCGGAGGAGCAGCGCGTCCTCGCCGCGGTCGCCTCCCTCGGTCGCCTCGATCGGGGCCGGCGCCTCCTCCGCTACGGCGGGCTGGCTGCCGGGCTGGCCCTCGGCGTGGTGGGGTTGCTGATCCTCCTGCACGAGCCCGCCCCTCCCGCGCCCTCGCCTCCCGACCGCGCGGCCCCCCGCACCGATCTGCGCAGCTCCTCCCCTCCCGGCACCTCGCCGGCCGCGCCGCTCCCCGGTGCGGGGTCCGCGGCGGACCGCGCCACCACGCCAGCCACCACCGCCGCCGGCGCGGCCCCGACCGCCGGCCCGGCCCCGACGCCCACTCCGGGGACGGGCAGCCTCCCCGGCCCCGCGACCCCGACCGCCGCCGCGCCACCCGTGCCCCGCCCCTCCCCCGGCGACCAGGCCACCAGCCCGGGTCCCCCACCGGCCCTCCCCCCTCGCCCCGCCCCGGGGCCGGAGCCGAGCTCCGCCGGGAGCCCCCCACCGCCGCGTCCCCCCGAGCCCCGCGCCGATCCCAACCGCCGGCTCGGGTTCCGCGTCAGCACCCGCCCCTGGACCTTGCTGAAGATCGACGGTCGGCAGGCCGGCGAGCCCAAGATGCACCACCTCGTCGAGCTGGGGCTCGGCGAGCACCAGATCTCCCTCGAGAACCCCGGCTGCAAGACCATCCAGTTCCGGATCCGGGTCACCCCGGCGACCGCCTCCCTCCCCGATCGCCAGTTCAACCTCCAGTGGTGGCCGGCGATCTTGCGGATCGACGGCCCGCCCGGCGCGGTCGCCTACGTCGAACAGGACGGCCAGAAGCGGATCCTCGGCGACGCGACCGCCGGCACCCGCCACGAGCTGGCCGTGACCAGCTCGGAGAACCAGGCCGTGCTGGAGGTGAAGGCCGCCGATGGAATCACCCGGCTGCTCCGCCGCACCATCCGCCTCGCCCCGAAGCAAGAGCTGCTGATCCCCGTGGCGCGCACGGTGGCGCAGCCATGAGCGGCCGGACGCTCCCCGGACGCCTCCTGCTCATCGCCGCGCTCGTCCTCGGCCTCGGCGCGTCCCCCCACGCCCTCGGCCAGCCCCGCCCCGCGGAGACCACCACCACCCCACAAGCGCTGCTGCGCAAGGCCGCGAACCACTTCCAGTTCGGCAACTACGACGAGGCCATCGGCCTGCTCAACGGCCTGCTGACGCCCCGGGTGCTGCTCACCGACTCCGACGACGTGCAGGAGGCCCTCAAGCTGCTGGGCATCGCCAGCCACCTGCAGAACGATCTGACCACGGCCCGGGAGTCCTTCGTCCGCCTGCTGAACCTGGAGCCGGAGCTGCGCCTCGACCCCCTGGTGGTCCCCCCCCAGGTGGTGGAGTTCTTCGACGGCATCCGCCGGGAGATCCGTGAGAAGCTGGAGGAGCTGCGCCGGGAGCAGGAGCGGGAGCAGGAGGAGCAGGCCCGGCTGGCGCGGGCGCAGCTCCCCGTGCGGCTGATCCGGGAGGAGGTGCGCATCGACGAGCACCCCTACTGGCTCAACTTCACCCCCCTCGGACTCGGCCAGTTCGAGCTCGACCGCGGGGAGTGGGGATGGTTCTTTCTGACCAGCCAGCTCGCCGCACTTGCAGCGAACGTCACGGCTGCCTCCCTCATCGAGGCCACCCGC
This sequence comes from Myxococcota bacterium, assembly GCA_034005005.1. Lineage (GTDB taxonomy): Bacteria > Myxococcota_A > JAVEVO01 > JAVEVO01 > JAVEVO01 > JAVEVO01. Next base: position 16,613 of record JAVEVO010000007.1, read on the forward strand.
AACCCCGATGGGACCCACGGTCCGACGGAGCTGGCTCGCGCCCGGGACGTCTACCAGCCGCTCCAGGTCGCCTCCCTGGTCTCCTTCGGGCTCCTCCTCGGCTGGAGCATCATCGACAACCTGATCGCCTGGCGGCCAGCGGATCGCCGCACCCTCCGTACCGAGGACGCGCCGGCGCCGGAGGGTCGTCCGTGACCGATCCGGCCAGCACCCTCGGCCTCCCCGAGCTCCTCGGCGCTCTGCAGCGCCACGGCGCCGAGCACGTCACCCTGCGCTGGCAGCAGGATCGCACGCTGCGCCTGGGCTGCACCCCGGCCGGCCCCGAGGCGCTGGCCGAGCGGCAGGAGTCCGGCCTCGCCGTGCGCATCCTGCTCGAGGGAGCCTGGGGCTTCGCCGCCGGCCCGGCCACCTCCCAGGAGGCCGCAGTCCAGATCGCCTCCCGGGCCGTGGCCGGCGCCCGGCAGGTCGCAGCGGTCCAGGCCGCGCGCCCCCTGCTCGCCGCGGTCCCGCCGGCCCGGGGCAGCCACCTCGCCCTGGGCGCACCCGACGATCCGGCGGCCGCGCTGGTGCAGGCCGGCGAGGAGCTCGCCCCCCGCCTCGCCCGCTCCGGCCCCGGCTCCCTGGGGGCACGGCTGCAGGGCCGGCGCACCGAGGTTCGCCTGCTCACCAGCGAGGGCGCCGACCTGACCCAGCTCCTCGACAGCAGCCGACTGCAGCTCGTCCTCCCCCTCCCCGCCGCGGCCCCCGGCGACCGCTCCCTGGTCGGCAGCCCGGCCACCACCGGGTCCGGCTGGGCCCGGGGCGGCCCCCTCCCCCTGGTCCGCCTCCCGGCGCTCGACGCCGCGGCCGACGAGCTGCAAGAGCTGGCCGCCCAGCTCCCCGGGCTCCCCCCACCGCCAGCGGGCCACGACCTCCCGCTGCTGCTGGATGCGCCCGCGGTCGGCGCCCTGCTCCTGGCCACCTTCGGCCAGGCCTTGCGGGCCGACCGGTGCCTCGGCCGGGAGGTCTGGGACGCGGGCGCCTCCTTCCTCGGGCCGGCAGACCTCGGGGTCACCGACGTCGCGTCCCCCCTGGTCTCCCTGGTGTGCGGCCCGGCCCCCGGGAGCACCCCCGGGGAGCGCGGCTGGGACGACGAGGGGGTCGCGCCCCGGGAGCAGCCCCTCGTCCAGGAGGGGGTCGTCACGGGCCTGCTCGTGGACCGGGAGCTCGCGGCCTGGATCCCCGAGCTGCCCCCCTCGGGCCAGGCCATCGCCTCCCACCCCCGGGCCGCTCCCCGCCTCGTCGCGGGGGGCCTGCGGCTCTTGCCCGGCCCCGCGCCGGCCGACCTCGCGGATCTGGCCGCCACCCTGGAGCACGGCCTGGTCGTCCGCGGCTGCCGGCAGGTCACGGTGGATCCCCTCCTGTTGACCTTCCGCTTCGTCGGCGCCTGGGGCGAGGAGATCCACCGGGGACGACCGACGCGCCTGGTCCGAGGGCCCGTGCTGCGGGGCTCGACCCCGCTGTTCTGGGGGCGCTGTGTCGGCCTCGGCGGGCCGACCTCCCTGGTCGATCTCGGGCTCGGCCCCTCTTGGGACGGCCGCTGCGGCCTCCCCCTCCCCGTCGGGCTGCGCGTGCCACCGGCGCTCTTCGCGGCCGGGGAGGTGCTGGGCGGATGACCGGTCAGCTCCTGCCCCTGGTGCAGCAAGGCCTGCGCGACACCCCCGCGGACGCCTGGGAGGCGACCGCGTGCGTCGCGCAGGAGCACCGGGTCCTGCTCGCGGCGTCCCAGCTCCTCGGCCTCACGAGCTGCGTCACGAGCTGGTGCCGGGTGCGCTGCTGGTGCGCGGGTCGGCTCGGGGTGGCCGAGGAGCTGACCACCCCCACGGTCGCCGGCCTCGCTGCGCTCGCGCACCGGGCCGCCGCGGCCGCACGGCAGGCGAGCGCCCCGCCCGACCTCACCGCCCGGGAGCTGCTCGCCAGCCTGCCCGCGCCCCCGGCCTCGCCGGTCCCGTCGCCGGCCGCCCCCCCCGCCGGCGACGGGACCTCGGACGCGCTCGACGCCTGGTGTGCGGAGACGGGCCGCGTGCTCCTCGCCCGCCTCGCCAGCGACGCGCTGGAGGCCTTCGGCCGGGCCAGTGCGGCCACCTACCAGGCTGCGACCGTCAACAGCCGGGGTCTGGTTCGCGAGCACCACGGGACCTGGGCCGAGGCAGTCCTTCATGCCCAGACGAGAGGCCGCAGTGGTACTTCCTGGCGATTAGCCCGGCACCGGGACGCCATCGACGCGGCGGCCCTCGCGGAGGACGCGGCCGCGCGCGCCCTCGCCGGACCGCGCTGGCGCACCCTCGCTCCGGGACGACTGCCGGCCCTGCTCGAGCCGGCGGCCGTGGCCACCCTGGTCCTCGGCCTCGACGAGCTGGGGCTGCCGACGGGCGGGCTCACCGGCTGCGGGCCCCGGCCGCCGGAGGACGCGCCCGGACCGGCCGCGGACGAGCGCGGGCGCACGCCGCCCCTCCCCGGAGAGCCCCGCCCCCGGCGCCTCCCGGGAGAGCCCCCGCCGCCGGTCCTCCTGCGCCCGACCGGGCAGCTCCCCGCGGGCCCGGCCACCGCGGAGAGCCTCCTGCGGCAGGCGGGCCGGGGCCTCTGGATCACCCGGCTGGGCCGGCCGACCCTGCTCCCGCCCGGCCCCGGCCCGAGCCCTCGCCTCCACGTGACCACCTGCGGGGGCACCTTCCTCTTCGCGCGCGGCCGGATCGGCCCGCGTGTCCCGGAGCTGAACCTGCTGCTCGACCTCGACGTGCTCACGGACGGGGTCCTGGGCGCGACCGCGGAGCGCCGGGCGGTCGCGCCGGCGGGGGAAGGGGCCGTGGTGGTGCCGAGCCTGCTGCTAGGCCAGGTGGAGGCCGGGCCATGAGGAGCCGCGCCCGCCCGGGCCAGCCCGGCCGCCCCCCACACCCGCCGGGGGCGAAGCGATGAGGAGCTGCCCGATCTGCCGCCGCGGCTTCCCCGACACGGCCGTCCAGTGCCCGGACGACGGGTCACGGCTGTTCGACCCGGGGGTCCCCCCCGACTCCACGGACCGCTTCCTCGGCCGCGTCCTGGGCGGACGCTACCGGCTCGACCAGCGGCTCGGCGCCGGCTCGGTCGGCGTGGTCTTCCTCGGACTGGACCTCGCCAGCCGGCAACCGGTGGCGATCAAGCTGCTGATGCCCCGGGGCTTCGCGGAGCCCCGTGCGGCCCGGCGGCTCAAGCGCGAGTTCCGGGCCCTCTCGCAGCTCGACAACCCGCACATCGTCAAGGCCTACGAGCTGTCCGAGACCGAGGAGGGGATCCCCTTCCTCGCGATGGAGTTCATCTCGGGCAAGGACCTGGACCAGCTCCTGGAGGAGGAGGGGTGGCTCGCGCCCGGCCGGACGCTGCACCTCGCCGTGCAGATCGTCGACGCCCTGGCGACGGCCCACGCCCACGGCATCATCCACCGCGACCTCAAGCCGGACAACATCCACCTCACCACCTGGGCGGGCGACCCGGACTACGTCAAGGTCCTCGATTTCGGCCTGGTGAAGTTCTTCCAGGTGGGCGACGGCCATCCCACCGCCTTGACCGCGGCGCACCTCGTCGTCGGGACCCCCCACTACATGGCGCCCGAGCAGATCCGGGGCGGCGAGGTCGGCCCCTGGACCGATCTGTACGCCCTGGGGACCCTGCTGTATCGGGCCCAGGCCGGGATCCTCCCCTTCCCCGGGAGCGAGCCGGTGAAGGTCATGGGCGCCCACTGCCGGCAGGCGCCCCTGCCGCCCAGCCAGCACAACCCGAGCATCCCCCAGGACCTCGAGATCCTGATCCTCGACCTGCTCGAGAAGGACCCGGCCTTCCGGCCCCGCAGCGCGGCGATCGTGCGCGACCGCCTGACCACGGGTGAGCTGGGGCGACTCTGGGAGCAGGCCCGTCCCCGCCCGCCCCGGTCCCTCACCGGGCCCTCGCCGGGCGCGCTCGCGGCCCGCCCGCCCGCGGCCACGTCCCTGCTGGCCTGGGAGGTCGAGAAGACCCAGGACCTCCCCGCGGACTACTCCTGGGAGCCGCAGCCGCCCGCCTCCCCCGCCACCGCCCGGGACGGCGCCGACCTCTCCCGCTTCGTCTGGCTGATCCTCCTCGTCTGGGGCATCGCGGCCCTGACCGCGGTGCTGGTCGCGACCTTGCTGCTGTCCGCGTCCTGAACCGGCGCAGGAGCCATTGCCTTCGGGCCGCGGCTGAGCTAAAGCAGAGGAGACGAGTCCGGTTCGTCGTGGCGCGACGGCCGGACCTCCACCGGGCAGGGCCGGCGGACGGCCCGCGGGGTCGCAAGGGGACGCGCACGATGCTCACGACACGCCTCGGCGGGATCGCCGTGTTGACGCTGGCTCTCGGGCTGAGCGCCTGTCGGGGCAGCGAGCCCGCGCGGCCCGTGGTCGATTTCACCCAGGAGGCCCCGAGCGCGCCCGGCAGCGCCGCCGGCACCGCGCCCGCCGCCGCCGGGCAGCCGGTCGCCGCCTCCGCGGCCCGCTTCGACGGCACCGCGGCCCTGCTCCCCCGGGGAGGCGAGGTGACGGGCTGGCAGCTCGCGGAGCCCCCCGCACGGTACGGCCCGGACCGCCTGTTCGAGGCGATCAACGGCGGCGCGGACCGCTTCCTCGCCCACGGCTTCGTCGAGCTGGCCCGGGCCACCTACACGCCCGCGGGGATCCCCTACGCCGAGGAGCTGATCGTCGAGGTCTACCAGATGAAGACCCCCCTCGCGGCCTTCGGCATCTACGGGGAGGACGCGCTCGACTGCGACCCCCCCGCGGAGGCGCCCGGCCCCGGCTGCTCCCGGCGCAGCGACCGGATCGCCTGGCAGGGCAGCGTCTTCGTCAAGGCGACCACCTACGCCGACTCGGCCGAGGCCCGCAAGCAGCTCGGCCTGCTGGTCGCGCAGACCCTCACCCGGGCGCCCGGCGACGCCACGCTCCCCGCGGAGCTCGGCCGGCTCCCCGCCGCGCTCGACCAGCCCCGGACCCGCAGCCTGCACCTCCACGCCGCGCAGGAGGAGCTGCCTGGGCTCGGCCCCCTCTTCCGCGCGGACTACGGCCGCGGCGAGGAGGAGCGCTCCCTGTACCTCCGGCCGACCCCCGGCCCCGAGCAGGCCAAGGTGTTGCTGGCCACGGCGAAGGAGCGGCTGGCGGCCGGCAGCCCACCGCCCACGATCCGCCCCCTGACCGGGGTCGGTGACGAGGCCCTGCTCGTCACCGGTGAAGGGGAAGTCCTCGTCCTGCTGCGCCAGGGCGGCGACCTGCTGGCCCTCCGGGGAGCCTCGGACGTGGCCCGGGCCGAGGCCCTGGCTCGGCAGGCCCTCGCCGGTCTGGGACCCGCGGCCGCCCCCGCGGCCCCCCCCGCGCCGTGAGCGGGCGTGGCGAGGAGCCTCCCGTGACGAGCCCGCCGGCCCCGGACGCCGGCCTCCCCGAGCCCTCCCCCCCGAGCCCCGGCCTGACCCGGCGGGAGGCCCTCGGGCGCGTCGCCCGCTGCGGCCTCGCGCTCGCCGGTGTGGGCGGAGCGGCCTTCCTGCTCCACGACCGGCGCCCGGCGGCCGCGATCGGCGCGGACGCGCCCCGCCGGCGCGACCTGCGCACCCCGGAGGCGCCCCGTGACGGCGAGCTGCTGTTCGCACGCAGCCCGAACGGCCCGGCCGGCGGCCCGGAGCTGATCCGCAAGCTGCTGGACGCGTTCGGCGGCATGGGCCGCTTCGTCCGCCGGGGCGAGCGGGTGGTGATCAAGCCCAACGTCGGCTGGGATCGCAACGAGCAGCAGGCCGCCAACACCAACCCCGCCCTGATCGCCGCGCTCGTCCACCTCTGCCGGGAGGCCGGCGCGGCCGAGGTGATCGTCACCGACGTCTCGTGCAACGACGCCCGGCGCTCCTTCACCCGCTCCGGGGTGGGCCTGGCCGCGCAGCAGGCCGGTGCGCAGGTGATCCTGCCCCTCGAGCAGGACTTCGTCACGGTGCCCATGGGCGGGCTCCTCCTCCAGCGCTGGCCGGTGCTGAAGCCCTTGCTGGAGGCCGACCGGGTCATCAGCGTGCCCATCGTCAAGCACCACAACCTCACCGGCATGACCGGCGCCCTGAAGAACCTCTACGGCATCATCGGCGGCCGCCGGAACCTCCTGCACCAGCAGATCGACCAGTCGCTCCTCGACCTGGGCCACTTCCTGCGCCCCTCCCTGGTGGTCGTCGACGCCCTGCGGGTGCTCCTGCGCAACGGTCCCCAGGGCGGCTCCTTCCAGGACGTGCAGGAGGTCGGGCAGGTGGCGGTGACCGTCGACCCAGTCGCGGCCGACGCCTGGGCGGCTCCCTTCCTCGGACTGAAGGCCAAAGATCTCAACTTCTTACGTCTCGCTCACGGCGTCCTCGGCAGCCACGAGCTGCTGCAGGTCCGGGAGGTGGGCTGAGCCATGGCGCTCTCCGCGCGAGTCCGCCAGCTCCTGGAGCGCGTGCTGGCCGCGGGCGGCCGTGTCCTGCCCCGCCCCGATCCCGTCCACAAGCTGCCCTCGATCCGCCAGGGCACGAGCCGGCGGGGGCGCTGGCTCGCGACCCTGCGCGGCTGGGTCCAGCTCGCCAGCTTCCTCCTGTTCCTGGTCCTGCTGCTGCAGACCGAGGTCGCGACCTTCCAGCGCGGCAGCAACCTCGCGGGCGACCTCCCCTACCCCACCAGCCTCTACCTGCAGGCCGACCCCCTGCTCGGGGTCGCGACCTCCCTGGCCACCGGCAGCCTGTACGACGGGCTGATCTGGGGGCTGGCGGTCCTGCTGCTGACCCTGCTGCTGGGCCGGGCCTTCTGCGGCTGGCTCTGTCCGTTTGGTGCAGTGCAGCACGCGGTGGAGTGGCTGGGCCGGGGCTGGCGCCGGGCGACGAAGGTCATCGCGGGCAACCGCTACGCCCCCGGACAGAGACTGAAGTACTACCTGCTCGCGGCCCTGCTCGTGATCTCCGTGTCAGGCAGCATGCTCGTCGGGCTGTTCGATCCCATCTCCCTGCTCACCCGCTCCCTGAGCCTGTCGATCCTCCCCGCGCTCGACGAGGCCGCCCGCGCCGGGATCCGCCTCCTGCAGCAGACCGAGCTCGGCCCCTTGCAGACCCTCGCGGCGGCCGGCGAGCTGGTCCGCCCCCACCTGCTGCCGGCCCGGCCGACCCACGCCCACGACGCCTGGGTCTTCGGGCTCATCTTCCTCGGGCTGGTGGGCGTGGTCCTCTGGCTGCCACGCTTCTGGTGTCGCCGCCTCTGCCCCCTCGGCGCCCTGCTGGGCGTCTGCAGCCGCCCCGCCCTGCTCGGCCTGGCCAAGGACGAGAGCCGCTGCACGAGCTGCAACCGCTGCCTCGTGGCCTGCCAGGGCGCGTGCGACCCCCAGGGCGGAGCCCCCTGGCACGCGGCCGAGTGCCACCTCTGCTTCAACTGCGAGGCCGCGTGCCCCGAGGCCGCGCTCGCGTTCACCTTCCTGCCGTCCCGGGCGACGACCCGCCTCGACGCGGACCTGACCCGCCGGGCTCTGGTCGGCTCCCTCGCCGCGGGGGCCGTCACCTTGCCCTTGCTGCGCAGCAGCGCCGGTTTCGCCGGCCCGGGCGGGGTGGCCGCGGACCCCTCCTTGATCCGCCCGCCTGGCGCCCTGCCGGAGGGCGATTTCCTCGCCCGCTGCGTGAAGTGCGGCGAGTGCATGAAGGTCTGCCCGACCCACGCCCTGCACCCCACCCTGCTGCAGGCCGGGCTGGAGGGGATCTGGACCCCCCGGCTGGTCCCCCGCATCGGCTACTGCGAGCCGAGCTGCACCCTCTGCGGCGAGGTCTGCCCCACGGGCGCCATCCGGCACCTCACCGAGGCCGAGAAGACGGGCCACGACGGCCAGCCGCCGGTGCGCCTCGGCACGGCGTTCTACGATCTGGGGCGCTGCCTGCCCTGGGCCATGCACACGCCCTGCATCGTCTGCGAGGAGTGGTGCCCGACGACCCCCAAGGCCATCTGGCTCGAGGAGGTCACCGTCGACGATCGCGACGGCAAGCCCATCCGGCTCCAACGGCCGCACGTCGACCCCCGCCGCTGCACCGGCTGCGGCGCCTGCGAGTTCGCGTGCCCGATCAAGGACCAGGCTGCGATCCGCGTCACCTCGGCCGGCGAGGTCCGCCACCCGCACAACCGCTTCCTGCTCAGCGGCTGAGCCCTAGTACCTCGACACCGCGAAGATGACCGGTTGAGCTTCGGGTGGCGACCGGCCTCCGCGCCGGTCGCGCAAGTGCCGACCTGTCGGCCGGTACCCACCAGAGCAACGGATCAAGATCCCGGTGACGGGGTACTAGCCCCGGTCGCCGGCCCACGCGGCCCGTCGCCTGGAGCTGCTCGTTTTGTCTGTCCGCCATCCCCGCCGTTGACTTCTCCCCCGGGGGCAGGCAAAACGACCTGTCGGACCCGACCCGCGGGGAACCCGACGGCAGCGAGGGTAGGGAGCAGGGAGACGGCATGGGCAAGGACGACAGTGGCAGTACGAAGACGATCTCGAAGCGGCTCCGGCTGATCCGCAACATCGGGATCATGGCCCACATCGATGCGGGCAAGACGACCGTCTCCGAGCGGATCCTCTACTACACGGGAATCACGCACAAGATCGGCGAAGTCCACGACGGCGAGGCGACGATGGACTTCATGGACCAGGAGCAGGAGCGAGGGATCACCATCACCTCGGCCGTGACGACCTGCCCCTGGCGCGGCCACGACATCCACCTCATCGACACCCCGGGCCACGTCGACTTCACCATCGAGGTGGAGCGGAGCCTGCGCGTCCTCGATGGGGCGGTCGCGGTCTTCTGTGGCGTCGCGGGCGTCGAGCCCCAGTCCGAGACCGTCTGGCGGCAGGCCGACAAGTTCCGCATCCCCCGGCTGGCCTTCATCAACAAGCTCGACCGGGTGGGCGCGGACCCGACGACCGCCCTGCAGGGCATCGTCCAGCGTCTGGGGGCCCGGCCCGCGGCCCTCCAGTTGCCCATCGGCCTGGAGGGCCGGTTCCAGGGGGTCGTGGACCTCCTGACCCGCCAGGCGACCGTCTGGAGGTCCGAGGACCTCGGCGCCACCCCCGAGCCCACGACGCTCCCCGGCGACCTGGTCCAGGCCGTCGAGCAGGCGCGCGAGGAGCTGATCGAGGCCATCGCGGACTGCGACGACGAGGTCGCCGAGGTCTACCTCGAGGCGGGCGAGCTCACCGTCGAGCTACTGCGCGCCGGGCTGCGTCGCGCCACCCTCGCCCGCAAGCTGGTCCCGGTGCTGATGGGGTCGGCCCTGCGGAACATCGGCATCCAGCCCCTGCTCGACGCGATCGTCGACTACCTGCCCAACCCCGCCGAGGTGGAGGCCATCGTCGGCCACGACCACGGCGGTAAAGAAGTCACGATCTCCGCGGACGAAAAGGGGCCTTTCGTTGCACTCGCCTTCAAGATCGCTCGCGAGGAGGGGCGCCGGCAGACCTTCATCCGGGTCTACTCCGGCTCCTTCGAGGCCGGCGGCGAGGTCTTCAACGCCACCCGGGGCGGGAAGGAGCGCGTGGCCCGCATCTTCCAGGTCCACGCGGACCGCCGCACCCGGCTGGAGAAGGTCACCGCGGGGCACCTGGTCGCCCTGGCCGGCCTGAAGCACGCCCGCACCGGCGACACCCTCTGCCAGCCCGGCCACCACGTCGTGCTCGAGCAGATCGACGCGTACGAGCCGGTGATCTCCATGGCCGTGGAGCCGGAGACCCAGCGCGAGAAGGACAAACTCCAGGAGTCCCTCGAGAAGCTCGCGGACGAGGACCCGACCTTCCGCTACGGCGAGGACGAGTCCACCGGCCAGTACCTGATCCGCGGCATGGGCGAGCTGCACCTCGAGGTGCTCATGGAGCGCATCCGCCGGGAGATGGGTGTCGGCGTGCGGGTCGGCCGCCCGCAGGTGGTCTGCCGCGAGACCATCACCCGCCCGGCGCTGGGCGTCGTCGGCGAGTTCCAGCGACAGATCGACGAGGGCGGGCTCTTCGGTCAGGTCCGGCTCGACCTGCTGCCCCTCTCCCAGGGGGCGGGGCTGCGCTTCGTCAACCAGCTCCCCGCGGGCATCCTCACCGCCGAGATCCTCCGCCTGATCGAGGAGGGCGTGCGGGAGGCCAGCTCGTCCGGGGTGCTCGAGGGCTTCCAGGTGGACGACCTGGAGGTCCGGCTCACGGGCGCCGAGTGGCGGGACGGCGAGAGCAAGCCCTTCGCCTACAAGGTCGCGGCGGTCAACGCCTTCCGCGACGGCTGCCGCCAGGCCGTGCCGGCCCTGCTGGAGCCCCTCATGGCCGTGGAGGTGGTCGTCCCCGAGGAGTTCATGGGCGACGTCATCGGCGACCTGCAGTCCCGCCACGGCCGCGTGGAGAACATCGAGCCGCGCGGGGAGCTGCGGGTCGTCAGCGGCGTGGCCGCGATGCGCGACCTCTTCGGCTACAGCACCCGCCTCCGCTCCATCACCCAGGGCCGGGGGACGTTCACCATGCAGTTCGCCCGCTTCGACCGGCTGGCCTAGCCCGGCGGACCGCCCATGTCCCCCGGGTCAGCGCAGTCGCCCGCCGCCCCCACCCCACCGCCCGTCGGGGTAGGCGGCGCGTTCAGCTCTCGCCTGGCGCGGACCCTCTCGCCCTTCGCCCTGTACATCTTGCAGCGCCTCGGCTCCGGCGCGGTGGCGGGCCTCACCGGGGGTGGCTTCGCCTGCGTCCTGCTCGCCCTGCAGCACGGGGGAGGGCCCGGGCTGCTGCTGGCCTTGCAGCTCCTCGCCCTCGGCGGCGGCCTCGGCCTCGGCCTCGGCCTGATCTCCCTGGCGACGCCCCGGGCCGCGTCGCCGTCCGCCGTGCTCGCCCGCTGGCTGCGGGCCGGACCGGCGGGCGCCGGCGATCGCATCGTCGCCCTGCTGCTCGCGGCGATCGGCGCGGCCCACGGCCTCTGGAGCGCCGGGGTCTGGGTCGACTCGACCTTCCACCACAAGCTGCTGAGCTCGGCCCTGCTCTTCGCGGTGCTCGTCCTGCTGCTGCCCCCCGCGCTCGCGATCCTGCGGGTCGGCGAGCGCCTCTCCGGGCGGCTCCCCGAGGTCGCGCTCGGGCTGCTCGTCCTCGTGGGGGCGACCCTCGGCCTGCGCCTCGCCCACGGCCCCACCTCGTCGGGCCTCGCCGGCCCCCTGCTGCTCACCTCCGCGGCCCTCGCGGCCGCGACCGCCTGGACCCTGGTCCGCACCCGCCACGAGCTCTGCCTGCTCGGCCTGCTCCTCGCCCCCCTCGCCCTGAGCTTGCCCTTTCTGGCGCGGCTGCTCGGCGTCGAGGCGGCCGACACCTTGCCCCTGCTGGACCAGCTCCAACTCTGGCTCACGGTGGGCGGCCACTTCAACCCACCGCCGAGCGGTCTCCCCTGAAGGCCCGGATCGACATCCCCCACGAACGGGCGTAGGCTGCGGCCATGCTTGCGGGAATCCACCTCCTCGCCCTCGGCCGCGTGCCGCCCCCCGACGAGAGCCAGATCCGCCGGCTCGCGCAGATCCTCGACCTCGCCCCCCTCGAGGCCCGCCGACACCTGCAGCCGCCCGGCCCCCGCCTGATCGCGACCTGCGGCGACCGGGCCCGGGCCCAGGATCTCCACCGGCAGCTCGTGCAGGCGGGCTTTTCGGCCCTGCTCCTCGCCGGAGAGGACGTCCCGGACGACGGCCAGCGCTTCCCGGTGCGGTCCTTCCGCCTCGAGCCCACGGCCCTCGAGGTCACCGCGCGGGACGGACGCCCGCTCACGATGCCGTACGGGGCGCTGCGCCTGGTGCTACGCGGCGTCGCCCGGGAGTCCCGGACCCAGGTCGAGACCAGCGTGCAGCGCCGGCTCAGCCTCACCAAGGCCGTCGTGACCGGCGGGCTGCTCGCCAGCTCGGAGAAGAAGGTCGAGACGAAGAGCACCACGGAGCAGCGTGAGGGCTTCGTGCACCTGTACGCGGACGGGCTGCCGTGCCTGCTGCTGCGGGAGGGGGAGCTGCTCTACCAGGGGCTCGGCCCCCTGCTGCAGCCCACGCGCACCGCCAACTGGACGACCTTGCTCCGGGAGCTGCGGCGACTCGCGCCGGCGGCGACGGTCGAGGAGCGGCTCACCACCACGGCCGGGCAGAGCACGATCCTCGGCACCCTGTCCCCGGAGCACTTCCTCGACGTCGCCGTGGCCCTGCTGGTGCAGGCCGCCGGCCCGCCGCCGCCGTGAGCGCGGGCGCGGCGACCCGGGTGGGCTACCTCGGGGGCGCCGGCGGGGGCATCAGCCGATCCTCGTCGAGCAGGGAGCCGTAGGCCCGCAGCAGCCGCGCGACCTGGCGCAGCCGCTGACGATCCGCAACGGTCACCGGCAGCTCCTCCCCGGTCCGGAACTCCTCGACGCCGACCGGCAGGCCGACGTCGTAGCGCCGCTTGTGGACCTCCTGCTCGTCCCACAGGTCGCCGACGAGCTGCACCTCGCCCTCGGTGAGCGCGAAGCCGCTGGCGAGCACCGAGATCGCCGGACGCCCCGCTCCCCCCGGCGCGAGCAGATCCCGACCGAGGAAGTGGTTCGCGGCGGTGATCCCGGCCCGCGCCAGGAGGGTCGGCGGGAGGTCCACCTGGGAAGCGGTCGCGGGCTGCACGGTCCCCGCGGGGAGCCCCGGCCCGGCGAGCAGCAGCCCGATCCAGGTGTGCCCCGCGTGGATCGGCCCGAGGTCGGCGCCGTGCTCCACCTGCCAGCGGTTGGGCTGCCCGTGGTCGCCGACGACGGCGATGAAGGTGTCGTTCCAGCGGTCGGTGCGGCGCAGGGCGTCGAACAGCTCGCCGAGGGCGGCGTCCGTGAAGCGCAGGGCACGCTGGTAGGCCGCGTCGGGGTCCCGCAGGGGCGGCCCCCAGCTCGCGGGGACCCGGTAGGGGGGGTGCATCGTGACGGTGTACAGGGACATCAGCCGGGGCTGTCCGGGGGGCGCGGCCCGGTACAGCTCCAGCAGGCGCCGCACGAGGGCCAGGTCGTCCTGCTTGAGCAGCTCCCAGCGGTCGTACCAGCGCTGGACCCAGGGCTGCATGTTGTCGATGCTCGGATCGGAGCCGGTCAGCCAGACCCGGTGGTAGCCGTGGCGGCCCAGGATCTCGGGCAGGGCCAGGGTGTGGATGTCCAAGAACTCGTTGAAGATCGCACGGTTGGGATAGCTCCACAGCCCGAGCTGGACGCTCATGTTGCCCTCCCCGGAGGGGAAGCCGTTGGAGTGCGCGTGGGAGAAGGCGATCCCCCGCTCCTGCCAGAGCCGCACCAGGTTCGGGGCGACCTGAGCGAGCCGCGGGTCCTGCCAGTCGAGGTTCCAGCCGCGCAGGGACTCGACGACGAGCAGGAAGAGGTCCGGACGAGCAGGCGGGCCGTCCGGCCGCGGGTGAGGGGGCGCCTGGGGGGACGGGGGGGGCACCCGCCAGAGGGGATAGGGCTCGCCGGGGGCGGGGGGCAGCCCGACCTGCTGGCGCAGGAGGGCGAAGGCCTCGGGATCGGGCGGGGTGCGGCCGGCCCGCAGCTCGTGGTGGAGGTCGATGGCCAGCACGCAGGCCACCGGAGCGGCCATGCGCCACTTGCGCACGGCCCCGTCGAAGGTTGCGCTCCAGACCAGCAGGGCCACCGCCATGACGAAAAGCCCACCTGAACCCTTCCAGGAAGGCTTTGGTACCAGCAGCGGGGTGGACCACGGTCGGACCCAGAGCAGCCAGCCTCCCGTGACGAGCAGGGGCAGAGTCACGCAGAGCAGGGCCCAGCTCAGGCCGAGGGGGTCCTTGGCCATCATGCCGGCGGCGTAGTCCACCGCGCCCGGCTCCAGCAGGCTGCTGAGGGCCCGCCGGGCGAAGATCAGCCCCATGCGCTGCCCCATCCAGCGCCGGATCTCCGCATCGGTCTGGGAGGCCAGGGCGTGCAGGCCGAAGAGCAGCCAGCCCACGAGCACCGCCCGACGCTCCCAGACCGGACGGACACGCCCGCGGGCCCACGCCACGAGGCTCCGCTGGAGGATCGTGATCCCGAGGACGAGACCCAGCTCCGAGGGGATCGCGGGCCAGAGGAACCGGCCCACGGCCACCACGACGCGGCTGCCCGCCGGCGTCGGCAGCAGGTACAGGCCGAGGATCGAGGCCAGCCGGCCGAGGAAGAAGACGACCGGCAGGACGACCCAGGGCATCCGGGTGAGGCTCCCGAGCCAGGCCCCGCCCCGACAAAGCCAGGCCCCGCCCCGACGGAGCCAGGCCTCGGCCCGGGAGGTGGCAGGACCGGCGCGCATCAGCCCCGGCCCTCGCCGATCAGCAGCTCCTTGCGGGCCCGGCTGAGCCGCTTGATCTGGCGCTCCCGGCGCAGGGCCGCGGGCAGGGACGCGGCGGCTTCCTGGTGGACCAGGACGACCGGCCCGCGCCCGCGGGTGTAGCGCGCGCCCCGGCCCGCGTCGTGCTGACGCAGCCGCCGGGCCAGATCGGAGGTCACGCCGGTGTACAGGGAGCCGTCGGCGCAGCGCACCAGGTAGACCCGCCAGCCGGATCGGGGGGGGGCGCTCTCCGCCGGCACCACCTCGCTCATCGGCTCACCCTCACCATGCTCCCATCCTCCCGCCCGGTCGGGCACGGCCAGAGGCCGTCGGAGCGGCGCGCGGCCGCGGACCATCCCTCCCGCGGAGGCGAATGGTAGGAGAGACCGGCACCCAGGGGAAGGAAAAGCCGAAGGCCGGCTGCGGGGCAGGCTCAGCCGACGCGGCGCAGCACGGTCACGCAGTTGCTGACCGCTGAGCCGCCGACGTTGAACGCGACGCCGACGTCGGCCTTGCGGGCGGCCAGGCCGATGGGCTCGCCGACGAGCTGCTTGTAGAGCAGGGCGTGCATGGACGCGCCGGTCGCCCCCACCGGGTGGCCCTTGGCCTTGAGGCCGCCCGAGAGGTTGACCGGGCAGCGATCCTCGACGGTGAAGCGCCCCTCCTGGTAGTCGAAGCCGGCGCGCCCGTCCGCCGAGAGGCCGAGGGCCTCGGTGCTGAGGAGCTGATTGATGGTGAAGCAGTCGTGCAGCTCCACCAGATCCACGTCCGCGATGGTGACCCCCGCCTCCGCGAAGGCCTTGCCCACCGCGGCCTTCCCCGCGATCAGCTCGTGCATGTTGGGGCGCACCTCGATGGGCAGCCGCTCCACGGTGTGCCCCAGGCCGGCGATCTCGACGACCCGCCCCCGGCCCCGCACCTCGTCGCTGGCCGACAGCACGAGCGAGGCCGCGCCGTCGGAGATCAGGGAGCAGTCGTGCAGCCGCAGGGGGTCGGCGACCATCGGGTTGGAGCCGCGGCCCTCGGCCGGCAGGGCGAGGATCGCCTCGGGCGAGAACAGCCCCATCCGGGCCGGCGGCCCGTCGGGGCCGAAGTGGGCCAGGGGGTTGGCCGCGCCGTTCTTGTAGGCCAGGGCCGAGACCGCGGCGAGCATCCGCCGCAAGAGCTCCGGATCGAAGCCGTAGTGGTCCCGGTAG
Source organism: Myxococcota bacterium (assembly GCA_034005005.1). Taxonomy (GTDB): domain Bacteria; phylum Myxococcota_A; class JAVEVO01; order JAVEVO01; family JAVEVO01; genus JAVEVO01. Next base: position 32,148 of record JAVEVO010000007.1, read on the forward strand.
CCTCGGGCGTAGGCTGCGAACAGCCCCGGGAAGGTCCAGCCCTGGGCGCCCTCCGTGGGCCAGTGGGAGCAGGTGGCCAGGGCATGGGTCACGCCCTTGGTGTCCAGCAGGGACATCTTCTCGACGCCGACGACGAGCACCTTGCGGAAGCGGCCCGACTCGATCGCGTAGATGGCGTTGTAGAGGGCCACGGAGGACGAGGCGCAGGCCGCCTCCGTGCGGGTCATGGGCTTGAAGCGGAAGCTGGGATCGATCTCCGCGCCGAGGGGCGCGACGTGCTCCTGGTTCGCGAACAGGGAGGGCGAGCAGCTCCCGATCCAGACCCCGTCGATCTCCTCCGGATCGATCGCTGCGTCCTTCAGCGCCCCCTGCCCCGCCTCCACGATCAACTGGTAGAAGGACTTCAGGTCGGTGACGACCCCGGTCTCCTTGTCCTTCTTCACGAACGCGCCGAAGGCGGTGTTGTGTGCCCCGATGATGCTGACCTTGCTCACGGCTCCCTCCTGGTGTCCAGCTCCTCCCCCCCCTGCCACCCTCGCCCTTGCCCGCTCAGTGGACCAGGGTTCGCCCCGGCTGTCAACCCCCGGATTGCTGCAGCGCAACAAAAAGGAACCGCCTGCAATCTTTGAATGATCATCCTTCGAACAAGGTGATTTGCTGGTTTGCTACGAGGAGGTTCACCCCCATCCGGGCCGGGGAAGAAATCGGGTGCAGCCGGTCCGAGTGGGCGGCTTCCTTGCCAATCTCCTCCCGTACCCGGCTCGAGCTGCAAAATCTCTCGCAGAGCCGCAGAGTTCGCAGAGAAAAGTGCTCAGCTGGCTGAGCCCTCTGCGGCTCTGCGGCTCTGCGAGAAAATTCTTTTCGTGCGGGGAGTTGTGCCAAGGCCTCGCTGCTTGCTCACCGGGATGATCTGCACCCGAAGAAATCGGACCGGGCCGACCCTCTTTACCCGGGCCGGCGCCGCTGCTAGGATTGACCCGACATGACGCGTCGACACCACCCCGGTCCCCCTCCTCGCCCCGCTCCCCGCACCTGGCTGGCCCTGCTCGGCACCCTGCTCGCCTTGTCCGGCTGCTCCTCCCGGGAGCGACCGCCCGTGCCCCCCGACCTCGCCGCCGGCGAGGACCTCGCGCCAGCCCTCCCCGATGGCAGCCAGCCCGTCCCGGACGCGGGGGGGCCCACCGACGTCCAGCCCGCCGACCTGCAGCCACCGACGGACTCCGGGGACCCGCGCGACGCGGGGAGGCCGCGGGACCAGGGCCCCGGCCCGGACACCGCGACGCCCACGGACGGCGGCGGATCGGCCGACGTCGACGGCCCGGCCGCCGACGCGCAGGACGCCCGGCCGCCTGCGGACGGCCCCCCGGACCTGCAGCCCGATCTCGGTCCTGGGGACCCGCCCCCACCCCTCTGGTTCCTCCACATCTCCGACACCCACGTCGGCGAGAAGCCCGAGATGGGCGAGCTCGTCATCCGCTTCCTCGAACAGGTGCCCCCGGTGGTCCAGCCCCTCGCCACCCTGCACACGGGCGACCTGGTCGATCTCGGCGGCGAGGCCCGCCAGTGGGAAGAGTACCGGGCCGTGATCGCGGCGCGCACCCTCCCCTACCCCCAGTACCTGGAGATCCCCGGCAACCACGACGTCAAGGAGGGCGGCACCCCCGGCTACCAGGCCTCGGCCCGCTCGTTCCTGGCCGGAGCCGGGATGTACGGCGAGACCTGGCTCGACACCCCCCAGGGCCGGGTCCGCATCGTGCGCGCGCACACCGCGGACACCTCCCTCAACCCGGCCAACGTCCTCGGGTACTTCGGCGAGGAGCAGCAGGCGGCCCTGCTCGCCTTGCCCGTGCCCGATCCCCCGCCGCGGCTCACCCTGCTGCTCGCCCACCACCCCATGAACGGGCTCGACCGGCTCATGCTCCTCGGCTCGGACCAGCGGATGCAGCAGCTCATCGATCGGGTGAAGCCCCAGGCGTACCTCTGCGGCCACCGCCACGTGCCCTACCTGAGCTGGCTGGGCCAGGTCCTGTCCGTCCAGGCCGGCTCCCTCGGGAAGGGCGGGATCGGCTCCCCCAGCTTCATGCTGCTGGCCTATGACCAAGGCACTATTTCTGCAGATTCCGTCCCCCTGCAGCGGGACGAAGAGCCCGTGGTGAGCTGGCCCCTGCTGCTCATCACCCGCCCGGCCGATCCCCTGCTGGGCACCACCAACCCCCTGGCCGAGCCCTTGCGGGCCGGCGAGCAGCGAGAGCTGCGGGCGCTCGCCTTCGCACCGGCCGGCGTCGACGCGGTGGACTACCGCTGGGACGGCGGAGACTGGGTCGCGCTCGCGCCCGGGACCGCCCCCCTCTGGTCCGCCCCCTTGCCGGTGCCCGCCGCGGGGGTGCACACCCTCGAGGTGCGGGCGGTCGCGGCCGAGGGCCAGGGCACCCAGACCCGCTTCTTCCAGGTCGCGCCGTAGGCCCGCCCCTCCCCCCCGGCACCGTCTCGCCCGCTCGCCGGACCGAACCGCTCCCCCGGCCCTTGCGGCCGGCTCCACCAGGCTTAGCTTGTCGGGGGGCGTGACCTCCTGCCCGGGAGCCTCCTTGCGGCGGTCGCGGCGTCACCCCCCCGGAGGAGACGATGGACGAGAAGCGCCCCCAGCCCGCCGAGCTGCCCCCGGCCACCCCCACCGTGCTCGCCGACGCGGTCGCCTACCTCCCCGGGGCCGTGGTGAGCCGGACTCTGGCCAAGAGCCCGGCGGGGACCTTGACCCTGTTCGCGTTCGACGAAGGACAGGAGCTGTCGGAGCACTCCGCGCCCTTCGACGCGTACGTCCAGATCCTCGACGGGATCGCCCTGCTGACCATCGGCGGCCAGCTCGTGCGGACCGCGGCCGGCGAGACCGTGCGCATGCCGGCCAACGTCCCCCACGCGGTGCAGGGCGAGGGCCGCTTCAAGATGCTGCTGGTGATGATCCGCGGCTAATACCCCGGCACCGCGAAGACGACCGGTTGGCAGACACAGGGTGGCTGGTGGCGACCGGCGCTCAGGCCGGACAGCCCTCGGGCCCCGACGCGGCCGGCTCGCCCCGGGCCAGGGGCAGCGGACGCACGGCGTCGGCGCGGGAGCCGAGCTGCGCCGCGAAGCCCGTCTGCCGGGCGAGGTCCTCGTCCGTGAGGTAGTGCACGTCGAGCAGCCCCTCGCTGGCGTGCCCGGTGCGCAGGTAGTTCACCTCGGCGAGGGCCTGGCTCCACCCGGCGAGCCACGCGGCGAGGAGCTCCTGCTGCGCCGGGGTGTTGCGGACGTGCAGCAGCAGGTTGATGTCACTGCCCGGACCCGCGGTGGCGTTCTTGGTGCTGCCGAAGAGGTACGCCGCGACGACGCCGAAGCGCGCCGGCTCGAGGCGCGCGGCGAGCTGCTGGACCATGCGCTGACGCCACTGCCAGTGGTCCTCCGTGCTGCTGCGGACGACCGGCGCGGCGCCGAGGGGGCGCGCCCCGATCACGAAATCCCCGACCTCCGCCTGGCCGAGATAGGCGAGGGCCTCGTCCTGCTCCGCGTTCATGGCCACCCGCAGCACCTGGCCGCCGGCGACCTGGGGCACGTCGATGACCCGCACGACGTCGGCCAGGTCCGCGAACTCGGGCGCCAGCGTCGGCAAGATGCTCGGAGAGTCGAGCAAGAACGACTGGTTGAAGACCACGTCCCCCTCATCGGGGAAGAGCGGGAGGTAGCGGATCGCCGCCTCGACCAGGTCCTGGAAGAAGTGGGTGCCGAAGGAGAGATCGGGCACGTAGTTCCCCTTCTTCCGGGCGATCTCGATGAGCAGGGCGGTGTTGTTGATGTCGGAGTAGGTCACGTTCACGCCGAGCTTGATGTCGCCGCGACTGCCCCAGCGGCCGGGGCCCATGAGGATGAACCGCCGCCGGGGGAGGAGCTTGTTGCACCGTCCGACGGCCCGGCCGACCCGCCGCAGGGTGGACAGCCGCTCGAGACGGTCGTAGCGCGCGGGATCGACGTAGACGATGTGGGTGATGTCGGGGACCCGGCCGTTGGAGACGTACCGTCGCGCCGAGAAGACCGTCCGCTCGGGGGGGACGTCGCGGGGGATGGGCGCGGGCGCACAGTCCTCGACGTTGCTCTGGGGCCGGCACTGCAGCAGGAAGAAATCCCGGCCGTCGTGGGCGAACTCGAGGTCCACCGGCGTCCCGAGCTGGTCCCGCAGCAGCCCGAGGAGGGCCTTGATCTGGGCCATGAAGGGCGTCTTGGCCACCAGACCGTCGAAGGTGACGCACACCGGCTGGGCGGCGAAATCGATCCCCAGCGGCGGCGGCGGCCGCACGACGTCGTCGTCGACCACCGAGAGCAGCCTGTCCACCAGGGGCAGCTCGTCCCCGTGCTGGCGGAGGAAGTCGGCGAGGGGCACCGTCTCGAAGGTGCCCCGCTCCAGGTCGATCAGATCGATCCGGCGCTGGGAGTAGCGCAGCGCCTCGTCCGCGGTGACGTTCACCCGCAGCCCCGGCTGCCCCGGGGTGAGCAGCACCGGGAAGTCGTCGCCGACCCGGTCCACGGCCCGGGTCCCCAGGCCGAGGACCAGGCGCAGCAGGCCGTCCTGACGCTGGATGCGGGGGGACCAGCGGAACTCGTTGTTGCTGAAGGCGACGCCCGCGAAGGCGGGGAGGAAGTACTTGCCGACCCGGGTCCCCACCACCTCCTGGATCATGACCCCCATCTCCTCGTAGGTATCGAGCAACCCGCGCTCGGCACGGTACTCGATGGGGTCAGGCCCGAAGATCGACGCGTAGACCTCGGCCACCGCGTCCATCAGGGCCTCCAGGCAGGCCTCCTTGCTTCCCTGGTTGGCGAGGAAGAGGCTCTTGTACTTGCCCGAGAACGCGGAGCCCTGCCGGTCCTCCAGCAAGCTCGAGGACCGGACGATCAGCGGCCGACCGGCGAAGTCGTCCAGCGCCAGGGAGAACGCGTCCACCATCTCCGGCGGGAAGCGCGACTCCTTGAAGGCCTGGACGATGTGCGGGTAGCCTTGCCGGATCTGCTCGATCTCCAGGTACTTCCAGTTGTAGACGTCCTCGAGATCGTTGTGGTGGATGAAACCCAGCAGCGCGTCCGAGGGCAGGTACCAGGTCTTGGGGATCTTGACCGTACCCAGGAGCTGCTGGGTTTCGGGCGACTTGCGGACGATGGCGTGGGCGAGCACGAGCCCGCTGCTCTTGCCGCCGAGCTTGCCGCGGCTCTCGGGCAGGAGGATCACCCGCTGCAGCAGCTCGTGGAAATCGTCCAGCCCGAGGAAATGGCGTGCCGTGCTCATGAACCCGATGTCGTCGGAGAACAGCCGCCGGACCAGGGAGACGCGGATGCTGGACTGCGTGGCCGGGGAGAGGGAGCTCGCGTCCACGCCCGAGCGCTGGTAACGCTCCACGGAGGCGGCCAGCTCCACCAGGGAGGAGTGCGAGCCCTCGACCACCTCGAGCAGGTAGTTCAGCTTGTCCTCCTGGATCCACTGCTGCAGCAAGGCGAGGATCTCGTCCTCGGAGAGCTGCAAGGCGGCTTGCCGGAAGATGCGCTCGATGACCGGTCGCTCGCCGAGGGCCTGCCGCTGGATGGGCTGGTTGGCCTCGAGGACGTCGACCTCGGAGGTGCTGGTGCGCCCGGCGAGCTGCCCGAGCAGATCCCGCGCCTCGCTGACCCCGAGGCAGAGCAGGTGGTTGGTCATCTTGCGCGAGAGGCGCCGGACCAGCCCGCGATCGGTCCGCTGCAAGAGCTCCAGGATGGCCCACCAGGCATGCCGGCGGCCTTCCGGCGGTGGGGTCTGGCTCCGCTGCTCGAGCGCGGCCCGCAGGTCCTGGTGCTGGAGGTACTGCCCGATGCGGTCGGCCACCGTGTCGACTAGCTGGCGCTCTTCCTCGATGAAGGGCCCCTCGTCGAAGACCGGGACCGGCTGCGTGTAGCACACCTGGAGCTGGCCGACCTGCTGCTCGGCGCTGAACACCCGGCTGGTGAGGCACGCGACGGTCGGGGTCGGGGCCGCGGTGCGGTAGACCGTCCCTTGCACCTCGAGGGTCGCCTGGCAGACCTCGGGGAACTGCCAGCCGCGGGGCAAGACCTCCACCACGAGCTGCAGCGCCTGCGCGGTGGTCAGGCCCGGGCGGCGCAAGATCTCCTCCACTCGGTGCAGGCACCCCAGCTCCTTGGCGCGCTCTTCCAGCTCGTGGAGCACGCCGGCGAAGGTCCGATCCTGCTCACGCACGGGCTCACCTCCTCGACCAGCCAGGGGGAACGCGGCGGCACCGGGCGAGCGGCGTGCCGTCCGCCCGTGTCGCGGTCGCGCTGGCCGGAACCAGCAGCCGGGCCTCGCGTCGGGAAGACCCCGCCGCCAGAGGTCCACGGCATCCGGCATCTTGACAGAAACCGATGGGCAGCGGAACTTGGCCCGGCGGGGGAGGAGTCCGCAGGCGACAGCCTCACGCCCGCGCGCGGTGCGGCGCGTGGCTCAGGCAAGAGGTGAAGGGATGAGCGACAAGGCGTTTTCTCCGTTCGAGATGGCCCAGGCCCAGTTCGATCAGGCAGCCGATTTCCTCGGGCTCGACAGCGGGACCCGCGAGCTGCTGCGGACTCCCCTGCGGGAGTACAGCTTCGGGATCCCGGTGCGCATGGACGACGGTGCGGTGAAGGTCTTCCGGGGCTTCCGGGTGCAGCACAACGACGCGCGCGGCCCCTGCAAGGGCGGGATCCGCTTCCATCCCCACGAGACCGCCGACACGGTGCGGGCCCTGGCGATGTGGATGACCTGGAAGTGCGCGGTCGTCGACATCCCCCTGGGCGGCGGCAAGGGCGGCGTGATCTGTGACCCCCACCACCTCAGCCAGCACGAGCAGGAGGGGATCTGCCGGGGCTGGGTGCGCCAGGTCGTCAAGAACGTCGGCCCGACGACCGACGTGCCCGCGCCCGACGTCATGACCAACTCCCAGCACATGCTCTGGATGCTCGACGAGTTCGAGGCGATCCGCGGGGAGAAGCTGCCCGGCTTCATCACCGGCAAGCCGGTGGGCATGGGCGGCTCCCTCGGACGGACCGAGGCCACGGGCTACGGCGTGATCTACACCCTGCGGGAGGCCCTGCGGGAGCACGGCGTGAGCGCCGACCAGACCCGCGCCAGCGTCCAGGGCTTCGGCAACGTCGCCCAGTATGCGATCCGGCTCTACCAGCAGCTCGGCGGCAAGGTGATCTGCGTCTCCTGCTGGGATCAGGCCGACCAGACCGCCTACTCGTTCCGGCGCGAGACGGGCATCGACATGGACGAGCTGACGGGGATCACCGATCGCTTCGGCGGAATCGACAAGGCCCGGGCCGGCGCGCTGGGCTACGAGGTGCTCCCGGGCGGCGCCTGGCTCGAGCAGCCGGTGGACATCCTGATCCCGGCCGCCATGGAGAACCAGATCACCGCGCAGACCGTCGGCAAGATCGCGCCCACCGTGCGCTTCATCGCCGAGGGCGCCAACGGCCCGACCACGCCGGAGGCCGACCGGGTGATCCAGGAGCGGGGGATCTACGTCATCCCCGACTTCCTCGCCAACGCTGGCGGGGTGACCTGCTCCTACTTCGAGCAGGTCCAGTGCAACACCAACTACTTCTGGGACAAGGCCGAGGTCCTCGAAAAGCTCGATCGCAAGATGACCAGCGCCTTCCTCGCGGTCAGCGAGCTCGCACGCAAGCGGAAGGTCTACACGCGCGACGCCGCGTACGCGATCTCCGTGAGCCGGGTCGCCCAGGCCTGCAAGCAGCGCGGCTGGGTCTGAGCACGCGCCGCCCGGCACGGCTCCCTCCCCGGATCGAGGCCTGAGGGCCTCCCCTCCTCCCCTCCCGGCCCTGCCCTCTCCCCTTCTCCTGGCTGATGGCTGCCGGCCGACAGGTCGGCACTCTGCCCTGGACCGGCGCTCAGGACGGTCGCCACCAGCCACCTCTGTCTGCCAACCGGTCATCTACGCGGAGAGGGGGAACCAGACTCCTGCTTCACCGTCGGCGTGGAGGCCGGCAACCGACAGGACCGAGCTGGTGGGGCGACGGTCCGGTACCAAGGCACCAGAAACGAAAATAGCCCGGGCCTTTCGGTCCGGGCTCTGGTGCGAGCGGGGGGAGTTGAACCCCCACAACCTTGCGGTCACAGGAACCTGAATCCTGCGCGTCTGCCAATTCCGCCACGCTCGCTCTGAGGTATGTATGTAGCTTCTACCGGGAGGGTGTCAAGGAGGAAACACGAGGTCGTCTTCCGGGATCTCGGCCTGCCCAGGGGCCTGCGGGGCACGACCGCGGGCGCGCGTCCCGCGCGCCGGGAGGGCTCAGTACTCCTCGATCTGGCGGAACTCGGCGTTCTCGATCCAGGTGCTCGGCCGCTGGACGAACTGCAGCAGGTGGCCGAGCAGCTCGTGATGGCGCTGCTCCTCGTCGGCGATCCGCAGCAGCAGCTCCCGGGCCGGGCCGGCGGGGACCGCCGCGGCCTGCTCCCGGTAGAAGTCCCGGCTCCTGGCCTCCACCTGCTGGGCCTCGCGATAGGCCGCCGCGTGCGGCTCGCCGTAGGCGAGGCTCGTCGTCCCGGCGTCGCGCATCTCCTGGAAGACGTTCTTCGCGTGGGTCAGCACCGTGGTGGTCGCCATCTCGGGTGCCCCGCTCGCCGCGAGCGCCTGGAAGATCTGGAAGTGCTTCACCTCGTCGTCCGCGAGCAGGGTGAAGATCCGCTGCAAGCCCGGGTCCGCGGCCTCCCCGGCGAGCTTGCGGTAGTACTGCTCCCCATCACGCTCCATGCCCATGCAGAACTCGAAGACGTCCATCCGGCGACTCCTCCTCCAGAGCCAGCAGCAGCCGTCTCACCCCGGCAGCCGATCCTGGAGTCCTGGAAATTTCTTGACCAGCACCACAGTAGACATCCCGTGCCCGGGGGTCAACTCCCGCCGACCTCCTGCACGCCAGGAGCGCGTCGCCTACCGTCGTCGCCTTCCGCCTCATGGTATACTCCTCCCCATGCCTACCCGCGCGGCCTCGCCCGACATCCCTCCCGTCGCCCGCCGGACGAGCTGGCTGCTGCTGGGGCTGCTCGCGCTGGTCCTGCCGCTGTACCCCCTGCAGAACATCATCGACAAGATCGACCAGCCCCTGCGCGGCCTGCCGGGCGTCAACTTCATCAACCTCTCGGCGCTGCTGCTGGTGGGCCTCTGGTTCGGCCGGACGCTCTTCGCCGGGCGCCCGCTGGTGGGCCGCTCGCTGCTCAACCGCACCCTCGGGCTCTTCATCCTGCTCACCTACCTCGGGCTCTGGCGGGCGGTCTCCTACGTCGACGCCCCCCTGCCCCTCGGCCCCAGCGATCCGAGCTTCGTCTTCTGGAAGGACGCGATGCTCGCCTTCGTGCTCTTCTTCGTCGCGGCGAACACGATCCACGACGAGCGCACCATGCGCCTGCTCAGCTTCGCGATGTTGCTGGTGCTGCCCTACATGGTCCACGTCCACAACGACAACCTCTCCTGGGCGACCTCCTGGCACTACGACCACGACATGCGCGTCAACGGCACGATGCTCCACCTCGGCTCCAACGAGCTGGCCGCGTTCTACGTCGTCGCCTTGCTGGTCTCGGCCGGCCTGCTGCTGAGCCTGCGCGACCTGCAGTGGCGCCTGTTCTTCCTGCTCTCCACGGGCCTCGCGGCCTGGGGGGTGATCTACAGCTACAGCCGCAGCGCGTACCTCGCCGCCCTGGTCGGGGCCGCGCTCATGGGGCTGCTGCGCAGCCTGAAGCTCACCCTCGTGCTGCTCCTCTTCCTCCTGGCCGCCCCCCTCTTCCTCCCGGCCAGCGTCCTGGACCGCTTCGGGATGATCAACTCGGAGCAGACCCAGACCGACGAGTCCACCGAGCGACGCCTGGAGCTCTGGACGGTCGCGTGGGAGCGCTTCCAGGAGAACCCGGTGCTGGGGACGGGCTATCGCTCCTTCCCGAAGCTCAACCGCTACGACATGGACACCCACAACAACTACCTGAAGGTGCTCTGCGAGCTCGGCCTGTTCGGCTTCCTGGCGTTCCTCGGCCTGTTCGTGCACGGCTTCCGCCAGGGCTGGCTCCTCTCCCGCCAGTCGCCCACGCCCTTCGCCCGGGGGCTCGGCATGGGGGTCATGGCGGCCTCCCTGGGCCTGCTGGTGCTCAACTTCTTCGGCGACCGGGCGAGCTACCTCGCGGTCACCTGCTTCTTCTGGACCTGGCAGGGGATGGCGGCCCGGATCCTCCGGGCCGTCCGCTACGAGGGAGGGTGGGCCCGATGACCACCGACCGCACGGCCGGGCCGCCGGAGGGCCCGCCCCACCCCCGGGTGGTGTTCCTCGTCGACGAGCTGGAGGGCCGCGGCGGCACCGAGCTGCACCTCCTCGCCTTGCTGCGTGGGCTGCGCGCCGCGGGCTGGCCGGCTTCCCTGCTGGTTCTCGGCCGGGCCGGGCTGGCGCCCCTGTACGCGGAGGCCGGGATCCCCCTGCGGCGCTGGCCCCTGGCCCGGGCGGTCACGCCCACGCTGCCCCTCGCCGCGGCCCGGCTGGCCTGGAGGCTGCGGCGGGACGGCTGCGGGCTGCTGGTGACGGTGCACACCGCCGCGGACCTGCTCGGGCCCCTGGCGGCGACCCTCGCCCGCGTGCCCTGCGTCTCCAGCCGGCGGGACCTGGGCGGCTTCCGGGCGGCGCGCCACCGGCTCCTGGGACGGGCGCTCAACCCCCTGGTCGACCGCTTCGTCGCGCCCAGCGGGGCCGTGCGCGACGCCGCGTGCCGAGGCGAGGGCCTGGAGCCCGGGCGCTTCACGGTGATCCCCAACGGCGTCGACACCCGACGCTTTGCGCCGGGGGCCGGACGCACGCTGCGGACCGCGCTCGGTCTCGACGAGGCCACGCCGCTGCTCGGCTGCGTCGCCTCCCTGACCCCCGTCAAGCGCCCGCTGATGCTGCTCGAGGCCTTCGTCCGCCTGGTCCGCGGCCCCCGGCCCGACGCTCACCTCCTCCTCTGCGGTGACGGCCCCCTGCGGGCGCGCCTCGAGCTCCAGGCCCAGGCCGAGGGCGTCGCGGGCCAGGTCCACCTGCTCGGGGTGCGCCCGGACCCGGAGCGGGTGTACGCGGCCCTCGACCTGCACCTGCTCGCGTCCGCGGCCGAGGGCCTGTCCAACTCCCTGCTCGAGGCGATGGCCAGCGGCGTGCCCGTGATCGCCACCGCGGTCGGCGGCAACCGGGAGCTGGTGCGCGACGAGGTGGACGGCCTGCTCGTCCCGCCCGACAGCGGCCACCTCCTCGCGGCCGCAGCGGCGCGGCTGCTCGCGGACCCCGCCCGGGCCGCGGCCCTGGCCACGGCGGCCCGGCAGCGCGTCCTCGCCGACTACTCCGTGGAGGCCATGGTCGGGGGCCACGCCGCTCTCTTCACCCGGCTGCTCGCCGCCCCGCCCCGGCCGATCTCCGCCGGGAGTCCTTGAGACATGGCCGGCGTGCTCCACCTGCGCGCGAGCTGGGGCCTGTACGGCGCCGAGGGGGCGATCCTGGGCCTGGCGGAGCGGTGCCAGGCCCAGGGCATCCCCTCGACCGTGGCGTGCCTGGTGGACCGGCGCTGGCCGGTCTCGGCCCTGGCCGAGGCGGCCGAAAGCATAGGACTTTCGACCGTCATAGTCACCGGATCTGGTCCTTTCGACCCATCGCCCATCCTGCAGCTCCGCCGGCTCCTGCGGGCCCGGCCCGTGGACCTGCTCCACCTCCACGGCTACAAGGCCCAGGTCCTCGGCCTGCTCGCCACGGCCGGCAGCGGGCTCCCCCTGGTCGTCACCCACCACGGCGACACCGCGGAGACCCCTGCGGTACGGCTCTACGAGGGGCTGGCCCGCCGCCTGCTGGGAGGTGCCGCGGCCCTCGTCGTCGTCGCGGCCCGGGACCGGGAGCGACTACAACCATGGGCCGGCGCGCGGCCCATCCACCACATCCCCAACGGCCTCGACGCCGAGCGGGTCGCGCGGCAGCTCGCGGCAGCAGCCCCCGCGACCCTCCCCCCGCCGCTGGCGGCGCGCCCCCTGGTGCTGGCCGTGGGCCGGCTCTCCCCCGAGAAGGGCCACGACCTCCTGCTCGACCCCCTCGGCGGGCTCCCCGCCCCCCGCCCCGCGCTGGCGATCCTCGGGGAGGGGCCCCTCGCCGACTTTCTCCGGGCGCAGGCCGCGAGGCGGGACGTGCCCCTGCTCCTCCCCGGCTATCAGCGCGACCTCGCCCCCTGGTGGAAGCGGGCCAGCCTCTTCTGCCAGCCTTCCCGGCGCGAGGGGCTGCCCCTGGCCGTGCTGGAGGCGATGGCCGCGGGGCTGCCCGTGGTCGCGAGCGCCGTGGGCGAGCTCGCACCCCTGCTCGGTGCCCGCCCCGCCACCCCGACGCGACCGGCCGAGCCCGAGGCCGGGCTGCTCTGCCCGCCGGACGATGTGGCCGCGCTGCGCGACCTCCTGCAGCGGCTGCTGTCCGACGGGGGGGAGGGGGCCCGTCGCCAGCTCGGGGAGGAGGCCGCGCGGCGCTGTCGCCGGGAGCACGACCTCACGAGGCTCGCGGACCGGCTGGTCCGGGAGGTCTACCTCCCTCTTGCTCCGTCCCTGCGCGCGGGGCATGATCCGCCCAGATCGGACAGGGACGAGCCCTGCTCTCGCCCCTACCCACCAGGAGAGGCGCCATGAGGATTCTCGCGGTCACCCCCCAGATCCCCTGGCCGCTGGACACCGGGGGCAAGATCCGGACCTTCCACCTCCTCTCGGCCCTCGCCCGCCACCACGAGGTCACCCTCTGCAGCTTCGACACCCTCCCCTTCACGCCGGCCGGCCCCCTCGAGTGTCGGCTGAAGGTCATCGAGCGGGTCTACCGCCCGACGGGACCCATCTCCCGGCTGCTCGCCCTCGCCCGCGGGCTGCCCGGGCCGGTCCCCGGGACGATCCAGCAGTACCGCTCCTCGGACATGGCCCAGCGGATCGCCAAGGTCGCCCGGACCTGGAACGCCGGGCTGATCTACCTCGACTCCCTGCACACCGCCCAGTATCGCGAGGTCGTACCACTGCTGGCGGCGCTCCTCGACGAGCACAACGTCGAGGCCCAGGTGTGGGACCGGCTCGCCGAGGTCGCGGCCCAGCCGCCGCAGCGCGTGCTCCTGCGGCAGCAGGCGCGCCTGCTCCGGCGCCACGAGGCCGAGCGCTGCCGGGCGGTGGACCACGTCCTCTGCTGTTCCCGGGAGGACATCCAGCAACTCCGGGCCATGGCCGGGCTCCCCTGGGGGGCGCAGCCCGAGCGCTTCTGGCTGGTGCCCAACGGCACCGATCCCACGGCCTTCGGCGCCGACGTCGCGCCGGCCAACCTCACCGGGCGGCCGCTGGTCTTCGTCGGCTCCCTGGACTGGGCGCCCAACGACGACGGCGCGCGCTGGTTCCTCCGGGAGATCATGCCGCGCGTGCTGGCGGCCGTGCCGGACGCTCGCCTGTACCTGGTCGGACGCAACCCCGGCCCGGCCCTGCGTCGGGAGCACGGGCGCAACGGCGTCGTGGTGGTCGGCGAGGTGGCCGACGTGCGCCCCTACGTCCTGGCCGCGGAGGTGATCCCCGTCCCCCTGCGCTCGGGCGGGGGCACCCGGCTGAAGATCCTCGAGGCCCTGGGCGCGGGCAAGGCCGTGGTGTCGACCAGCATCGGGGCCGAAGGGCTGCGGCTGACCCCGGGACACGAGATCGAGATCGCGGACGACCCCGACCGCTTCGCGGACAAGGTCGTCCTCCTGCTCGGGGACGACGCGCGGCGGCAGCGCCTCGGCGAGGCGGGCGCCGCCACCGTCCGAAAGTCCTATACCTGGGAGACCATCGGCGACGAGCTCCTCGGCCGGCTCGCGGCCAGCGAACGAGGCTGAGGGGGGCGCCTCAGTCGGGGACCACCACCGTGTCGCCGCTCTGCAGGGGGATGTTCTGCTCGGCGGCCTCTCCCGAGACGATGTCGTGGTAGCGGATGGGGATCACCAGGTCGGTCTGGGCCGGCCGCTTGCGCAGGACGTGGATCCGGTTGGGTGAGGCGAAGGGCGTGAACCCCCCGGCCAGGGCCAGGGCCTGCAGCACGGTGCGTGGCTCCGCGGCCTTGAACTCCCCGGGGCGCTTCACCTCGCCGAGCACGTAGAAGGCGTAGGAGTTGACCTCCCGGACCGAGATGCTCACCACCGGGGACTTCACGAACCGCTCGAGCTGAGCGGCGATGGTGGCGGCGAGCTGCTCGGGCACCTGGTCCCGGACCTCGACCTCGCCGATGAGCGGGAAGTCGATCCGGCCGTCGGGCCGGACCACCAGCTCCCGGCTCAGCTCCGCGTTGCCCTCCACGTCGACGTGGATCTTGTCGCCCCCTCCGAGCTTGAAGGATCGTGGGCGGGAGAGCTCGGCCCAGTCCACCGGACCGGACTTCGGACCACAGCCACACACCGTGAGCGCGCCGAGGGACAGCACGAGCCCGAGGCAGCAGCCACGCCGGAGCGCAGGGGAGAGCGGCGGGAGGCGGCGCACCCGGTACTACTCGGTGGCGCCGACGCAGATCTTCTTGGGCTCGACCGCGGAGCGCTCCCGGCAGACCAGGGCCGGGTTGATCGCCGCGCAGAAGTCGTCGGTCTCGCAGAACAGGACGCAGTACTTCCCCTCGTCTCCGTCGTAGACGTAGCAGGTGTCGGCCTCGCCGCCGGGGCAGTCGTCGTCCACGAGGCAGGCCTTGGAGCAGAAGCCGCCAGCGCCCATCTCCCCGTCGGACAGGCACTCCAGGCCGGCTGCGCAGGTGGGGACACCGACCTCGCAGGCCGTGGCCATGGGCGTACCGCTCTCCGCACCCTCGCCCTCGCCCTCGCCCTCACCCTCGCCCTCACCCTCGCCCTCGCCTTCACCCTCGCCCTCGCCCTCGCCCTCGCCCTCGCCCTCACCTTCGCCCTCGCCCTCGCCCTCACCTTCGCCTTCACCCTCGCCTTCGCCCTCGCCCTCGCCTTCGCCCTCACCTTCGCCCTCGCCCTCGCCCTCGCCCTCGCCCTCGCTGGCGCAGGGGTCGCCGCAGACGGTCACCCGCGGGTTGCGGGAGCAGTCGAAGTCGTCGCAGTCCTTGTGACCGTCCCCGTCGTTGTCGAGGCCGTCGCAGCAGGCGGCGTTGTTCCGCTCGGTGTTCTGGCAGACGCCCACGTACCGGTTCCGGGAGCAGCTATAGTCGTTGCAGTCGATGAACCCGTTCTCGTCGTTGTCCACGCCGTCGGAGCAGAGCTCGTCGCTGCTCTCCTGGGGGCCGCAGACGGTGATGTTGGGGTTCTGGCTGCAACTGAAATCCTTGCAATCGGTGTAGTTGTTGCCGTCGTTGTCCTGGCCGTCGGAGCAGGCGGCATCCGTGCTCTCCTCGGTCAGCCAGCAATCGCCCCAGCCCGCGGGCGCGACCTTGGTGAGGTCGGGATCGACACAGTATTCGCCCGA
The DNA here is from genome assembly GCA_034005005.1 of Myxococcota bacterium. GTDB lineage: Bacteria > Myxococcota_A > JAVEVO01 > JAVEVO01 > JAVEVO01 > JAVEVO01. The sequence continues at coordinate 47,633 of JAVEVO010000007.1, forward strand.
TGCCCCCTCACCCTCACCCTCGGACCCCTCACCTTCGCCCTCGGCCCCCTCACCCTCGGCCCCCTCGCCCTCGCCCTCGGCGCCCTCACCCTCGCCCTCGCCCTCACCCTCGCTGCTCTCGTCGTCGCGGCAGGAGCCGATGGCCAGGGTGAAGGTCAGCGCGGCGAGGACCGCCAGCACGGGGAACAAAGACCTGGGATTGCGCACACTGCTCATTCCTGCACCTCATCTGCCCGGACGTCCCGGGACGTTCCTGTCGACCTCTCCACGGATAGCGCCTCTGCCCGGGACGATCAAGGAGCATCCTCGGACGGTGCTCCGCCGGGCCCGGCGGCGGGATCAGTCGACGAGTCGGAAGCTGATCTCGTAATCGATCCAGACCGCGACCGGCTCTCCCTTGCGCAGGGCCGGCGAGCAGCGCATCTGCCGGGCCGCCAGGAGGGCCGCCTCGTCGAAGCCCTCGCCGCCCTTCCGCTTGACGCTGGCCGCGACCACCCGGCCGTCCTGGCCGATCTGCAGGTGCAGCACCACGTCGGCCTCGAGCTCGAGCCGCCGCGCGACGCTGGGGTAGTCGGGCTGGAGCTGCGGGCAGCGTGGCAGCCGGTCCACCTCGAAGGCGCGCAGGGGTGCGACCGGCGGCGGGGGCGGCGGCGGGGGCGGCGGCGGGCCCGGCGTCAGCCGGTGATCGTTGGGGTCGGCGAGCATGTTGCCCCCTCCCTCGACCGCCACGACCGCGACCCCTCCGGCGCCGACCGTCGCCTCCATGTCCAGGGCGAAGCCGCCCGCGGGCGGAGTCGGGGCCTGGGGCGCCGGTGGCGGCGGCGGCGGGGCCGGTGTCGGCGGCGGCGGCGGGTCCTTGCGCACCACCGGCTTCGGGATCGGCTTGGGCGGCGGCGGGGGAGGTGGCGGCGGCGGCGGCTCGGGTTCGGGCTCCGGCGGCGGGGGCGGGGGCGGGGGCGGGGGCGGGGGCGGGGGCGGGGGCACGATGGCGAGCTCGATGATCGTGCTCTCGCGCGCCACCAGGGGCGCGACCCCGGTGGCCAGCCCCGCCAGCCCGACGTGGAGCAGCAAGGAGCAGCCGATGGTCAGGGCCCAGGCGAGCCCCCCGGTCCAGCGGCGGGTCCCCCCCCCCGTCGCCTCCTCCCGGGCTCCCGCTGGCGAACTACCTGGCAGGCGCGTCCTCGTACTTCGTGTTCAGGGCGAACTTCACCACCCCGGACAGCTTGATGACATCGATGAGGTGCACCACGGCGCCGTGGCTGACGTCCTTGTCGGCGGCGATGATCGCCTGCACGTCGGGGTGCTTGACGAGCTCCTCCTTGACCTTGGCCCGGAGCAGCTCCTCGGTGGCCTCCTCGCCGTTGAGGAAGAGCTTCCCGTCCTTGGTGAGCACGAGCGCGAGGGTCGTCTGCACGGTCTCCTCGGAGGTGACCGCCTTGGGCAGCTCCACCGGGATGGCCGGCTCGACGATGTAGGAGGCTGTCACCATGAAGATGATCAGCAGCACCAGCATGACGTCGACCAGGGGAGTGACGTTGATCGAGTCGATCAGGTCGTCGTCGCCGTCGGTGGCGGTCCCGGCCATGGCTCAGCTCGCCTTCCCGGTGCAGTCGTCCTTGACGTGCACCAGGATCGTCTTGCTGAGGACCTCCGCGTTGCTGACCGTCTGCTTGACCGTCTTCTTGCACAGGTTGTAGGCGACCACCGCGGGGAGCGCGACCAGCAGCCCGACCGCGGTGGCGACCAGGGCCTCGGAGATCCCGGCCATGACGACCTCGGCGCCGCCGCGCACGTTGGCGGAGAGATCGGCGAAGGCCTTGATGATGCCGAGCACCGTGCCGAACAGCCCGATGAACGGGGCGTTGTTGCCCATGGTCCCGAGGAACCAGAGCTTGCGCTCGTACTCGCGACGCTCCCGGGTCATGGCCCGGCCCATGACCTCCTCGGCGATGCGTGGCCCCTGCTCGATGGCCTTCAGCCCGTCCTGGACCACTCGCGCTTCCATGGCGCGGGAACCCTCCACCAGCTTGCGGGCCTGCTCGAGGTTCCGCTCCCCGAGGGCCTCGGCGAGAGAGCGAGCGAGGGCGTCGCCGTCGATCTTCCGCCGGGTGTAATAGTACCAACGCTCCAGCATGACCGCCACGGAGACCACCGAAAGGAACAGGAGCAGCCAGAGCACCCACTCCGCGCCGAGGACCGTGATCACCTGGGCGAGCCGCCCTACCAGCCCGGCCGTCGCTCCGCTCATGCAACCTCCCCTCGCCGACGGGCCCTGCCGCCCGGCGAGCCAGCCGCGACCCTCGCCCGGCCGACGAGCCACCGCGGGACGGCCTCAATCTAGGGTCGGTGCAACAGGGGGTCAAGGATTGCAGTCCGGGTGAGCGCGCCCCCCCAAAAGACGGGCCTAGCGAGCCCTGGCGCGCATGGACAAGCGCCTCCGGCTGTGGTAGGTAGCAGCCGCGATTCAGGCTGGAGGCAAAGGATCGATGTCGGGTCATAATAAATGGTCGACGATCAAGCACAAGAAGGGCAAGGCCGACGCGGTGCGGGGCAAGCTCTTCACCAAGGTCATCAAGGAGATCTCCGTGGCGGCCCGCATGGGCGGCACCGGTGATCCCGACTCCAACCCGCGCCTGCGCCGGGCCATCGACCTGGCCAAGGCCGCGAACATGCCCCGGGAGAACATCGAGCGGGCGATCAAGAAGGGGACCGGCGAGCTGGATGGCGTCGAGTACCTCGAGACGACCTACGAAGGGTACGGTCCGGCCGGCGTCGCGGTCCTCGTCGACGTGCTCACGGACAACAAGAATCGCACCGTCGCCGACATCCGCCACATCTTCGCCAAGGCGGGCGGCAACATGGGCGAGTCCGGCTGCGTCGCCTGGATGTTCCCCGCCAAGGGGTTGATCGAGACGGCCGCCTCGTTCAAGGACGAGGACCGCGTCATGGAGGTCGTCCTCGAGGCGGGCGGTGACGACGTCCAGCCCCTCGACGAGGGTGGCTTCGAGGTCATCGTCGAGCCGACCCTGCTCGACGTCGTCGCCAACGCCCTGCGCCAGGCCGGGATCGAGGTCGCCAAGGCCGAGATGACCCGCATCCCGACGACCACCATCCCCCTGACCGGGAAGGCGGCCGAGCAGGTGATGCGCCTCGTCGACACCCTGGACGATCACGACGACGTCCAGAAGGTGTACGCCAACGTGGACATCTCCGACGAAGACCTGGAGGGGATGGCCTGAGCCCGCGGGTCATCGGCATCGACCCGGGCACCCGGATCACCGGCTACGGCGTCGTCGAGCGGCAAGGCAACCAGCTCCGCCTCCTGCGGGCGGGCGTCATCCGCACCGACGCCGGCGCTCCCCTGTACCAGCGCCTCGACACGATCTACCGGGAGCTGAGCGCGGTGATCCGGGAGACGCAGCCGGAGGTGGCTGCGGTGGAGAGCCTCTTCGCAGCCCGCAACGCGGCCTCGGCCCTGAAGCTCGGCCACGCCCGGGGGGTCGCCCTGCTCGCGCTCGTCCACGGCGGGCTCGCGGTCCACGACTACGCGCCCAGCGAGGTGAAGCAGGCCGTCGTCGGGACCGGGCGGGGTCAGAAGGAGCAGGTCGCGCAGATGATCCGGAACCTCCTGGGTCTGAAGGAGATCCCCCCACCCGACGCGGCGGACGCCCTCGCCGTGGCGGTCTGCCAGCTCATGCACCGCGCCCTGCCCGGGGCTTTGGCGACGCGATGATCGCCCGACTGCGTGGCGAGCTGCTCGAGCGCGGCCTCGAGGAGATCGTGGTCGAGGCTGGCGGGGTCGGCTTCGGGCTCCTCGTCTCCCTGAACACCCTGGGCGCGCTCGGGCCGGTCGGGGCCCGGGTCGACCTGTACGTGCACACCGTCGTGCGCGAGGACGCCCTGACCCTGTACGGCTTCGCCACCGCCCTGGAGCGGGAGGCGTTCCGCAAGCTGACCGGCGTCAGCGGCGTCGGCCCCAAGCTCGCCCGCTCGCTGCTGTCCGCCATGAGCCCCGAGGAGCTCGGCCGCGCCCTGCGGAGCGGCGACGTCCGCCTGCTGTCCCGGGCGCCGGGGGTGGGCAAGCGCACCGCCGAGCGCCTGGTCGTCGAGCTCAAGGAGAGCTTCCCCTACCCCCCCCCCGGGGCCGGACCCGCGACCCCGGCCGGCGCCACGCCGGGCGGGGCCGACGCGCCGGCACCGCGCGGCCAGCGCGCGGCCGATCTGGAGCAGGCCCTGTCGTTCATGGGGTACAAGGGACCGCAGATCGACCGGGTCGTCGGCCAGCTCACCGAGCAGCTCGACCGTCGCCCCCTCGAAGAGCTGATCCGCGATGCGCTCGCCCTGCTCCAGGGACGGCCGCGCTGAGCCCGGGGAGGCCAGGATGAGCAGAGAAGACATCAGCGGTGACCTGCAGCCGGAGGAGGCGCGGGTCGACACCTCCCTGCGACCGCCCACCTTCTCCGAGTACGTCGGCCAGACCGCCCTGGTCGACAACCTCAAGGTCTTCGTCACCGCGGCCAAGGCCCGGGGCGAGGCCCTGGACCACCTGCTCTTCTGCGGCCCGCCCGGGCTGGGCAAGACCACCCTGGCCCACATCATCGCCCGGGAGATGGGCACCAACCTGACCATCATCCAGGCGCCGGTGCTCGAGAAGAAGGGCGACCTGGCCGGCGTGCTGACGAACCTCCAGCCGCGCGAGGTGCTGTTCCTCGACGAGATCCACCGGCTCAGCGCGACCCTGGAAGAGACCCTCTACGCCGCGATGGAGGACTTCGGCATCGACATCGTGCTCGGCGAGGGGCCCCACGCCCGCAGCGTCCGGTTGACCCTGCAGCCCTTCACCCTGGTCGGCGCGACCACGCGCACCGGGCTGCTCACCAGCCCGCTGCGCGACCGCTTCGGCTTCATCGGCCGGCTCAACTACTACGAGCCGGACGAGCTGTACCAGATCATCGTCCGCTCCGCGAGCATCCTGAACATCCCCATCGAGCCGGGTGGCGGCCGGGAGATCGCCCGGCGAGCCCGGGGCACCCCGCGCATCGCCAACCGCCTGCTGCGCCGGGTACGCGACTTCGCCCAGGTGGAGGGCGACGGGGTGATCACCGGCTCCCTCGCGGATCACGCCCTGTCCCGCCTCGAGGTCGACGCGCTCGGCTTCGACTCCATGGACCGGCGCATCCTGCGGACGATCATCGACAAGTTCGGGGGTGGGCCCGTGGGCATCGAGTCTCTGGCCGCCGCCATCGGCGAGGTGCGGGACACCCTCGAGGACGTCTACGAGCCCTTCCTCATCCAGAACGGGTTCCTCCACCGCACTCCCCGGGGCCGCAAGGCCACCCCCCTCGCGTACCAGCACCTCGGCCTGAAGCGGCCGGCGGAGCCGGGCCAGGGCGAGCTGCTCTAGGGGCTCCGGATCCGTTCCCGGAAGCGGGCGTAGAGGAAGCCTCCCGCCAGCAGCGAGGCGCCCAGGGTCACCAGCACGACGATCTGGTAGACCCGCTCCAGGGACCAGACGTCCACGAGGGCCAGCTTGGCCAGGGCCACCCCGAAGAGGCCGATCCCCAGCAGCCGATGGAGCTTGCTGCCCGCGACGAACCCGAGCAGCAGCAAGAAGCCGGCGTAGGCCGCGAGCACCACCGTCGTGACCATGGCCAGCTTGGTCCGCTGGTCCGCGAGCGCCTCGTGCCACAGGGCGGCCACGTCGCTGCCGAAGGGCGCCGGCGGCAGCACCGGGAGACGGGTCGCGACCAGGTGCGCCTCGCCGACGGCCAGCACGAGCGCGAGGAGGTGGCCGGCGACGAGCAGGATCGTCGCGGCCGGCCGGACGTCTGGCCGCCGGCGGGGCCCGAGCAACCAGGCACCAAGGACGAAGGTACCAAGCACCAGCAGCGCGCCCCAGGCCCGGGGATGCCCGAAGGGCGCCGGGAGGAGCAGCCCCTGCAGCCCCTGGGAGCTCCAGAACAGCCGCCGCTGCTCCTCGACCCAGCCGAGATCCGTGGCCGCGAAGTGGCCGAAGACCGCCAGGCACGCGACGACGAACGCGACGAGCCAGCAGTGGTGAGGGAGGCGTCCCGCGACCGCCGCGAGGAGGGTCGTGAGCACTGCCCAGGCGCAGGTGAGCTGCACCCCGGACCAGAGCAGCCCACTCCCCCAGAAGGCGAAGAGGGCCGCGCCGAGCAACAGCCCGTCCGCGGGGCGCCCCGTGATGCGCGGGCTCGCCAGGGGCGTCGGCGCCGCCTCCGTCTTGGTCTCCGTCCCGTCTGCCGCAGCGGCTGGCCGGGACGCGCGCCGCTGCAGCCCCAGCCCCAGCAGCAGCAGGACGAGGGCCACCCCCAGGGCCAGCAGCCCCCGCGGGGTCGTCGCGGCCTCGGGCAGCACCGCCTGGGCCACGAGGAGCAGGCCGGCGCCGACCAGCAACGGCTGGGCGATCCGCCCGGGTGTGGCCGGCCGGGCGCGCCCCAGGAGGTCGACGCCGGTCGCGGCCCAGCCGAGCAGGGCCCACGCGCCGGTGAGGAGGAGCACCGCCTCGTGGGCGCTCTCCAGGCCGTGCACCCCGATCACCTGGAGCGCGACGAGGCTCGCGACCACGGCCGTCAGCCCGATTCCCGTCGAGCCGAGGACCAGCCCCAGCAGCAGGTAGCCGCCGGCCAGCCCGACGGTCAGCCCCGCGGCGAGCCGGGACGAGCCGGGGACGAGCCAGAGCAGATCGAGGAGCCCGAGCAGCAGGCCGGGCAAGAGCAGCCCGAACCGGGTGCCCACGCGCGCGAGGTGGCCCGCGCGCCGGCCGTCGATCAGCAACCCGGCGACGATCGCGGCCGTGCCGGCCCAGACGAGGAGCAAGGGCAGCCCGGGGATCTCGGGGCCGAGCCGCCCGGTGAGCGCGACCAGGGTCGACCAGCCGGTGGCGTAGGGCAAGAGCGACCACCCGCTGCGCTGGCGCCGGACGAACAGGACCGATCCGAGGCTCCACAGCAGGGCCGTCTCCCCCGCGGCGAGGACCGGATGATCGCGCAGCAGGAGGAACAGGCCGAGCTGGCTGGTCAGCAAGGTGCCGAGCAGGACGCGCCGGCCCCAATCGCCGAGGTCACGACCGTCCAGGGCCCGGGCGGTCACCAGGCCCTGGACCGCGAACAGCCCCAGGTACAGCAGCGGCGGCCAGCGGGAAGGGAGGTGGGCGTACTCGGCGGCGGGCCAGATCACCTGCACGAGCTGGTCGAGGCGGGAGAGGTCGAAGAAGCGAAGGTACCAGCCACCGAAGACGACCACCGAGCCCAGCCCGACCGTGGTCAGCGCGACGAGGAAACGACGGTGCACGGCCACGAGCAGCGCGGCCGAGGTCACCAGCAGCAGGTAGCCGAACAGGGCCACGGGCCGGTCCACGCCGGTCCCGAGGAGGACGGGGTTGAGCAAGGCGGCGACCAGGGAGAGCACGAGGATGGCCTCCGCGTCGTGGTGGAGCGCCAGGAACCCCCCGAGGACCGCGATCCCCGCGATGAGCGCGAAGGCGAGGGCCGAAGGCAGCAGCGAATAGAACGAAAATGCTGCATAGACCGCCACCCAGAGGAGCGAAAGTCCCAAAGCCAGGATCCCCTGCAGGAAGAACGGGTGCAGGGGACGGGCGCGCCGTCCGGCCAGCTCGCCCCAGCCCAGCAGGGCCAGTCCCGCGACCAGCCCGAGCCCCACCCGGGCCCAGGGGCCGAGCCAGTCGTGGTCCACCGCCTCCTTGAAGAAGAACCCGGCGCCGACGATGAGCAGGAGCACCCCGATCCGGGGGAACCAGGTCAACCCCACCCGCTCCTCGAGGGTGATGGGCGCCGGGAGGGGCGAGGCGGCCGCGGGCCGCCGGGGTGGAGACGACGAGGAGACGGCGGCGCAGGCCGGGGCCGGGGCCGGGGCCGACTCCGGGGCCGGGGCCGCGGCTGCTACCGGGGCGGCTGCCTCGGCGGGGGCCGACTCCCCGGCCGGGGCCGCGGCGGTCACCGGGGCGGCTGCCTCGGCGGGGGCCGACTCCCCGGCCGGGGCCGCGGCGGTCACGGGGGCGGCTGCCTCGGCGGGGGCCGACTCCGGGGCCGGGGCCGCGGCGGTCACCGGGGCGGCTGCCTCGGCGGGGGCCGACTCCCCGGCCGGGGCCGCGGCTGCGGCCGGGGCCGCGTCCCGGGTGCGGACCGGCGCGCGCTGGCCGACGGCAGGCCGCTCCGGCATCCCGGCGAGCTCCGCGCGCAGCCGTGCGACCTCCTCGGCCAGCTTCTTGGTCGCGGTGCTCACCTGCAGGGCCACCAGCAAGGCGGTCAAGGGCAGCAGGACCAACAACGCTCCCAGGGCGATGACGACCAGCAAGGCCAGCTCGTCCATGGCGACCTCCCCGTCGGGGTGTGGCGAGCCAGGGTCGACCCGAGCATACCCGGCCCCGGCCTCGCTGTCGAAGGGGATCCCGATTGTGAACAAAATCAGTTGACATTCTCCCGCACCCCCTCCATCCTGAACGAGGTGGCCGGCCCCGGACGAGCTGGGGCTCGTCGGCACGGTCGACCGCAGGAGCACCCATGGCCAGGATCTACGAGGACGTCAGCCGGTCCATCGGCAACACTCCCCTGGTGCGCTTGAACCACCTCACCCAGGGGCTGTCCGCGACGGTGGTCGTGAAGCTCGAGGGACGCAACCCGACCGGCTCCGTGAAGTGTCGGCTCGGCGCGGCGCTGATCGGGGCCGCCGAGCGGGAGGGGCGGCTGATCCCCGGTTCCCGGGAGACCACCGTGATCGAGCCGACGTCCGGCAACACCGGCATCGCGCTCGCGGCGGTCTGCGCGGCCCGCGGCTACCCCCTGATCCTGACCATGCCCGAGACGATGTCGATCGAGCGGCGCAAGCTGCTCGCGGGCTTCGGTGCTCGTCTCGTCCTCACGGAAGGCGCCCGGGGGATGAAGGGTGCGATCGCCCGGGCCGAGGAGCTGGTGGCCGAGGACCCGGCCCACACCTTCCTGCCGCAGCAGTTCGCCAACCCGGCCAACGCCGAGATCCACCTCACCACCACGGGCCCGGAGATCTGGCAGGACACGGACGGCGAGCTCGACGTGCTCGTCGCCGGCGTCGGCACGGGGGGCACGATCACCGGGGTCGCCCGCTACCTGAAGCAGGTCCGGCGCAAGCCCGTGTGGATCGTGGCGGTGGAGCCGGCCGAGTCCCCGGTGCTCACCGCCTGCCGTCGCGGCGAGGCCCCCCAGCCCGGTCCCCACAAGATCCAGGGGATCGGCGCCGGCTTCAAGCCCGCGGTGCTCGACCTCGACCTCGTGGACGAGGTGGCCCTGGTCACCGGCGAGGAGTCCCTCGCGACGGCCCGCCGGCTCCTCCGCGAGGAGGGGATCAGCGCCGGCATCTCCAGCGGCGCCGCGGCCGCGGTCGCCATCCGGCTCGCCGCGCTCCCCGAGCATGCCGGCAAGCGGATCGTCACGGTCCTCCCCGACGCGGGGGACCGCTACCTCAGCACCGCGCTCTTCGCGGGCCTCGAGTAGCCGGGCAGCGAGTCACGGCCGGGATCCGGCTGGCCGGGGTGGGGTCGGGGGCAAGGGCGGGAAGCGGCCGCCGGGAGACCCGGCGCAGGCCGCCTGAGGGGCTACTCCTGCTCGTCCTCGAAGATCTTGTCGAACGCGGCGACGACCTTCTCGAGCTCCTCGTCGCTGTCGAGATCGGTGAAGCCCTGGGCCTCGCCCGCTTCGTTCTTCTCGACCCGCAGGATCAGGGCGGAGCCCCCCTCGTCCTCGTCGTCCTCTTCTTCGTCGTCTTCGGGCACCGGCGCGAAGAGGGCGTACTCGTTCCCCGCGACCTCGACGGTCTCGACGAGGATGTACTCGGCCTCGTTCCCTTCCTCGTCCGGGAAGACGTACAGCTCCTGGCCCTCGTGATCCTCGCCGCAGTCGGCGCAGCACTCGTGATCGTGGTCACCCTTGTTGGTCATTGGAATCTCCTGTGCCCGGGATCGTGGCCTGCACAAGGTACGGGAGGGAATCGAAAACCGCAATCGGGATCTGCAGCCGGGAGCAGGGGTGCACCGCGGCCGCGGCGGGTGCCGCCGACCGGGTCGACAAGGCTGCGGCGGCCCGCTACTCTCGGACCGCCTGCGACCTGCGACACGTCACCGCGGCCGCCGAGGACCCAACAGTGAGCCAGCGACCCGCCCCTGCCCGCCTTCGGCTCCGCCCCAGGCACCCCTGATGCGCGTGCTGTTGCTCTACCCGCCCCAGCAGGCGTGGTACGGTCCCCACCTCGGCCTCCCGTCCCTGACGGCCTTTTTGCGCCGCGCCGGGCTCGAGGTCCGCCAGCGAGACCTGAACCAGGAGCTCAACCGGCGCCTCCTGGCCCCCCGCTGGCTCGCCCGGGCGCTGGCGCGCGCCCGGGAGCGCGCCCGCCGCGGCGGGCCCCTGCCCGCGACCTTCGCCCCCGCGCTGGGCTGGGCCGAGGCGGCGCAGGAGCGCGTCGTCGAGGCCTTGCCCGGGGCCCTGGCCGTCCTGCGCGATCCGGCCCGGCTGGCGGACGACGCGGCGCTGGCCCAGGCCTTCGGCACCCTGGGTGAGGCGTACGCCCTGTTCAGCATCGGCTGGCACCCCACCGCGGTGGGCAGCAGCCTGCAGCTCCCCGCCAACCCCTGCTGCGCGGCCGAGGTCCTCGCGGCCGTCGCCGACGAGCGGCACAACCCCTACCGGGAGCTGTACCGCGAGGAGGTGCTCCCGGAGCTGCTGGCCGACCCCTGGCAGCCCGACCTCATCGGCCTCGGCCTGACCTACGAGGAGCAGCTCGTCCCCGGCCTGACCCTGGCCAAGCTGCTGGGCGAAGCCCTGCCCGAGACGCCCCTCGTGCTCGGCGGGGCCCTGCTCTCCCGTTTGCTGCCGGCCTTTCGCCGGGCCGGCCGCTTCCCCGCGGCGTTCGCCCCGGCCGCCCACGTCGTCGTCCACGAGGGCGAGACCGCCCTGCTGCGCCTCTGCGAGGCCCTGGACTCCCGGCGGCCACCGGGCCCGGAGCTCCCCAACCTGCTCAGCCCCCTCCCCGGGGGCGGGCTGCAGCTCGGCCCGGCCCTCCAGGAGGACGTCGCGACCTTGCCAACCCCGGACTTCGGAGGTCTGGTCCTTCGGGACTATCTGCTGGCCGAGCCCATCCTGCCCCTGCTCACCAGCCGGGGCTGCTACTGGGGGCGCTGCGGCTTCTGCACGCACCACGGGGGCTACGGCGAGCAGGGGGGCTACCGCGCCCGGCCCGTCGCGCAGGTCGCGGACGATCTGGCCACCCTCCGGCGGCGCGACGGGGCGCGCGTGGTCTACCTCGTCGACGAGGCGGTCCCCCTGCGCAACCTGCGCGCGGTGGCCCGGGCCAACCGAGAGGGCGGGCTGGGGCTGGGCTGGTTCGGTGACGTGCGACTGGAGCGGGGCCTGACCCGGGCGCTCCTCGACGAGCTGCGGGCGGGCGGCTGCCAGATGCTGATCTTCGGCCAGGAGTCGGGCAGCCAGGCCTCCCTCGACCGCATGGGCAAGGGGATCACCGTCGACCAGGCGCGGCGCATCCTGCGGGACGCGACCGCGGCCGGGATCTTCACCGTCGGCATGTTCTTCATCGGCTTCCCGGGCGAGACCCTGCTCGACGCCGAGAGGACACGGCGGTTCCTGGAGGAAGAGCGCGCCCATCTCGGCGCCTGGGGCCTCGGCGCGTTCTCCTTGCTCGAGGGATCGCCCGCCTTCCGACGACCGGCCGACCACGGCATCACCTGGATCGGGGCCGAGCCCGCGGACGGCGAGCTGGGCAACCGCTACGCCTACCGCCTCCGGCAAGGGATCGACGAGGGCTCGGCCGGCCGCATCGCGGAGGCCATCCGCCGCCGCCTGGGCGCCGAGGAGGCGCCCGCGAGCCTCTTCCCCCGGGAGCTCCACGCCTTGCGCCGCACCTTCGCCGCAGGCTGAACCCCGGCGGCCGGGGCCAGCCCGGCGCCGCCGCCTCAGGCCGGAGCCGAGGTGGACGGCAAGCGCCGGAGCGCGGCCAGCCGCGGGCCGAGGGGCGGGTGCGAGCTCGTCAGCAGCACCAGCAGGGGATGGGGTGCCGGGTGGTTGAGCCCGGAGGCGGCCAGCTTCTCGAGCGCGGCGAGCAAGGGAGCGGGGCTCCCGGTGGTCTCGGCCGCGAAGCGATCCGCCTCGAACTCCCAGCGCCGGGAGAGCCAGCGCAGCCCGATCCCGAGGAGCAGCTCGAGGGGCGAGAAGAGCAGGCCGAAGAGCGCGAAGCCGGCGTGCACCGACGGGCCGCTCAGCCAGAAGGCCTCTGCCAGCGGGCGGCTCTCCACGATCAGGGACAGCAGGAAGAGCAGCAGGCCGGTCTGGACCATGGCCAGCAGCATCCCCTTGAGCTGGTGACCGCGCCGGCTGTGGCCGATCTCGTGGGCCAGCACCGCGACCACCTCCGGGAGCGAGTGGCCCGTCAGCAAGGTGTCGAAGAGCGCGACCCGCCGAGTCCGGCCGAAGCCCGTGAAGAACGCGTTGGCGCGGCTGGTCCGCCGCGAGCCGTCGACGACGTGGATGTCCGCGAGGGGGAACCGCTGCCGGGCCGCGTAGTCCGCGATCGCATCCCGCAGTTCCCCCGCCGGCAAGGAGGTGAAGCGATGGAAGAGCGGCAGCACGAGGCGGGGCACCACGAGCTGCAGCAAGGGGAGCAGCAGGATCACCCCCCCCCAGCAGACCAGCCACGCCGAAGGGCCCAGCCGCAGGAAGAGCTCGAGGAGCAGCGCGAGCAGGACGCCACCCAGCACTGCACCAAGGGCCCAAGATTTGAGATGATCCAGGAGGAAAGTACCAATCGTCGTCCGGTTGAAGCCGTACTCCTCCTCGATCCAGAAGACCGACCACACCTGGAAGGGCAGGGACGCGAGCTCGCCGGCCAGGGCCAGCAGGCCGAGGAACAAGAGCCCCGCCAGCAAGGGAGAGCTCGTCGCCGTGCGCACGGCCTCGTCGAGCACGCCGAAGCCGCCGGCGAACCAGAAGAGGAGCAAGAGCAGCAGCTCCACGGAGGAGCCGAGAAGGGACAGCCGCGTGCGCCGCGCGGCGTACCCCTGGACCCGGGCGTAGAGCTCCGGGGGGTAGAGGTGGGCGAGGTCCGGGGGGACCGGGCGCCGCAAGGCGCGCAGGCTGAGCAGCTCGGCGACCCGCCGCAGCAGGAAGATCGCCACGAGCGACCCCAGCACGAAGAGGCCGAGGCCGTTCATCACGCGCCGGTGCGGGGCGGTCGCCGCGGGGGGGGCACCCGGGTGGAGGCCGACCGGTTCATGGGTGGCCGAGCCAGCCGTCGACCAGCCGGGGCAGGGCGACCTCGGCCCCCTCGGCGATCTCCTGGTGGAAGGGCCCACCCGACGGCCGCGGGTTGATCTCGACGCAGTGCGCGCCCGCCCGCCGGGCACGCAGGGAGAAGCCGGCCGCGGGATAGACCGCGCCCGAGGTCCCCACGGCGAGGAACAAGGAGCACTTCCCGAGGGCCTGGTCGATCCGCTCCATGTGCAAGGGCACCTCGCCGAACCAGACCACGGCCGGGCGCAAGGGTGCGGAGCAGCGGGGGCAGAGCCAGTGCTCCTCCTGATCGCTGCCGATCTCGTGGTGGGGGTGGCCCTGGTCGCGCTCGCAGCGCAGCAGGCGCAGGGACCCGTGCATCTCGATCACCTCGAGCGCCCCCGCCGCCTGGAGCAACCCGTCGATGTTCTGGGTGACCAGGACCACCCGGGTGGCGCCGAGCGCCTGCTGGAGCCGGGCCAGGGCGACGTGCCCGGGGTTGGGGCGGGCGCGGGCCAGATCACGGCGCCGCTCGTCGTAGAACGTGCGCACCAGCCTCCGGTCCGCATACCACCCCTCCGGCGTCGCGACCTCCTCGATGCGGTACGACGCCCACAGCCCGTCGGCGTCCCGGAAGGTCGGGATGCCCGAGGGGGCCGAGAGCCCCGCGCCGGAGAGGACGACGATCGAACCTTGCTCGGGCAGCTTCACGCTCACCAGCCAGCTCCCTGTCCGTCATGTCCTCCCGGTTATCCGCGGATCCGGCGCAGATGACAAGACCCTGGCGAGGGAGGAGCGAGGAGCGAGGAGCGAGGAACGAGGAGCGAGGAACGAGGAATGAGGAGGGTGCAGCCGGTCCGAGTGGGCGGATTGCTTGCCAATCTCCTCCTGCACCCGGCTCGAGCTGCAAAATCTCTCGCAGAGCCGTAGAGTTCGCAGAGAAAAGTGCCCAGCTGGCTGAGCCCTCTGCGGCTCTGCGGCTCTGCGAGAAAATTCTTTTCGTGCGGGGAGTTGTGCCAAGGCCTCGCTGCTCGCTCACCGGGATGATCTGCACCCGAATGAGGAGCGAGAAACCAGGAACCAGGAGTGGTCCCCCTCAGCGGGCCGTGAAGGCCCCCGGGAGGACCGCCTGCTCGCCGTCGCCGTTGGTCAGCACGAGATCGTGGGTGCCGGGAGGCAGCCCCGGGGAGACGCAGCGCAGCCGGTTCCAGCCGGTCCGCTGGCAGCTCAGGGCCTGCTCCCCGAGGTGGAGCACGCAGGGCGGCACGAGGCCGGCGACCTCGACGGTCAGCTCCTCGCCCCCCGTAGCGGCACCAGCCTCCGGCGTCAGGAGGCGGAGCTGGAGCGGGAAGCAGCGCCCCGGCGTGGGATCCCCGTTCTGCCAGATCGTCGGGAACAGCCCGAGCCGGGCAGCCGAGCGTCCCTGGCCGGACTCGGCCAGGTCGACCTCCCCGGGCTCCCCGGTCTCGTCGAGGAGCTGGCTGTCGTTCGCCTCGCCGTAGATCACGGCGTCGAGGGGCAGATCGGCCAGGGGGTCCCGCGGGTCGAACAGGGCGATCCCATCTGCGGGAGAGCCGCCGTTTTGCAGATCGGGCTCGAAATCGTGCAGCAGGTCGTAGACCGGCGCGCCGTTGCGCTCCTCGCTGCTCGGACCGCCGATCACGATGCAGCCGGAGGGGGGGATCTCCCCGCTGAGCCGGGCCGTCCCGTAGGTGTAGTCCGCACCGCCGTAGCCGAGGGTCAGGCCGACGAGGGAGAGGGGGAGCGCACCAGGGTTGTAAAGTTCCACCCACTCCCAGGCCTCGTCCGACCCGAAATGATCGTAGTAGACCTCGCTGAGCAAGGGCCCCACGGGCCCCACCTCGACGCTGGCCTCACCCGTGAGGCTCCCCTCCACGCCGAGCAGCTCGAGGGTGAAGCGCCCTCCCGGCCCCGGCTCGAACACGACGGAGCCATCCTCGGCCCCCGGGCCGTCGACCTGCGCGAGGAGGACGCCATCCGGTCCCCGCAGCAGGACCCGGTAAGTGCCGCTGGTCTGCCAGGTGGCCAGGACCGGCTCGCCGGCCAGCGCGAACGGCGGGTCCAGGCCGAACTGCAGCAGCCGGACGGGGCCGGGCGGTCCCACGAGGACCTCCAGGCTCTGCTCCACGGCCTGCAGCTCGCCCACGGCCACGAGCCGGTAGCGCGTCGTGCGGACCGGGGTGACGGCGAGCTCCCCGACGAGCTCCGCGGTGCGGAGCAACTGGACCCCCGGCGCGCCCTCTTCCCAGAGCAACAGCTCCGCGGCCCGCTCGACCTCCCAGGAGAGGGTGACCCAGCCGCCGGGGACCACCGCGGCCGGGACCGCGGAGAACGCCAGGATCGCCGGCGGCGGCACGACGATCACCTCCTGCTCGGCCTGGGCCAGCCCACCGACTCCCTGCGCCTGCAGCAAGAAGCGGGTCGTCTCGGCCGGCCGCCAGCGAAACTCGCCGGTAGAGGGCAGCGGCCCCGGCGTGAGCGGCCGCTCCCCGGCGAAGAGCTGCACCGTCGCCCCCTCCTCCACCCGCCAGCGCAGCACCGTCTCGTCGCCGGGCGCCAGCCGCGCAGGTAGGAGGCTGAACTCGTAGATCTCCGGGGGGTCGATCACCCCGACCTCGACCGTGGCCAGGTCCTCCCCGCCGAGCCCGAGCGCGAGCAGGTCGAAGCGGGTCGGCGCCGTGACCGGGATGTCGCTGCTCCCCTGGGGCGGCGACAGGCCGTCGACCTCCAGCCCGTTGGCGTACAAGCGCAGGGCCTCGGCCCCGGTCACCTGCCAGGTCAGCCGCACGCTCGCGCCGGGCGCGACACGCGACGGCTCGGCCTGCCAGACCAGGATCTCGGGCGGCGGCGGGATGGTCACCACGACCTCCTGCCGGACCTCGCCCCCGGGCCCGCGCGCCGTGAGGGAGTAGGTCGTGGTGGCAGGCGGCAGGACGTCCAGCGCACCCCGGGGCGGGAAGGTGACCGGGAAGGGGGCCCACGGCTCCTCGGCCAGCCTCACCTCGGCCGCAGCGAGGACGTCCCAGGTGAGGTGCGCGCCGGTCACCGCCGAGGTGACCTCCGGGGTCGCGGTGAAGAGCTGCACCGTGGGTGGGGGCAGCACGTCGAGGAGCAGCCGCGCCTCGGCGGCGCCCCCCGGACCCTGGACCAGCAGGCGGCAGAGGGTCGGACCGGTCGGGGTCACCTGGCGGCTGCCCGTGCGGGGCAACCGCTCCTCCTCCAGGCCGAGCCCCTCACACCGGAGCGCGCGCTGCTCGGCCTCGTCCGTGACCCAGGCGAGGGTGCTGCCCTGCCCGGCGGCCACGACCGGGGGCGAGGCCGAAAAGGAGTGGATGCGGGGAGGGAGGAAGACCTCCAGCAGCCGGGTGACGACGGTGTGGCCGCCGATCCCCTCGCCGTCGAGCTGGAGCAGCAACGGCTGCCGTACGACCAGCCGCCGCTCGCCCTGCGGGGGGACGACCGTCGCGGGGAGGCCCTCGCCCGTGAGGACCAGAAGCTGGGCCCCCTCGGAGGTCCAGCGCACGGTGACCGGGTCTCCGGGCCGGACCCGCTCCGGTTGCACCTGGAGCTGCAGGACGGGCGGCGCGTGGACGGTCAGCCGCCGGTCGATCCGGACCCGGCCCCCCGGCCCGCGCCCTTCGAGGGAGTAGGTCTGGGAGCGCGCGGCGACCACCGCCCGGCTTCCTTGCAGGGGCAGCCGGCCGAGCTTCCCCTCGAGCTCCGTGGTGAGGGTCAGCTCGTCGATCCCGGCGGTGCGCCAGCTCAGCCAGACCTCGGCGCCGACCCCCGTCTCGCCGGGATCGACGGAGAACTCGAGGAACGGCGCGGTCACCTCCCCGAGATCCGGCCCCTCCGGCGCGCCGGACTCCCGCGTGGCCTTGGCGCAGCCTCCGGCCAGGAGCAGCGCGAGGAGCAGCAGGACCCCGCGCCCCACGGCCGGAGGTCGACGGACGCTGGCAAGCGGGCGGCTCATGGGAGGGGGCTGCTCCAAGGTGCTCTCGGCGTACGGACACGCGTGAGCCCAACATACCTCCTCGCCAGGTCCGGATCAAATCCCCGGACGACAGGTCCCGCGGCCCCACGAAGGGGCTGGCGCCGGGGCGCGACTGCTGCGAGAATGAAGGCCTTGATCGCTGCCGTCGGGTAGCAGGCGAGGTGCGAGCGTGCGCAGGCAGAATCCCCCCCTCGACCACGGCTGGGGCGGCCGGCTCCTCCTGCTGCTTCTGCTGCTGCTGTCCGCGTCCAGCGCCGCGGCCGAAGAGCCGGCGGCGCTCGACGGCCGGATCGTCGAGATCGACCCGGAGCGCGGCGCGGCCCTCCTCGACCTGACCGCCATGCAGGTGCAGCCAGGGCTGTTCGTCGAGGTCATCCGCGAAGAGGACGAGGGCCTGGTCGTGCTGGCGCGCGGGCGGATCGTCGCGGTGACCCCGGGCAGCTCCACCCTCTCCCTGACCTGGCTCGACCCCGAGCTGGACCCGCCCGAGCTGGGCGACCGCGTGACGGTCTATCTGGCGCCCCCGTCCTGGGCGGGCCCCGCCGATCAGGAGGCCCCCACCTCGCGGGCCCGCATCGACTCCGCCCCCCGGGAGGTCGGCTGGGGGGTCGCGGCGGAGCCCCTCTCCGAAGAAGCGCCCGACGCGCCAGCGGCAGAGGCCGGGAGCGGGGACCTGGTCTCCCTGTCCTTCGGCGGGCTGGGCCGCTTCGTCACCGCCCTGAAGAGCGCCCCGGACGAGGCGCCCTCCGGGGAGGCCGGCATGTGGGGGCCGGGGGGCGCCGGGGGCCTGCTGCTCCAGGGCCGCTTCTGGCGCTACCTCGGCCTGGAGACCGGGGCGCTGCTCCACTACAGCCGCATCGGCAAGACCACCACGGTGCCGGAGAGCTACCCCGGCGAGCCGGCGCCCGTCGCCACCGACTACACCCCAACGATCGAGGCCCTGGATCTGCGCATCCCCATCCACCTCCAGGCGGTGATCCCGGTCGGCTCCGTGCGGCTGCTCTTCGCCTTCGGCCCCGAGCTCTCCATCGGGCTCGTCGGCCGGGCGCTGCTGAACGTGACGACCCCGGGACGCGAGCTGACGGGCGCGGCGCGGCAGCAGTGGATCGCCAACATCGAGACGCTGCAGTCTCGGTACGACGGCGCCGCGGCCAATCAGTTCTTCCTCGGCGGCGGGATCGGCCTGGATTTCGACCTCGGCGACCTCTCGATCCCGGTCCGGCTCGGCGCGGCCTACAACCTGACCGAGAGCCCGCGGTTCATCCGCTACTGGGTGCTCGACGCCGGCGGCGTCCAGGAGGCGGAGCCGACCCTCGACCTCACCTTCAGCATCGGCCTGGTCTACGATCTCGACCTCCGCTGAGCCGCGGAGAGCCTCACCACGCCTGCCGCGGCGGCCTCGTCTTGGCAAACACGACGGAATCGGTCAAGCTGGCGCGTGATCGCGATCCAGGTGAGGTGCCCCATGCTCCGGCCCCATCCTCCCGTCGTGCTGCTGCTCCTGGTGCTCCTGGTCGGCTGCGCGGACGCCCGCCGCGTGCAACCGGACGCCGGGGTGGGCGAGGACGAGGGCGAGGGCGAGGGGACCGAGGGCGAGGGCGAAGGGACCGAAGGCGAGGGTGAAGGGACCGAGGGCGAGGGGGAGGGGACCGAGGGCGAGGGCGAAGGGACCGAAGGAGAGGGCGAAGGGACCGAAGGAGAGGGCGAAGGGACCGAGGGAGAGGGCGAAGGGACCGAGGGAGAGGGCGAGAACGAGGGCAAGGAGGGTGAGGGCGAGGAGCTGCCGAGCATCCTCCTCGCGCCGACCGAGATCGACTTCGGCTACGTCGCGCAAGGCAACGCGGTGGCCCGCCTGGTCACCGTGACCAACTCCGGCCTCGGCATCCTGCAGGCTACCCGGGTGGAGCTGAGCCCCGTCTCTTCCCAGGACTTTCGACTCAGCGAGGTGCCCGACCCCTTGCCGGCCCTGGGGTCCGGCCAGAGCTTCACCTTCCGGGTCCACTACCTGCCCTCGGACGCAGTCGCCGACGAGGGCGCGGTCTTCGTCCACAGCAACGACCCGCAGCGGGTCCAGGCTGGCGTCCTGCTGCGGGCACGCAAGAAAGAAGGGCCGAGCAACCTGGACGTGCAACCCCGTGAGCTCGACTTCGGTCGGGTCGGCGTGGAGGGCAGCTCCCGGCTGGAGATCGTCTGCCGCAACAGCGGCGGGATGCCCTTCCAGGTCACCGGGGTCGCGCTCACGCCGGGCAGCGGATCCGGCTTCGCCGTGGAGGATCCGGACCTCGTCCCCTTCACGCTGGGGCCCGGCGAGGCGCGCGCCCTGGGGGTGCTCTTCGCCCCGCGCGTGCCCGGCCACCAGCAGGGTGTCCTCGAGGTGCTGTCCGACGCCCTGGCCGTCGACCGGGTCGAGGTGGCGCTCCACGGCGAGGGTCTGGAGGCCGGCCAGCCCTGCATCCGGGTCTCTCCCGCCCAGCTCGCGTTCGGCGCGATCCACCGGGGAGAGTCCAAGACCCTCTCCTTCATCATCGTCTCCTGCGGCGTGGCGCCGTTGCGGGTCACCGGGGTCGACCGCGGCCAGTTCTTCGGCACCCCGCTCACCGACGAGTTCCAGATCGCGCCCCTCCCCTTCCCGCTGCTGTTGCAGCCCCGAGAGCAGGCCAGCGTGGAGATCACCTACACCCCCGGTGTGGCCGGCAACGACGTCGGCTTCGTGGAGGTCGTCAACGACAGCCCGACGCCGCGGGCCCGGGTGGACCTCTCGGCCTCCGGGCTCCAGCCACGCCTCGAGGACGTCAGCCTCCACGTCCGCCTGGAGTGGAACTCCGACGATTGCGACGTCGACCTGCACCTGGTGCAACCGGGCGGCGACTTCTTCGACTGCACGGACGACTGCCACTGGCAGTCGACCAACCCCGACTGGGGCGTGCGGGGTGCCTGGGAAGACGACCCCTTCCTCGACGTGGACGACGTCGACGGCTACGGTCCCGAGAACATCAACCTGCAGACCCCCGCGGCGGGGCGCTACAAGCTCGTGATCCATTACTATGCCGACTACTACCACGGTGGGGACCAGGCGACGCCCTCGGTCGCGACCGACGCCACGGTGACCGTGTACAACCAGGGCAACCTGATGGGCCAGTGGACGCAGCGCCTCGACCGCTCCGACCGCACCTGGGACGTCGCCTGGGTCGAGTACCCGGCCGGCACGGTGACGCCCATCGGCACGACCTACCTCTTCGATCGCAGCAACATCCAGGCGTGCTTCAACTTCTAGTCGGGTGAGGTCGAGGTCCGCGCTTCGAGCTGGTGAGTGCCGGCCGTCCTGGTGGGTGCCGGCCGTCCTGGTGCCGGCCGTCCTGGTGCCGGTCGTCCTGGTGGGGGCCGGCCGTCCTGGTGGGGGCCGGCCTCCGCGCCGGCACTCAGCGGAACAGGGCCGAGACCGAGTCGCCCTCGTGGATCGCGGTGATGGCCCGGGCGAACAGGGGTGCGACGGAGAGGACGGTCATCTTCTCCATGCGCTTCTCCTCCGGCACGGGCAGGGTGTTGGTCACCACCAGGGACCGGATCGGCGAATCGACCAGCCGCTTCACCGCAGGGCCACAGAGCACGGGATGGACCGCGGCGGCCTCCACGGCCTGGGCGCCGGCGCCGAGGAGGAAGTTGGCCGCCTCCAGCAGGGTGCCCCCCGAGGCGATCTCGTCGTCCACGAGGAGCGCCACCTTGCCCCGCACGTCCCCGACGAGGTTGGTGGCCAGGGCCCGATCGTCGTCCGCGACGCGGCGCTTGTCGATGATCGCCACAGGCAGCCGCAGCTTGTTGGCGTAGACGCCGACCTCCTTGGCCTCACCGAAATCGCTGGCCACCAGGATGGTCTGGGACAGGTCCCGGCGCCCGAGGTGGTCGCAGAGGATCGGGGCGGCGATGAGCTGATCCACGGGGATGTGGAAGAAGCCCTGGATCTGGGGCGCGTGGAGGTCCATGGTGAGGACCCGGGTCGCACCCGCGGTCTGGATCAGATCGGCCATGAGCCGGGCGGCGATGGAGATCCGGGGGCGGTCCTTCTTGTCGGAGCGGACGTAGGGGAAGTAGGGGATCACGGCCGTGATCCGACCGGCGCTCGCGTGCTTGAGCGCATCGAGCATGATCAGGAGCTCGACGAGGCCATCGGAGACCGGATGGCAGGACGGCTGGACCACGAAGACGTCGGATTCCCGAACGTTCTCGAGGATCTTCACCATCATGTTCTCGTTGGCGAAGCGGACGACCTCCGACTGGCCCAGGGGCAGCCCCAGCGCCCCGCAGATCTCCCTGGCGAGCTCGGGGTGAGCGCTTCCCGTGAAGATCTTCATCTTTCCGTACACGGCGTCCTCCTGGCTCTGGCGGCGTTCGCGAGAGATGGCGGGTCGCACCGCCAGGGCCGTTATAGGGAGAAGCCGCCCCGGGAGTCAACCGGCGCCCCGGCCCGTTCGGGCGTGAACCCGACTTCACAGGTGAGACGACCGAGCCACACGCCCACGGGGCCGGGCCGGTCTCCCGGAGCTGAATAGGGCACGCCCCGACGACGTCCAAGCTTCCGACGAGGCTTGGCACGCCGCTTGCTGAGAAGACTGGGCGTGGAGGTAAGGAAGATGCAACGAGCGCTCTGCGGAATGGCGACCTTGGCCCTGCTCTCCCTCATCGGCTGCGGACCGGACGATGGGGTCGACGCCCGCTTCACCTGCTTCGAGGGGAGCTGCAGCTTCTGCACGTCGGACGGCTGCTTCGACGCGGGCTGGCATGCGACCTGCTCCGGCGACGGCCAGTGCCACGACGGCATGGTCTGCGTGCTCGGTGGCTGCTGCTGGTCGTGCAGCAGCGACGCCGACTGCCCCGCGCACCAGGGCTGCCAGGCCGATGGCTACTGCGCCGAGGAGGGCTACGACGGTGCGGACTCGGAGCACGAGCCGGGCTGCGTGGCCGGCGAGGACTGCTCCGCCGAGGGTGAGGGCGAAGGCGAGGGCGCCAGCGAGGGCGAGGGCGAGGGCGAGGGTGAGGGCGAGGAGCTGGATGGAGGCAGCGGGGACGAGGCGGACTGCGACTGGCTGCCCCCCCTGCCCGAGCGCTGCACCTACAACAGCGAGTGCCCGGAAGGCTACCTCTGCCGGAGCCACGAGTGCGTCAAGGAGTAGGCCACCGCCTCCCTCAGGTCCAGCGCTGGCAGACGGTCTCCCGTGCCCCGTGGGGATCCTTCTCCGGGTAGTCCAGGGTGTAGTGCAGGCCCCGGCTCTCCTTCCGCTGCAAGGCACTGCGCACGATCAGCTCGGCGACCAGGGCGATGTTGCGGAGCTCGATCAGGTCCGACGTGAGCAAGAAATCCCAATAGTATTGCTGGATCTCCTCGGCGATGGTCTCGATCCGCCGGAAGGCCCGCTGCAGTCGCCGGGTGGTCCGCACGATCCCGACGTAGTTCCACATGAACCGCCGGATCTCCTCCCAGTTCTGCGAGACCACCACCGTCTCGTCGGAGTCCGTGGCGGCGCCCGGATCCCAGGGCGGGACCGTCACCTCCTCGGTCCGCCCCCCGCCCTGCTGGAGGATCTCCACGGCGCGGCGCGCGGCCCGGTAGCCGTACACCGCCCCCTCCAGCAGCGAGTTGGACGCGAGGCGGTTGGCCCCGTGCAACCCGGTGCACGAGACCTCCCCGATCGCGAACAGCCCCGGGATCGAGCTCTCGCCGTTGGTGTCGACCTGGACCCCACCGCACATGAAGTGGGCCGCGGGCACCACCGGGATCGGCTGGCTGGTCATGTCGATGCCCAGTTGCAGGCAGCGGGCGTGGATGTTGGGGAAGCGGTTGCGGAGGAAGTCGGCCGGCAGGGCCGTCATGTCGAGGAAGACCGAGTCCTGCCCGGTGCGCTTGAGCTGATCGTCGATGGCCCGGGCGACCACGTCCCGGGGCGCGAGGGACTTGAGGGGGTGGACCTCGTCCATGAAGGGCGTGCCGTCGGCCAGGCGCAGCACGCCGCCCTCTCCCCGCAGGGCCTCGCTGATCAGGAACGACTTGGCCTCGGGGTGGTACAGGCAGGTGGGGTGGAACTGGAAGAACTCCATGTTCGCGATGCGCGCGCCGGCCCGGTAGGCCATGGCCACCCCATCCCCCGAGGCGATGTCGGGGTTGGAGGTGTACAGGTAGACCTTGCCGGCGCCGCCGGTGGCCAGGGTCGTGGTCTGGCTGGTCACGGAGCGGACGAGCCCCGTGGAGACGTCGAGCAGGTGGGCGCCGAGGCAGCAGTCCGGCCCCGCCAGCCCCAGCTTGCGCCGGGTGACCAGGTCGATGGCGATGTGGTCCTCGAGCAGCTCGAGGTTCGGCTCCTCCCGGGCCGCCTGGGCGAGGGCCCGGATGATCTCCTCGCCCGAGATATCGCCGGCGTGGGCCACCCGCCGCCGGGAGTGGCCGCCCTCCCGGCCGAGGGAGAGGTCGCCCGTCGCCTCGCTGCGCGAGAAGCGCACCCCCACCTCCCGCAAGGCGGCGATGCGCGCCGGGCCCTCCTGCACGCAGAGCTCGACGATGTCCGGGCGGCAGAGCCCCACGCCCGCCGCGAGGGTGTCCCGGACGTGATCCGCGAAGCTGTCGTCCGGCCCGAGGACCGCCGCGATGCCGCCCTGGGCATAGCGCGAGTTGGACTCCTCGAGCCCGCGCTTGGTCGCGAGGATGACGTGCCCGTGCCGTGCGGCCTCGAGCGCGAAGGTCAGGCCGGCGATGCCGCTGCCGATCACCAGGAAATCACAGGTCCGCCAAACCATTGCGCCTCTCCCTGCTCCCCCGGGGGGGTGCCAGCGATTCTAGCCCGCGGCCGACGCGAAGCCAGAGGAGTTGCCTGGACGCTCGACTGGCCGTATCCTCTGGCCGATGAACGGGAAAGCGCGTACCCGACGAACGATCTCCCGCAACCTCGCCGGGAGCCTGGCGCTGGCGGTGCTGCTCGGGGCCTCGCCAGCCGGCGCGCGGGGCGACGACGAGGTCCGGCGGTACGTCGACGAGGAGGGCGTCGTCCACCTGAGCGTCCAGGGCGGGACGAACGCCAGCAGCGCTGCCCGGCAGCGCCCCGCCGCGTCCCGCGGGGGCAGCGGCGGAGAGACCGACGAGGTGCGACGCCTCCGGATCTCCCCCCTGGTGACCGAGGCGGCCAGCTACTACGGGCTCCCCGAGGCGCTGGTCCTGGCGGTGATCCGGGTCGAGAGCAACTTCCACCCCCTGGCGGTCTCGCGTGCCGGGGCCCTGGGCTTGATGCAGCTCATGCCGGGCACGGCGCGAGCGATGTACGTCAAGGATCCGTTCGACCCGCGCGACAACATCTTCGGCGGATGCAGGTACCTGAGATTGCTCATCAATCGTTTCGACGGCGACCTCGTGCTGGTGCTCGCCGCCTACAACGCGGGGGAGAACGCCGTGCTCAAGCGCGACGGGGTGCCCTACTCCGAGACCGCTGGCTACGTCCGGTCGGTGCTCCGGCACTACGATCGCTACCGCCGGCAGGAGCTGCAGCCATGAGCCCTGGTGGTGAGCCGACCTCCGCCGGGCGCGGCCCCCGCGCCACCGGGCGGCGCCGGGCGCCTACCGGGCGCTCGCCACGCGCCGGACGCTCATGAGCCAGGACGGATTGGCGCTCCCCGCCGACGATCGCCGCCCCACGCCGGCGGTCCTGCTCCGTCTCGAGCCGACGCCCCAGCAACCCATCGCCTACGGGCGGTACGTCCTCCTGGCGCGGATCGCCGAGGGTGGGATGGGGGAGATCTTCGTCGCCAGCTCCCCGGAGCGCCGGGACGGCTCGCTGCTGGCCATCAAGCGGCTGCACCCCCACCTCGCGCCCGACCCCCGCGCCCGGCAACGGTTCGAGGAGGAGGCCCGCCTCACCGCCGCGCTCGCCC
This sequence comes from Myxococcota bacterium, assembly GCA_034005005.1. Classification (GTDB taxonomy): domain Bacteria; phylum Myxococcota_A; class JAVEVO01; order JAVEVO01; family JAVEVO01; genus JAVEVO01. The sequence goes on from JAVEVO010000007.1 coordinate 72,845, forward strand.
ACCCCCAGGTCGTGGCCATCCACGAGCACGACGTCGACGAGACGGGCGTGCCCTTCCTGGCGATGGAGTTTTTGCCCGGGGCGACCCTCAAGGGCCTGGTGCGCACGAGCCTCACTCGCCACGGCCAGATGCCGCCCATCCCGTTCTCGGTCTGGATCGTGTCCCGGGCCTGCCGGGCCCTCCACCACGCCCACACGGTGGGGGTCGATGGCAGCCCGGTGATCCACGGCGACGTCAGCCCGGAGAACCTGCTGGTCACCTACGCCGGGCAGGTGAAGCTGCTCGATTTCGGCGTGGCGCGCACGGAGGACCGCACCGAGTCGCCGGCCGCGGCCGCGGGCTTCGTGCGGGGCAAGCTGTCCTACCTGCCTCCCGAGCTCGTCCATGGCGAGCCCGTCGGCCCCGCGAGCGATCAGTTCGCGCTCGGCGTCGTGCTCCACGAGCTGCTCACGGGCAAGCGCGCCTACCGTCACCACTCGACCCTCGACGAGCTGCGGGCGGCCATGACCCGCCCCCTCACCCCACCCCGGCAGCTCAACCCCTCCCTGCCCGAGGAGCTGGACCGGATCGTCCGTCAGGCCTGCGCGCTCCGGCCGGCAGACCGCTTCCCCGACTGTCGTGGGTTCGCGACGGCGCTGGAGCGCTGGCTTGCGGAGACCGGGACCCCCTTCGACGAGGAGGCCGCGTCCCGCACGATGCAGGAGCTGTTCGCCCCGGAGTTCCTCGACTACCGCGAGTGGCTCCGCCAGACCCTCGGCCTCCCCCAGCTCTTCCCCAAGGAGCCGCACGGCGGATTCACACCCATCCATGGCCGCCGCGCCACGACGATCCCGCGCACCGCCCTGGGGCAGACCGGCGAGTTCGCCGACGAGGACACGGATCTGAGCATCCGCTTCCACCCGCCCCGCCCGGGTCGCGGGCGTGACCTGGCGCTGGCCGGCCTGCTGCTCCTCTTCCTCGCGCTCGCCCTGCTCACGGTCCGCCTCACCGATCGCCCGCCCGCCACGACAGGGCGGCCGCGCGCCGTCCCGGTCGCCCCCGTCTCCGCAGCGCCCACGGTACCTGGAGCAGCCAGGCTCCAGGGCGAGGTGCCCGCGCTCCAGGTGCCGGCGCGCCCGGTGCCCGCAGACGCGCCGGCCCCGCCGCCCCCGGTGCCCGACGACGCGCTGGACACGCCGCCCCCGGTGCCCGCAGACGCGCCGGACACGCCGCTCCCGGTGCCCGCGGACGACCGGGCCAGGCCCCCGAGCCCCACGCCCGCCTCGGCCAGCCTCCCGGCCCCACCCGCGAGCCCGCCGGAGACCCTCGGGCCGCCGCCGGGCCTGCTCCTGCTGACGGTGACGCCGTCTCAGCCCGTGACGGTCTGGGACGACCAGACCCTGCTCGGCACGCCCCCCCTCGAGAAGAGCCTCTCCCCCGGGCGCCACCAGCTCGAGGTCCGAGACCCCACGGGGCGGCTGCTCCAGGCCTTCTCCCTGGCCATCGACTCCGACGCGACCCTCGTCCACGAGGTGCAGCTTCCCCCCCCGACACCGGCGAGCCCGCAGCCCTGAGAGGCCGCGCCGGCCGGCCGTCAGGCCATCGGGCCGTCCGGCCGGGCAGGTACTTTCGAGCCATCACCACAGGTTGATTCCCGGGAGCCAAGTCGGTACTCTGGATCAGCCAGACTCATCGAAGCCCGGCTGCACCGCCAGGAGGCGCACCCGCCCGCGTCCACCGGCGACCACTGGACCGCCGGCCAAGCACCAGCGGCCCGCCAGAGGAGCCGAGATGCCGACCTGCGAACGAATCCCCGCCCTGCGACCAGCGATGATCGGGATCCTGCTGCTGAGCCTCGCTGCTCCGCTGGACGCCGGGGCCCAGATCAAGGTCATCCCGGTACCCTACCGACCGCACGATCTGACGATCCCCCAGATGGCCTACCCCGGACACCCGACGCGCTTCAAGGCCATCGCCCGGGACGTGCCGGCAACCGCCGGAAACCAGTGCGCCGGAAAGCCCTACTTCCGCTGGGACATCAACGGTGATGGGGTTCACGACGCCATCGACGCTTGTGACAACCGCTCCCGGGTCGCCAATGTCGGCGATGGGACCTGGTATCAGAATGACCGCTACAATCTGGATTGCCTCAAGGATCTCCCGGCGGTCTCTGCGGATATCAAGCGCAAGCTCTTCATGGCGACCATCGAGGTCGCCTGCAACTTCAATAATGGAGTACCCACGGACTCGAGCGTGGGCACCTATCGCGTCATGCTCTTCAATGATGTCCCACGCGGTCGCAGTTACAGTGACGCAAACCGGTATGGCTGGACGGCTCGCCCGGACAAGGACCAGCATGGCAATGCCATTCCCGCGACCTGCACGGCCAGCAAATGCGCCGTCACCAACTTCCCCTGCCCATCGGGACTGGATGCCGACTGCGCCGGCGATAGCGATTTCTCCCTGAAGATCAAACGCGAGGTCGCGCTCGGTGACGCTCTCTGGTACCTTCACAATGCCATGCTGAGCCGATCGGGCAGCGGGAAAACCATGACCGCGTCAATGCCTTTCGATGGCGGAGCAACGACCCAGGATGCGGCGCACAACGTGTCAGTTGGAGCGGCATTCCTCTGGTCACTGAATCAAAATGGCCACAATCCTGCCTATCCTTCACCAAGTTCTTCAAATGAAAACTATGAACATGGAACTGCAAGTGATTCCAAGCCTTTGCCAGATAGCTGGAATCGCGACAATGATACCAGATACAATACGGACCCCTACGCCGAAGATGCTCTGCGCATGATGAACTATGTCCTCGGCAGTCTCGCTGCTGCTGGATACAAGCCCGACGCTACATCCGAAGCAAATGATCTGCGAGCAGCGATACCCGACACGGATCTTCGAAGCGGTCTCTATTATGGAACTTCGTATAGCATGGGCCATATCATTCCGGCACTGTCGACGACGGGGATGGCCGGTACGACCGCACAAGTCGGGTCGGTGAAGGGTCGATCGATCGAGTGGGTGGTCCAGGAGCTGGTCGATGCCGGGTGCCATTACCAGATTCGCGGAGAAGAAGAGGGTGTACATCAGGATGGGACCTGGCATTATACCTATCGCAGCGGATTTGATGGCTCGACGACCCAGTGGATGTTCATTGGCCTCGAAGCTGCAGATAAGGCCATGGGGAATCTCGATCCGCCGGTCATCGTGAACAAACACTGCAAGTACAGCATCGCCAACGGAATCTACTCGCAGACTGGTTACGGGTACGCTGCAGGAACCACCGCTGGCACCCATCACAATGGAGCTGGAAGATACAGCACAGGAGCTACTTTCGAGGACGTTCACCTGGCCGGGGGGCTTCTGGTAGGACACGGATGGCTCGGCGTGAGTTCCATGGAGTCCATGGCGGGCTACGATCGCACCCATAAATCATTCACACCGGCGAGCGATGTCACCGATGGGGCACTGGTCGATCGATTCAACGCCTCGCTGGCCTATGTCGGGAACAGATGGTACTATGATGGCGGTGGTGATGGCGATTGGCTCAATGGAGCCTACGAATATGGCCCCTGGTGGGAAGAAAGTGCCTATGGTTATCGCGATGCCCGTTTCGACGGGAAGGGTCGTGGAGATGCCTATGTCATCTTCTCCATCCAGAAGGGCCTGCGGACGCTGGATCCGCTCCGCCCAACGGTAACCTACAACAGTGGCGGCGTCGCCTATACCATTGATTGGTTCAGAGATTACTCATATTACTGGATCAACAATCAAAAGAAGGACGGAAGTGCTCCACAAACCTGGGGATCGGAAGCCAGCATCGCCTCGATCTCCTACGAACGATGTGGAACATCCCTCCTGACAGCCTGGGGAGAAGGACTCGTTCTCACGGAGGCTCTCTTCGAGCCCGATCCGGTGGCTTCCGGTACGGCGAGCATCATGCGGACCGACGAGGGCTGCCAGAACACGAGCTACGGGAAGATCACCTTCCAGCATCAGGACAGCTACCACATGGATCCCAAGCGGAAGATCCAAGAGTACCAATGGCTCTTCCAGACAGTGGAATCTCCAACCAATGAAACCTTTGCAGCGATCCCTTGGAACAATCTGGCGCTCGATGAACCGGATCTCGAGTACAAGTCCTACCATACGACCGACGAGTTTGCTGCTGTCGTCTGGCAATATCTGCACGCAGGGAACTATCATGCCGCATTGCGAGTCAAGGACAACAGCCCGACTCCAAAATACAACATCTACAGCATCAAGAACATCACGGTGGCTCCCCAGCCGGACCTCGCACCGACCGCCAACGCCCACGGCCCCTACGAGGTGATCGAGGGGAACGACCTCGTCCTGGAGGGTGCCGCGAGCGACCCGAACCTCCTCTGTCGGGCCGATGGGCTGACGTCGACCTGGTACCTCCCCGCGACGGTCCCCCGGCCCGGAGTGGGCCTGGCCGGTCCCGCCCCCTGGCTCGGGGTGCTGGACCAGATCCCCACGCGCAACACCCCCGTGCCCATCAAGCTGGTCGTGAGCGACTCCCAGGCCGCGACGGCCGATGCGACGTCGGAGACGACGGTGACCATCTGGGACCGGGACTTTCATCCCTGCTTCGACCTGACCCCCTCGACGACGGTGGGCTGCAACGGCACGGTGCACGTGGATGCGAGCTGCACCTACCCCCACCCGCACACCGGGACGGGGTTCCGGACCTTCGAGTGGCAGTGCAACAACCCGCTGCCGCTCGAGGCGGCCGGGTTCGCGTTCACCGCGCAGGCGGTGGGCCTCGCGAGCGACTGCACCTACACCACCGAGGGCAGCTACTACCTGACCCTGAAGGTGACGGACAACTACGGGACGGTCCAGTACGTGCAGCAGCAGGTGACGATGTCCTCGTCCTCGGCCCCGCGGGCCAATGCCGGCCCGGGCTACACGCTGGAGACCTGGCTGGTGAACGAATGGGATGCCGAGACGCTGCGGCAAGGCGGCAGCATCACCCTGGACGGCAGCGGCTCGAGCGACCCGGACGCCGCCTGCGGAGACAGCATCACCAAGTACGAGTGGGATCTGAACGGAGACTGGATCGCCGATGATCTGAACGGCGATGGGGTCGTCACCGATCTCGACCGGGTGGCCAGGCCGACGTTGACCTGGGCGAACCTGTACAAGCTGCTGCCCCCAGCCTGGGACAAGACCAAATACCTGGCCAATCCCCGGACCGGACTGCCGAACCTCCCGGTCAACCTGACGGTGACGGATGAGCATGGGAAGACGGCCCGGGCGAGCTCCTCCCTGACGATCTACCACAGCGGTCCCTACGCGAGGTACACCGCTAACCCCAACCCCGCGTCCTGCGGCGAGGGCGCCCCGCCGGTCACCTTCGATGGCAGCACGTCCTGGCACGGTCACCCCGCGAAGACCATCGCCCAGTGGGCGTGGGTCTTCGACATGCCCGAAGCGGTGACCGGCGCGGACCCGGCCCTGATCCTGGCCAAGTTCGCGGAGCACGTGGACGCGCTCGGCCCGCGGGTGACCTACAACTACCCGGCATTCGGCGTCTACCACCCCGTGCTGCGGGTGACGGACGGCCAGGGTCGGATGTCCCTCGCGTACGGCGCCACCGTGGTGGTGAGCGAAGGGAACGCCGCTCCCCAGGTGGACATCGGCGGCCCCTACGAGTTCGCGGTGGGCGGCTTGCTGCAGTTGGACGCCCGGGGCACCGTGGACCCGAACGAGGGCTGCGGCGACGACGCGGTGCTGTACGAGTGGGACCTGGACGGAGATGGGGTGTTCGCCGAGCCGAGCCCGGAGCAGGGGAAGGCCGCGGAGCCCGTGGGCGAAGCGCCCATCCTGCAGTGGTCCCAGGTCAGCCACTGGATCCCGGCGAGCGCCTGGCCCGCCGCACCGCCCGACTGGGGCGAGCGCTGGACGGTGGGGCTGAAGGTGACGGACACCCGTGGCGCGTCGGCGACCGCGACGGTGGAGATCCCCATCTACGAGCAGACGCCGGTGGCCGTGGCGGACAGCGCCCCCAAGCCGTTCGTCCCCATCGACACCGCCACGGGGAAGGCCCTGGTGCGACTCGACGGGAGCTGGTCGTACACCAGCGATCCGGGGCTGAAGATCCTGCAGTGGTCCTGGAAGCTGGGTGCCGGGACGCAGACGACGACGGGGGAGACCGCGCAGTTGCAGGTGGACCTGAACGCGGAGCGACCGATCTGGTCGGTGGCGGGCGGGACCGTGACCAAGCCCATCACCCTGCGGGTGACGGACAGCGGCAACAACATCGCGGACGATACCATCGACGTGACGTTCAAGGTGCTGGCTTCCACGCCGGCCACGATCCGCTTCGCGGACGACCAGCTCCTCATCCAGCAACAGGATCCGTTGACCGTCGCGGCCTCGGCGACGCCGGCGCCGAACCTGACGGTGGACTACGTCGGCTGGGATCTGGATGGCAACGGGAGCGACGACGTGGTGTGGAACCGGGGAGATCCCGGGACCCCGGAGCAGGCGCTCCAGTTGAACCGGGCCTGGGGGGATCTGCCGGCCGCCTTGCGCGCGCTGGGCGCTCACGAGGTGCGGCTGACGGTCACGGACTCCCTGGGGACGGTCTCGCAGGATGCCGTCAAGGTGACGGTGCTGGAGCACGCGCTGCGGGCCGCGATCGTGGTGACGCCGCCCCTGGGTGGGTGCACGACGACCTTCGCGTTCGATGCGAGCGGCTCGGAGTCCCTGATCGAGAGTGAAATCGTACGGTACAGTTGGAATTTTGGTGACGGCACGACGGGGACCGGACTGGCCGCGAACCATGCCTATGGGCAGTTCGGTACGTATACGGTGACCTTGACCGTCGAAGACGACGGGGTCGTGACCCACACGGCGAGTGCAACCGCCACGGTGTCCACGACCAACGGCAACCTCCCCCCGGTGGTGGAGGCCAATGGCCCCTACTTCCTGGACTCGGACCGGTTCAGCCAGGACGAGACGCTCCGGCTGACGTTGACGGGACAAGGCACGACCGATCCCGACTCGGCCTGCGGGGACACGATCACGCGTTACCGCTGGGACCTGGACGGTCTGCTGGACCTGCAGGGGAACCGGACCTGGGAGATCGACACCGCCGCCTCCGAGGTGAGCATCTCCTGGGCCGACGTGCAACGGTGGAACCTGCCGGCCGGCAACGTGAACCGCCAGATCTACCTGCAGGCCGAGGATCGGCACGGCGGGAGATCGGAGAGCTGGACGACCCTGCAGATCGGCAGCGGTCAACCGGTGGCGCGCTTCCGGGCGACGCCGCTGACCGCGATGTGCGGTGAGCCGGTCAGCTTCGACGCGACCGAGTCGTATCACCCGGTCCCTTCGCTGTCCATCAAGACCCTGGCCTGGGACTTCGACTACGACGGGATCTTCACCCCCTCGGCGTTGCACGTGAACGAGAAGATCTTCCGCCAGGTGCTCCCGCGGGTGGGCAAGGTGATCGTGCGCTTGCGCGCCGGGGACGAGAACGACACCTACAACTACTTCGACGTGGAGATCAACAACTCGGGAGACAACGCCGCGCCGATCCCCCGGGCGAAGCCGGTGCTCGCGGCCTTCGGTGAGGTGGTCGTCCTGGATGCCAGCCTGTCCATGGACCCGAACGAGGCTTGTGGCGACCAGGTGAGCTGGTTCGCCTGGGATCTGAATGATGACGGGGTGATCGACTCGGAGGGAGCAGGCGCGATCCAGACGATGAGCGCGGCGAAGTTCCAGTCGTTCGGCTTTGCGGTGCAAGAGCCGTTCGACCAGACGCCGGTGAAGATCGGCAAGCTGTACGTCCAGGACATGGACGAGAAGCCTGCGACCACCGAGGTCAAGATCTACTACTATCAGGTCACTCCACACCCCGTAGCGACGGTGCAGCCACCGAAGGCCGGCTGCCAGGTCGAGATGGTGTTCGACGGCAGCGGCAGCTACCACAATCACCCCGCCCGGAAGATCACCCACTACGCCTGGGATCTGGACACCACGGTGGACTCGGACAAGAACGGGGTGGCGAACGACGACACGGACGGAGTGGGGGTGCAGTTCCGCTACGCGGGATACCGGGAGAAGAAAGCGTACGGCGCCCAGCTCACGGTGACGGACGAGTACGGCAAGGTGGCCAGTGTGGCCGTGTCGCCTTCGCCGGAGGTGTCCTTCGAGAACCAGAAGCCGATCGCCAATCCCGGCGGTCCCTACCTGACGACCATCGGCAACGACGGGACCATCCCGGTGAACCTGGACGGGAACGGGAGCTCGGACCCGAACGAGCCGTGCGATGCCATCACCGAGTACGCCTGGGATACCGACGGAGACGGCTGCTACGGCGAGGAGGACGAGCTGGGAGTGGTCACCGCCAACAAGCCCCTCTGCGGGACCGCGGCGACGGCCGGCTCGGCGATGTGCGGCGCGGAGGATTGCACCGGCGACGTCGTGAACGTGGCCAGCAGCACGTGGCGGGTGGGCCAGACCTACGTCGTCGGGCTGATCGTGAAGGACCGCTACGGCACCTGGTCCGACGTCGCGGAGACGATGATCACCGTGGCCGAGTCCGTGCCGCCGACGGTGACCATCGTCCACCCCAACGGCGGCGAGGTGTGGGGCAAGGATCCGACCGCCGTGAACCAGACCCGGGCCATCGAGCTGAAGCTCTCGCACCCGAAGGGCAAGCGAGCAAGGCTGAAGCTGTCGATGAATGGTGAGGAGCTGGTGCTGGCGAACGATCTCTACGACGCTCCGGTGACGCCCCAGACCTATACCATCCCCTTCGACACGACCCTGTTCGCCAACAAGACCGACTTCTATCGGCTGAAAGTGCTCGCCGAGCTGGAGACCGACCCCGCGATCTTCTCGACGACGCTCTCTCAGAGCCCGTTTTCCATCGACAACGCGGGCCCGACGATCACGACCACGCCGGCCACGGACATGACCCTGGCGACCGCGGTCGAGCAACTGGACGCCGCGGGGACCGAGGTGGCGGCGAGCGCGCAGGTCGCGGACCAGGACCCGGCGCCGGTGGTGACCTACAAGCTCAACGGAGCCGCGGTCGCGAAGATCCCGAGCAAGTTCCCGCTGGGGCGGAACGTCCTGGAGATCTCGGCCCAGGACTGGCTGCGGCCGGTGCCCAACAAGACGGTGGCGACGCGGGTGATCTGGGTGAAGGACACGCGGGCACCGGACCTGCTTCCCGGGCCGGACGTGGTGATGAAGGCGAGGGGGGTGGACGGCTTCACACCGGTCGACTTCAGCCCCTCGGCCTACGACCTGTGCGCCGGCGATCTGTCGTCCGCGATCACGCTCTCGGCCGCCGCCGGGATCGACACCATCGACGGCGAAGAGCTGATCTACGGCTTCCCCGTGGGGACCAGGACGGTGCAGTTCGAGGTCCTGGATGGCGAAGGCAACCCGGCGAGCGCGACGATCACGGTCACCATCGTGGACGACGAGCCACCCTACTTCACGCAAGAGCCGAGCGACGTGGCCTTCCCGCAGACGAGCCCCGCGGGCACGCTGGCGACGGGGCTCGTGGGGTCGGCCGACTGGCCCCAGGTGCTCTACCGGGACGACGGGTACGCGACCGCACAACTGACCTGCGGCCTGTTCGTGACCTTGGTGGACCAGGACGGCGACCCCGTCGATCCCCCGGCGGCTGGCTACTCCTGCACGGCCCCGGTGTTCCCGGCCGGAGCCTACTTCCCCATCGGCGTGACGACGATGACCTACGTCGTCGAGGACCCGGGTGGGCTGAGCGCCTCGACGGAGGTGCAGCTCACGGTGGTCGGCGCGGACCCGGTGGCGCATCTGCTGACGCGCCCGGCCTCGGACGAGTGGCTGAACTGCGCGGTGGACAGTTGCGTGCTGGAGTTCTCGGTGGAGAACGTCAACCCGGCGTGGCCGGTGACGGTGACGCCCTTGCCCCGGGCAGGCGACCCCCAGCCGTTGCCGGAGGACGGCAAGTACCGCCTGACGTACGCGGCCGACGGGGTGTACCTGGTCCGGATCTCCATGTGGGATCGGGCGGACCTCGAGCACATCCAGCAGGTGCCCCGCTTCAACATCGACACCAGCGGTCCGACCTCGACTGTCACCGACTTCGATCAAGAGGGAGCAGTCCCCGGCGACCCGGCGACCTGGCCCCTGTTCTTCCGGGGTGAGGAGGCGGCCCCGCGCTTCGCCGCCCAGGACGGGTTGTCCGGGATCGAGCAGGTGAAGGTGACGGTGGTGCCCGGGCTGCTGGAGGGCGGAGCCAAGACGATCCTCGATCGGCCCCAGTCCCTGTCGGGAACGCCACCGACTGGCCCGAAGTTCCTCGGGAATCTGTCTTGCACGGACGAGGCCAACGTCTGCCGCGGCGGCAAGCTGTTCCTCGGCGGGATGCAGGCCGGGGAGCAGAAGCTGGTGGTGGAGAGCAAGGACGGGGCCGGGAACCTGTCGACCACGGAGTTCCCGTTCCGGCTGATCGGCCTCGCCGAGGCCCTGGTGATCGTCCGGACGCGGATCGCCGGGTACCTCCAGGCAGACCCCGAGGGGGCTGCGGTGAGCTTGCTGCAGCAGATCGACGGCTACCTGGCGACGGGCCAGCGGTCGTTGAGCCGGGGCTACCTGGGCGGCACGCTGGTGAGCATCTACGACGCGGTCTCGATCATGCGGGGCGCGGCCCTGCGGCTGGTGGCCACCGACGAGCTGGAGGCCGAGCTGCTCGAGGACGCGCGGCTTCTGGCTCGCGGGAGCTACGCCGAGACCTACCTGTACTGGAAGCTGAACGCGGTGGGCACCTCGGAGGAGCAGACGGCGTACATCGCCCTGGCCCAGGCGTGGGAGTTCATCTGGACGGACGGACAATACGATGCCGCGGTGCTGAAGATCAGCAACGCCTACTTTTACGCCCGTAATGGAAAATTCCCCTTCCGGGCGACGGACGTGCCCTCGAGCATCGACGTGATCCACCGCATCATGGCGGAGCTCCAGGGGTACACGCAGTACCGGGAGCTCCCGGCCGTGGAAGAAGCGGACGAGCTGCTCCACGATCTGGATGCCCTGGTGCTGTGGCGATTCGAGAACCTGCAGAACCCGGGGTGGCTGCCCGCGAAGGAGTTCATGGAGCTGCTACTGGACCTGCAGGACCTGGCCAACCAGATGTTCATGGCCCAGTCCAAGGGCTGCTGGGTGCGCAACTGGCAGTGGGGGTTCGCGCAGGCCATCCGGGTGGTGATCGACGTGGCGAAGGCGGACGCCGAAGGGCACCTCCCGCCCGGGCACGCGCAGTACTGCAAGATCCAGGAGGCGCAGGTGCAGTACGACCTGGGGATGGGGTACCTGGACAACCGGGAGCCGGACCTGATGCTGGACCTGTACGCGAACTGGAGCAAGGGGATCCGCTGCCTGATGCTGGAGATCTACCACCACGCGGGGTACCTGCCGGTCTTCCCGGTGGAGGACTGGGGCTGCCAGCTCCAGGGCTGCGGAGGAGCCGCCGAGCAGGACTAGTGGGGTGAAACCATAGTCCAATCAGCAGGTTCGGTGGCGACCGGCCGCCGCAGGGTGGCGACCGGCCGCCGCGCCGGTCGCTTTGCTCCTCTACCCGACAGGGCCAGGATCTGAAGGGGGAGGAGGCTGGTGCCGGCACGGAGGCCGGCACCCACCAGGCAGCAGCATCCCTCGATCAGGAAGAAGGAACCAGCAGCAGGGGATCAGACCCGGAACGCCACCCCCACGCCGATGGCTCCGCCGATCAGCGCGAGCCCGACGAGCAGCAGGCCGCAGAGGAGGCCCGTGAGGAAGGCCCGGCGCCCCCGCCGGACGAGCGCGGGGTAGATCAGCAGGAGCACCAGGGCCGGGAGCCAGGTCGCGCCGAGGACGCGCAGGGTGACGGCCTCGAGGCCTCGCCCGGGCAGCAGCCAGCCGAGGCCGAGCAGCAGCAGGGTGACCGCGAGCTGCAGCACCAGCCCCCCGCCGAACTCGAGCAGGCGCCCTCGCCGGGAGGGGGCCGAGGTCGGTGCCGGTGCCGGTGCGGGAGGAGCCGAGAGGTCAGGAGAGGCCGGGAGCGAGGATCTCATCGGACGTACCCCCACCCCCGGAAGGTCTCCTGGACCGCGGCGTCGAGCTCGACGCCCCGACCGGCGATCCCATCGACGGTCGGCAGCCGCCAGAGATAGAGCCCTGGCTGCTGGCGGGGTGGATCCCGGTCGCTGTCCAGGTGGGAGAAGGCCGCGCGATCTCCCAGCAGCAGGGGCGACGCCTCCAGGGGCAGCTCCCACCGACCGCAGCGCACGACCTCGTTGCAGGGGAAGGTCTCGCCACCGACCTCCTCCTCGAGGACCACCACGAGCTGCGAGTCGGGGGTGCGGGTGCGCAGGGCGAGGCGGTCGAAGTCCCCGGCGGGGACGTCGAGCAAGGCCCAGCAGCTCTCGGGCTCACACCGCAGGAGGTCCGGCGGCTCCTCCTCCAGGAGGTGCAGCGCGCCGACCTCCGCGGCCGGGGTGATCCGCACGCGCACCCGACGAGGCGGGAGGTCCGACGGTGCCTCCGTCAGGGCCCCCCGCAGCTCGAGGAGGTAGAGGTAGCGCTGGGGGGGCAGCAGGGCCGCGAGCTGCTCCCGGAAGTAGGCCACCAGCTCCGGCTGCTGCGGGGCGAGGTCACGCAGCTCCCCGGGGTCGTCGCTGAGCCGGTACAGCTCCTCGGGGACGCGCCGCCAGGGCCCGCCGGAGAGGTGCCGCACCCACTCCTCCCCCGGGGCGGGCCCCCGACGAAGGTACTTGTAGTCCCCCTGGATCACGACGCGACCGGACTTGCCCTCCAGCAGCAGGGGGACGACGGGCAGGGACCGCCCCTCGAGGAGCGGCCGCAGGCTGCGGCCACGCCCCTGGGGCAAGGGCTCGACGCCCACGAGGTCGAGGATGGTCGGCGGCAGATCGTACATCGCCACCGGGTCCGGGACCTCGACACCCGGCGGGATCCGCCCCGGCAGGGAGAGCACCAGGGGGACCCGGCAGACCTCCTCGACCAGGGTCTCGTGGCCGGGCCGGGTGACGACGCGGGTCGGCAGATCGGTCTCCCACATGCTCTCCCGGACGATCTCCCGGGCCTGCGCGAGGCTGAGCTGCTCCCCGTGGTCCGAGTTGACCACCACCAGGGTCTCCCGCTCGAGCCCGAGGTTCTGCAGGGAGAGGAGGAGCGGGCCGAGCTGGTCGTCGCTGAGCCGGACCTCGGCCCGGTAGAGGGTCTCCAGCCAACGATCGGGCGGCTCCCCCGCGAAGCCGACCTGGGCCAGGGCCTCCCGGGTGGGTCGGTAGGGCCAGTGGGGGGCGTTGTAGCCCAGGTAGAGGAACCAGGCCTCGTCCCGGTGCTCGGCGAAGAACCGGATCGCCGCGGCGGTGATCCGGCTGCTGTGGTCGAAGGTCTCCTCGACGTAGCTATAGGTACCGAAACCGACGTCGACGCCGGTCCCCCAGACGTCCTCGAGGAGGTTGTTCTGGACGATGGCCCGGGTCTGGTACCCATGGCGGCTGAGGTGCAGGGGCAGGGCCACGATGTCGGAGAGGTAGTAGGCGCGTCGCTCCTCGGTGAGGGTCGGGATCATGCCGACCTTCATCCCGGTCTCGCTCGGGTACAGGCCCGTGAGGAAGCTCATGTTCGACGGCCGGGTCCAGTCCGCGGCGCCGTAGGCCCGCAGGAAGGTCGCCCCCTGCCGGCCGAGCTGGTCGAGCAGCGGGGTGACGCTGCGACCGTCCCGGGCCGCGCCGGTGACCGCGGCCTGCACCGTATCGATGTTGACCCACAGCACGTTCGGCCGGGCCGGCCGGTCCGCGCGGGGCAGCCCGGTCACCGCGGGGGAGGCGACCAGCAGGTGGGCGATGCCTGCGGCCGGGACCGCGGTCGCGTCCTCACCCAGCCGGGACACCAGCTCGAGGCGGACCCGCTGGCCCGCGAGCGCCGCGAGATCGACCCGGACCTCCTCCCAGGGAGGCGTCGCGCCACGCGGCCAGGGAGCCGGACGCACGGGCAGGGCGGCCTCGAGCCGCTGACCCGTCGCGAGGGAGGTGACGCGCAGCTCGAGCCAGGCGTGCGGCTCCCCGTCGCGCAGGGGGATCTGGGCCAGGGCCGCTTGGAACATGGCCCGCCGAGGCAGCGTGGTCAGCCAGGTCAGGCGCGCAGGCGTCGGCAGGTACAAGGCGTGCCGCCCCTCGTGCTCCTCCTCCGCCGCGCTGCCGGGGACGAGGCCGAGGGGGATGGCCACCGCCAGCTTGCGCAGCTCGTCCCGCACGCCGGGGATCGTCAGGGGGACGCCACGCCCGAAGCTCGCCACCGCGTCCCGATACCCGGCGTCGAGGCTGGGCAGCTCGGCGCGCTCCACCTCGGCGAGCCGGTGCAGCAGGTTGTCCACGACCTCCCGCCGGGGGGCGAGGGGCTCGGCGGGGACGGCCGCGGCCGCCGGCAAGGGCGGGGCCACGGGGAAGGCCGCGTGGAGCATGCCCCGGAAGTACAGCCCCCCGCCGAGCAAGAGCAGCGCCGCGACCACGGCCAGCACCCCGAGCCCTCGCCTCCCCCACCACTGGCCGAGCCTGCCTGCCACGAGACCTCCCGCTGCGCCCACCCCGCCGGTGGAACGGGGGGATTATCCCGGCAGGGAGGACGAGTGGCAACCAGAACCTGAGATCCCGGGCCGGACTCCCCCACCTCCCCTCCCCCACTCGCGCCCGGCTTGAGCTGCGCCGCGTGTCCGGGATATAAGGGCGGGAACGGGGGCGAGGTCCCAGGCGGGGCCGGGCCCGAGATCCCAGGGGAGGAGCGGATGGGCTGGAACGAGCGGCTCGACGAGCTGAGCACCATGCGGACGGAGGCGGCGCAGGGCGGAGGCCCGGCGCGCATCACGGCGCAGCACGACCGGGGCAAGCAGACGGCTCGGGAGCGGATCGCCAAGCTGGTCGATCCCGGCAGCTTCCAGGAGCTGGACGCGTTCGCCCAGCACCGCTGCCACGATTTCGGCATGGAGCAGTCCCGCACCCTCGGCGACGGGGTGGTGGCCGGCTCGGGGCTCGTCGATGGCCGGCCGATCCACCTGTACGCGCAGGACTTCACCGTGCTGGGGGGCTCCCTCGGCGAGACGGTGGCCGCCAAGATCTGCAAGGTCATGGACCTCGCCCTGCGCCACGGCACGCCCCTGGTGGCGCTCAACGACTCGGGTGGCGCCCGCATCCAGGAGGGGGTGCTGGCCCTGGCGGGCTACGCGGACATCTTCTACCGCAACACCCGGGCCTCGGGCGTCATCCCGCAGCTCTCGGTGATCCTCGGCCCCTGCGCGGGCGGGGCGGTCTACTCGCCGGGGTTGACCGACTTCATCCTCATGGCCGAGGGGACCAGCCACATGTTCATCACCGGCCCCGAGGTGATCAAGACGGTCACCGGCGAGGAGGTGAGCTTCGAGGAGCTGGGCGGCGCCGCGGCCCACGCCAGCAAGAGCGGAGTGGCGCACCTCACGGGGGCCGACGAGGACCAGACCCTCGAGCTGGTGCGGTCGCTGCTCGCCTACCTCCCCGCGAACAACCTCGAGGATCCCCCGCCGAGACCGACCGGCGACCCCGCGGACCGGCGCCTCGACGGGCTCCCCGAGCTGGTGCCGGCAGACGGCAACCTCGGCTACGACGTACGGGAGCTCGTGCGGCGGGTCGTGGACCAGGGAGAGTTCCTCGAGATCCACGAGCAGTACGCGCGCAACATCGTCGTGGGCTTCGCCCGCCACGACGGCCACCCGGTCGGCGTCGTCGCCAACCAGCCCGCGGTCTTAGCGGGCGGTCTCGACTGCTACGCCACCGAGTAGGGGGCCCGCTTCGTCCGCGTC
>JAVEVO010000109.1:0-22263 GCA_034005005.1 Myxococcota bacterium
CTCACCTCGTCGGCACTCGCCCTCGTCGGTGCCGCAGAGCCGGATGGAGTCGGGCACGCACTCGCCCTCCCCTTCCCCTTCTCCTTCCCCCTCCCCTTCGCCCTCGCCCTCACCCTCGCCCTCGCCGTCGCCCTCGCCTTCGCCCTCGCCCTCGCCGTCGCCCTCGCCCTCGCCCACGCCCTCGCCTTCGCCCTCGGATCCTTCGCCCTCGCCCTCGGTTCCTTCGCCTTCGCCCTCGGATCCTTCGCCCTCGCCCTCGGTTCCTTCGCCCTCGCCCTCGCCCTCGCCCTCGCCCTCGGCCGGGCCGCAGGTGCCGTCGGGCCGGCAGACCTCGCCGGGGCAGTCGAGGGGGCCCGCGCAGCGGGTGGGCGCGTCGCCGAGCTCCACGGTGCAGCCCGCCAGGAGCGCGCCGGCCAGCAGGGCCAGCAGGCGCCGGGCCCAGGGCGATCCCCCGGCGGTCATTCCACCACCGCGAGCAGGGAGTCGCTGGCCTCCGCGCCGGCCGAGAACAAGAGGTAGACCCGGGGGCGGCCCTCCCGCGGCACCGCGACCAGGTCCCGGGGGACGTGCTGGGCCGTGGGTGTGAGCGCGTCGGGGAGCTGGAGCGTGGCCAGGTCGATCTCTCGCCGCAAGGCCAGGGTGGCCGCGGCGCGCAGCTCCAGCCGGGGGCCCCGCAGGACCCAGAGCCCGTCCCCGTCCGGGTCCAGGGCCAGGGCGGTCACGGGGAGACCCGCGGGCAGGTCGGTGTGCGCGTCGCCCGCGGGGGCCGTCGCGATCCGGTGCAAGGCCTCCTGGCCGTCGTCCTCCCGGGTCGCGACCCAGGCCACCGCGGCCCCGTCCGCATCCCCCGCGGCCAGCGCGGTCGCGGCCGCGCCCAGGGCGACCTGCCGGGCCGCGGCGCCGTCGAAGCCGAGCACCTCCACCTCGCCGCCCGGGGCGCGGGAGGCCGCGACCACGACCTCCAGGCCGCCCGCGCGACGCAGCCGGAAGGGGCCGGTGCCCGCGGGGGCCCAGTCGGCCGCGGAGCGGATGGTGGCATTGAATTCCAGGAGGAAAGTACCACCTTCGCCGGCCAGGTAGAGCCGCTGCCGGTCCGCGGTGGGCGGGCCCAGCGCGAGGTCCGTGAGGCCCCAGCCGGAGTAGACGGCGGGGAGGGGGTAGCTCGTGACCTGGTCCGCGCCCAAGGCCGCAGACAACGCCACCCCCCACACCGCCTCCTGCACGGGATCGAGGACGTACAGGCTCTGCTCCGCCGCGTCGAAGACCAGGGCCACGGGCTGCCGGGCCTGGGGGGCGCCGGCCTCCAGGGTCACCGTCAGCAGGGAGTGGTCCGCGGTGAGCACCCGCTTCAGCCGCCCGGCCACGACCCCCGCCACCCCGTCCACGGTGACGAAGACGGCCCGGCCGTCGGGGGTCCCCAGCAGGGCGCGGGTGGGCACGGTGCCGACCCCCAGGGCCAGCCCCGCGCAGGGCGCGTCGGGCTCGCCGGAGCAGTCCCGGTCCTGGCCGTCGCCGCAGAGGTCCAGGGCCGGGGGCACCGCGGCCAGGGGGGCCGCGAGGGACCCGCCGACGCCCCAGTCGGGCTGGGCGGCCAGGGCCGGGTGGATCGTCCCGTCATCATCGTCGCAGTCGCCCAGGCACCGGGGGACGCCGTCGTGGTCCGCGTCCTGCTCGTCGGGGGGGAGGGCCCCGTCGCAGTCGTCGTCCAGCCCGTTGCAGCTCTCGGCCGCGGCCTCGCTCGCGGAGCCGGCCGGGTCGGTGGAGCACACCAGCACCCCCAGCACGCACTCGACCTCGCCCGCGCCGCACTCGCCGACCCCGTCGCAGCCCTCCCCGGGCCCGGAGGTGGTGTCGTCGTCGCTGCGGTACACGAAGTCCTCGTCCGTCCGTCCGTCGCAGTCGTCGTCCAGCCCGTTGCACGCGTCCCCCTCGCCGTCGGCCCGGTAGGTCGGGGGGTAGGGGCAGGTCCAGCCCTGGTCGCCCGCGCACGCGGGGATCGTGCCCGCGCAGACGCCCGCGGTGCGGCAGTGGTCCACCGGGGGCAGCAACCCCGCGGGGTCGGCCTCCCCGTCGCAGTCGTTGTCCAGGCCGTCGCAGCGGGTCTCCGGCGCTTCGTAGTCCTCGCCGACCACGGCCGGGTAGTCGGGCTCCTGCCAGCCCGCCTGGCCCGCGCAGACCTGGCGCGCCCCCTGGCAGACGCCTTGCTGCCGGGCCGCGAGGGGGGCGTCGGGGGGTGAGTCCGGGTCGTCGAGGTCGGTCCCCCCGTCGCAGTCGTTGTCCAGCCCGTCGCAGACCTCGGGCTGGGGCTCGCGGGCGCCCACGCAGGGGCCCCAGGTGCCGTCCGCGCCGCAGGTCTGCTCCCCGCGCCGGCACTCGCCGACGTCGCTGCCGCAGGGCTGGACCTGGACGGGGACGCACTCACCCGTACCCTCGCCCTCGCCTTCGGTCCCTTCGCCCTCGCCCTCGGTCCCTTCGCCCTCGCCCTCGGTCCCTTCGCCCTCGCCCTCGGTCCCTTCGCCCTCACCCTCGGTCCCTTCGCCCTCGCCCTCGCCTTCGCCCTCCCCCTCCCCCCCGGCGAGGTGATGGCCGGGAGGCAGGCAGCGGTCCGCGGCCGGATCGCAGACCAGGCTCCCGGGGCAGCCCGCGCCGCACGGGGGCAGGCAGCGGCCGACCGCCTCGCCGCCGGCGTCGGGTTGCACCAGGCGGCAGGCATACCCCGCCCCGCAGGAGGCGTCGCCGGCCTCCGGGCTGCAGGGGAAGAGCTGGTCCGGGGGCGGCTGTTCGTCGGGGCAGGAGGCCGCGAGGGAGGCGTTGAGCAGGAACAGCCCGAACGCCAGGCGGGGCAGGGTGCGGCCGGCCTGCGAGAGCCAGGGATGAGTCATCGCACTACACCTCGGCGAGAATCGTTGACGGTTGATTCATTTCTACCATGGACGGCCTGCCGGGATCGACTTTTCCGCACCTCGCCGGCCCGTTGCTCCCGGCGGCGGCCCGTGGCAAGGTCTCCCGTCGGGAGGCCGGTGGTCGGCCTCCGGAGGTGCCCATGCGCGTGGTCTATCTGGGAACGCCCGAGTTCGCTGTCCGCCCCCTCGAGGAGCTGCTGGCCGCGGGCCACGAGGTGGTCGCGGTGGTCACCCCCCCGCCCCGCCCGGCGGGCCGCGGGCGGCAGTCCCTGGTGCCGCCCGTGGCGGAGGCCGCGACCCGGCGGGGGCTGTCCGTGCTCCCGGTCGAGTCGGCCTCGGACCCCGTGGTCCTGGAGGAGCTGGCCCGGCGGCGGCCCGACGCGCTGATCACCGCGTCCTTCGGGCAGTACCTCACCGCCCCCGTCCTCGCGCTGGCCTCCCACGGGGTGCTCAACATCCACCCCTCCCTCCTGCCGCGCTACCGAGGCGCGTCGCCGGTGCAGAGCCAGTTGCTCGCGGGCGAGACCGTCACGGGCGTCACCCTGCTGCGCTCGGTCGCGAAGATGGACGCCGGGCCGATCCTCGCGCAGCAGCAGGTGCCGGTCCTCCCCGACGAGAGCGCCGGGGAGCTGACCGCCCGGCTCTTCGCCCTGGGCGGTCGGCTGCTCGTGGAGCTGCTGGCGCGGCTTGCAGCCGGGCCCCTGGCCGGCGAGCCCCAGGACGAGGCCCGGGCGACCCGCTGCCGCAAGATCGGCCGGGAGCAGGCGCGGCTCGACTGGTCGCGTCCGGCCGCGGAGCTCGTGTGGGCCATCCGGGCGTTCGACCCGGCGCCGGTGGCCTGGACGACCCTGCGCGGCAAGCAGTTGCGGATCTTCCGGGCGCACGTCGGGGCCGCCTCGCTGGCCGGTCCGGCCGTGCCGGGCTGGCTCGGCGGCCCGCCGGCGCAGGCCGAGCTGCTGGTCTGCTGCGGTGCCGGGTGGCTGCAGCTCGACGAGGTGCAGCTCGAGGGTGGCCGCCGCCTGCCGGCGCGCGAGCTGGCGCGCGGGCTGCGGCTCGGCCCGGAGGGGGTGGAGCTGAAGTGAGCGGCTCGGCTACTTCTTGTGGGCGGTGCGCTTCGAGGCCTTCAGGGGGTTGCTCGACGTCACCTCGCCGGTCTGGACGGCCATCCGGCGGTGGGTGGCGAAGTTGCAGACGCCCAGGGACCACTGGTCCGCGGGCTCGGCGTAGCTGCCGCAGTAGTCCTCGCCCGCGTACTTGATCACGTGCTCGCAGCCGAGGCAGTCGTCGACGATCGGACGGCAGGAGCCGCCCTCGTAGCTGCAGCCGGCGGCGGTCATGAACATGCACTCCACACCGGGACGAACCGTGTTGCACTTCATGGGGAAAGGTCCTCCTCACGCTCTGTCGGGCTTCTGCGGGATCGTCCCTGCCGGACGCGGGCCCACAAGTCCGCCCTAACTTACCGGAGGAAGAGAGGCTGTCAACCTTCGAGGGAGGCCGCCGGTCGCCCGGCGATCGTCCAGGGGTCTCGTGGCAGATCCGCGGTCGGCGGCAAAAAGCGAGGCCCGGGGCCCCGCTCCCCCCTTGCCCTCCCCCGGGCGACGGTGTAAGTACCCGCATCTTTGGCGCCTGGAGCACGAGGATGATCTACGAGACTTCGGACATTCGCAAGGGACTCAAGATCGAGATCGATGGCGCACCGTACGTCGTCGTCGATTTTCAGTTCGTCAAGCCGGGCAAGGGGGTGGCCTTCACCCGCACTCGCCTGAAGAACATGGAGACCGGGTCGATCCTCGAGCGGACGATCCGGACGGGCGAGAAGCTCGACGGCGCCGACATGGAAGAGCACGACGCCGAGTATCTCTACAAGGAAGCCGACCATTACGTGTTCATGGACATCGAGTCCTACGAGCAGTTCCACGTCGCGGAGACCATCCTCGGCGAGAACGGTCTGTTCCTCACCGAGAACCTCAAGGTGAAGCTCCTGCTGCACAACGGGCGGCCCCTGACCGTCGAGCTGCCGAACTTCGTCGAGCTCGCGGTGGTCGAGTCCGATCCGGGGCTGAAGGGGGACACCGCGTCGGGCGGCACCAAGCCGGCCATCCTCTCCACCGGGGCGCGCATCCAGGTGCCCCTGTTCGTCAACGTCGGGGAGCTGCTGCGCATCGACACCCGCACCGGGACCTACGTGGAGCGGGTCAAGCGCTGAGCCTCCTCGCCGGTCGGCCGGCCTGGGCCGCCGCGCCCGGGTCCCCCCGACGGGACCGGGCGGCGGCCGCACGCGCCGGATCGGAAATCATGAATCCCATCGAGCTGCTCCGTTTCCGGGCGCGGGTCCTGACCGCGATCCGGCAGTTCTTCACCGGCCGCGGATTCTGGGAGGCGGACACCCCGCTGCGGGTCCGGTCGCCGGGCACCGAGGTGCACCTGGTGCCCCTGCGGGTGCTCGGCGGGGCGCGGCCCGGGGACGAGCGCTTCCTGATCACCTCGCCGGAGCTGCAGCTCAAGCGCCTGCTCGTCCTCGGCAGCGGGCCCGTCTTCCAGCTCGGCCACGTCTTCCGGGGAGGAGAGCTGGGGCCCCTGCACCAGCCCGAGTTCACCCTCCTCGAGTGGTACCGGCCGGGCAGCGACTACCGGGGTATGATGGCCGACACGGAGGACCTGCTCCGCTTCTTGCCCCTCGCGCTCGGGCTGCCGACCACGGTCCGCTGGCAGGGGCACGAGGTCGATCTCGCCCGGCCCGCGGCCCGGCTGACGGTGGCCGAGGCCTTCCAGCGGTACACGGGCGCGCCGCCCCCCGACCCGACCACCCCCGCGGGGGAGGCCGCGTACTACCGTCTCTTGGTCGAGCAGATCGAGCCGCAGCTCGGGAACGAGATCCCTACTTTTTTGCTGGACTATCCGCCGAGCCAGGCCTCCCTGGCCCGGATCCGTCCCGGCGCCTCCCCGGTCGCCGAGCGCACCGAGCTGTACGTGGCCGGCGTCGAGCTCTGCAACGCCTTCTCGGAGCTGACCGACCCCGTGGAGCAGCGGGCCCGGGTCGCGCAAGAGCTCGAGGCCCGTCGTCTCCTCGGGCTGTCGCCGCTGCCCGCGGCGACCGAGTTCCTGGAGGCGCTCGCGCAGGGCATGCCCGCCGCGGGGGGGAACGCCCTCGGGGTCGACCGCCTGGTCATGCTCCTCGCGGGCGCCGCGGGCATCGACGAGGTGCTGCCCTTCGCGGAGCCGCCGGCCTTCGTGCCCCCGGCCCCTTGACGGTGGGCCCCGGAGGTTCTACAACCTGGATCGGCGGGCGTGGTCGCGCGGCGCCGACGCGCCAGACGAGGTGAGCGTGAGCGAGCGAGCGGGTCGGGGCGATCGGATCTTCCTCGAGGGGATCGGCTTCGTGGGTCGACACGGGGTCTACGCCGAGGAGCGGGTCGCGGGCCAGCGCTTCGAGGTCGATCTCGAGCTGCGCCACTCCTGCGTCCGCGCGGCCGCGACGGACTCCCTCGCGGACACCGTCGACTACGCGGAGCTCGCCGGCCTGGTGCTCGAGATCGGCACCCAGGAGAGCTTCCAGCTCGTGGAGCGGCTGGCCGAGCGGATCGCCGACCGGGTCCTGGCGCGCTACCCCGAGGTCCGGCTGACGGTCACCGTCCGCAAGTACCCCCACGGCATCCCCGGCAACCCCCGCTTCGCGGGCGTCACTCTGCGCCGCGGCCCGCGTCGCCCCTGACCGCGGCCCCCCCGGGCCGCGGCGGGAAGTCGTAGGCCGCAGTCAGGGCGTCGATGGCCACCATGGTCGTGTGCAGGTAGAAGCCCTGGTCGACCAGGTCGCCGAAGCGGAAGCGGTAGCGCTCGTAGTCCCCCCACTTGCCCTCGGGCCTCTGGGCGTCGAGGATCGCGGCCAGGGCCTGGCGGTACTCCGGCAGGTCGGTCAGCTCCAGGTAGCGCAGGCAGGAGACCAGCTCGCAGACGACGTCGAGATCGCCCTGGGCCAGGTGTCGCCGGGTCAACACGGGCAAGGTCCGGCGCAGGTAGGCCCGGTCGGCCGGGGTGAAGAAATCCGCGTCGAGCTTTTCACCGAACTCGTAGGGCACGAAGACCTCGTGGGTCAGGTCGTAGGTCTCCAGCAGGGTCTGGAACGTCGCGGGATCCTTGCGGTTGGCGATCACCCCGCCCTGGAAGCCCGCGGCCAGGGGGAAGGGCTCGGTCAGGCCGAAGAAGGTGTAGTAGGTGTGGAAGGCCATCCGCTGGTGGGGGCCGCGACGCTTCATCTGGGCGTCCAGCCGGGGCTGGATCCGGCGGATCTCCTCCCGGTACCCTGGTACTTTCATCCCGGCACGCTCGAGCAGGTACGCGAGCCGCAAGTAGGAGGTGGAGTCCTGCTTGAGCTCGTCCTCGGTGAGGCTGGCCAGGTCGTGGTAGCCCGGCCGCCGGGTGACCGCGGCCAGCTCCTGGATCCGGGCGCGCAGCCCGGCCTGCTCCGTGGAAGGCGCCACGAGCAGCAGCCGCAGGTAGGCGTCGACCCCCTCGACCAGCTTCTTCTTCCCCTTGATGCCGTGCCGGCGCAGCTCCTGGGGGTCGAGGCGCAAGGTGTCGAGCCAGCCGCGGGCCCGCCGGATGGCCTGCTGGTAGCGGGGGCGGGATTCGTGCAGGAAGCGGACCGTCTGCGCGATCGCCGCGGGGTCGGGGGGGGGGAGGACCTCCCCGGCTGCGGGGCCCGTCCGCGGGGAGCTGGTGGCCGGCGAGGACGGGGCCGCGGGCGAGGACCGGGTCGTGGCCGGGGAGGCGGCCGGCGTCGTGACCGGCGTGGGGCGGTCCGCGAGGCGGCCGGGCGCCGCCGGGGACGCGGCCGGGCCGGCGGTGGGGGCCCGGGCCGGATCGCAGGCGCCGAGGCCGGCGAGCAGGGAGAGCAGCAGCAAAACGGGCAGGCCAGCACGGTGCATCGGGTCCTTCCTCCGGCAGTCGGCGGCCCCGGCCGGGCCGCGGGCCCGACCCAGCATACCCGATCGTGTGGCCCCCGCCGCCAGGGATCCGCCGGCCGTCCCCGCGCGTGCCCGCGCGGGCGTTTCGTGGTATCCTGAGGGGACCGACGATGGCGGGACCGCGGTCCCGAGGCGGGGGGAGAGCATGCAGTACCAGGCCGATCTACGTGACATTCGCTTCGTCCTCTTCGATCTGCTGAACCTCCAGCAGCTTCTCGGCGCCCCCCCGTACGAGGACCTCGACCGGGAGACGGTCGAGCAGATGCTCGTCGAGGCCGAGAAGTTCGCCCGGGAGCAGCTCGCGCCCCTCAACCCCATCGGCGACCGGGTCGGCTGCACCTTCCACGACGGCCAGGTGACCCTGCCGCCCGGCTTCCGGGAGGCCTACCAGGCTTACTGCGAGCTCGGTTTCCTCGCCGCGGTCGCCCCCCCCGCCGAGGGCGGCATGGGGCTCCCCCAGGCCGTCAGCCTGGCCCTCGACGAGCTGTTCGTCTCGGCCAACTGCGCGTTCTCCAACTACCCCAGCCTCAGCCGGGCCTGCGCCAACATGCTCCGCCAGTGGGGGACCGCGGCCCAGCAGGCGCGCTACCTGCCAGGGCTGGTCAGCGGCCGCTGGCAGGGCACCATGTGCCTCACCGAGGCCGGGGCCGGCTCCTTCGTCGGCGCCTGCCGCTGCCTGGCCCGGCCGCGGCCGGACGGCCAGTGGACCCTCACCGGCCAGAAGGTGTTCATCACCAGCGCCAACCTCGACGTGGTCGACAACGTCGTCCACTTCGTGCTCGCCCGGACCCCGGACGCCCCCGTGGGCATCAAGGGCATCTCCCTGTTCCTCGTGCCGCACCGGCTGCTGGACGAGGCCGGTGAGCCCGCCGCGGACAACGACGTGCAGATCGTCGGCATCGAGGAGAAGCTGGGGATCCACGGGTCGGTGACCACGACCCTGTCCTTCGGTGACGAGGAGCGCTGCGTCGGCGAGCTCGTCGGGACCCTCCACGAGGGCATCCGCGCGATGTTCCAGATCATGAACGAGGAGCGGGTGCAGGTCGGGCTGCAGGGCCAGGCCGTGGGCAGCGCGGCCTACCAGGGCGCCTTGCAGTATGCCCGGGAGCGGGTGCAGGGGGTCCCCCTGAGCTCCAAGAGCCGTGACCCGCAGGACCAGGTGCCGATCCTCGAGCACCCCGACGTGCGGCGGATGCTGCTGACCATGAAGGTGCGGGTGGAGGGCTGCCGGGCCCTGCTGCTCAAGGCCGGGCTGCACCATGACCTGGCGCGTCAGACCAGCGACGACGCGGTCCGGGCCTACCACGAGGGCTGGGCCGACCTGCTGACACCGGTCTGCAAGGCCTACTGCAGCGACCTCGGCTTCGAGGTGACGGTGCTGGCGATGCAGGTCTTCGGGGGCAGCGGCTACGTCCGGGAGACCGGCGTCGAGCAGGCCCTGCGGGACAGCCGGATCGCGACGATCTACGAGGGCACCAACGGCATCCAGGCCCAGGACCTGCTCTTCCGCAAGGCGACCCTGGGCCGGGGGCGGCTCATGGCGACTCTCGACCAGGAGCTCCAGACGTTCCTCGGCACCGTGCAGGGGTCTGCGCCCCTGGCGGCCGAGGCCGAGCTCCTCGACGAGGCGCGCCAGGACGCGGGGCGGGCCCTCGCCCACCTCCTGGAGCTGCTCGGCCAGGGACAGGTCGACGTGGTGGGGCTGCACGCCACTGCGTTCTTGCGGCTCGTCGGGAACCTGCTCCTCGCGTGGCTGCTGCTCCAGGAGGCGCAGGTCGCCGCGGGGCTGCTCGACGGGCTGGGGCTGCCCGCGGACCCGGCGGCCCGGGAACAGCGGCTGCGTGACGATCCGGCCGCCAACCACCTCGCGGCCAAGCTGCCCCTGGCCCGCTTCGCGGTGCGGACCCTGCTCCCCGAGAACGCGGGGATCGTCCGCGGGATCCTGGTCGGGGACCGCTCGGCCCTCGACGTGGTGCTCTGATCCGCCATCGGGCTTGACACCGGCGAGCGCTGCTGCTTGGGTGGGGGAGCTGGCTCGGGCGCGCCAGGGCTTGGGGCGTGCGGGCAGGACCCGGGGGGGTGACGAGGAGCGAGTATGCCGACCTCTGCCAGACTCAGGGCCTTGATGGCCAACGCCTCCTGGATCCGCAAGATGTTCGAGGAGGGCAACCGGCTGCGGGCCGAACTCGGTCCGGAGCGGGTCTTCGACTTCAGCCTCGGCAACCCCGACCTCGAGCCGCCCCCCCAGCTCGCGGCGGAGCTGCAGCGGCTCGTGCAGGACGACCGGCGAGGGGCGCACGCCTACATGCCCAACACGGGCTATCCCGAGGTGCGGGAGGCGGTGGCGGCGCACCTGCGGCGGCTGCACGGTCAGCACTTCACGCGCGAGCACGTCGTCATGACCGTCGGCGCGGCCGGCGCGCTCAACTGCGTGCTCAAGGCGATCCTCGAGCCCGGGGACGAGGTGCTGGTCTTCGTCCCCTACTTCCCGGAGTATCGCTTCTACATCGACAACCACGACGGGGTGACCGTCCCCGTGGAGACCGATGCGGGGTTCGGCCTCGATCTCGCCGAGGTCGAGCGGCACCTCTCCCCCCGGACGCGGGCGGCGATCCTCTGCTCGCCGAACAACCCCACGGGGCGGATCTACGACCGGGCGAGCCTGCAGGGGCTGGCCGAGCTGCTCCAGCGGCAGGAGGCCCGCGGCGGCCGGCCGATCTACCTCATCGCCGACGAGCCCTACCGCCAGATCATCTACGACGACGTCGAGCTGCCGAGCATCTTCGCCCTGCACCCGGCCGCGATCGTCTGTACGTCCCACTCCAAGGACCTGGCCATCCCGGGGGAGCGGATCGGGTACGTCGCGATCAACCCCGAGTTCTCCGGCGTGGCCGCCCTGGTCGATGGCCTGGCCTTCAGCAACCGGATCCTCGGCTACGTCAACGCGCCGGCCTTGATGCAGCGGCTGGTGGCCCAGCTCCAGGAGGTCACCGTCGATCCGCAGATCTACCAGCGGCGGCGCGACCTGCTGGTGGAGGGGCTGCGTGCGGCCGGCTGGCCCGTCGAGGCGCCCCAGGGCTCCTTCTACCTCTTCCCCCGCACGCCCCTGGCCGATGACGTCCGCTTCGTCGAGCTCCTGAAGCGGCAGGCCGTGCTCGTCGTGCCGGGAGCCGGCTTCGGGCGGCCGGGACACGTCCGCATTGCGTACTGCGTGCCCGAGGCGGTCATCCGGGGGAGCCTCCCCGGGTTCGCGGCCGCGGTGGCCGAGGCCCGGCAGTGAGGCCAGGACGGGCCGTGGCGGGTGTGCGAGGTGGGCGATGACCTCTGCCGAGCGGGTGGACTACCTGACCAGCCTGCTGCTCCTGGCGCGAGGCGACGGACGCCTCGACGTGGCGGAGCTGGCCACCCTCGGGCAGCTCGCCGCGGACATCGGCGCGAGCCCGGCGGAGCGGGACGAGGCGGAGCGCCGGGCCATGGCCGGGCGCACACCCTCGGCCCTGCCCGGGCGGCTCTCCGATCGGGTGCGGCTGATCGAGGACCTGATCTGCCTCACCCTGGCCGACGGGAAGATCACCTCCTCGGAGCGGGAGGCGGTGGTCGCGGCGGCCCGGCGCGCTGGCCTGGCCCAGGAGCAGCTCGACGGGATCACCCGGGAGGTGCGGCTGCGGAGCCAGCGTCCCGGAAAGTCCCTGGTGCAGGCGCGCTGTCCGCGCTGCGGCGCGCCGCCCGTGTCGGGGGCCCGCTTCTGCGGGGAGTGCGGCACCGCCTTCGCCGGGGAGGGGGGGCTGGGGGAGAGCAGCCCGGGGGACGGCGGGGTGCCCGGGCCGGGGATCACGGTGCAGTTGCCCGCGGCGGCCCTCCTGGGGCGCCCTGAGCTGCAGGCCCTGCTGAGCAAGCAGCCGCGGGTGCTCACGGCGCAGCAGGGGGAGCAGCGGACCCTGCTCGTCTCCTGGGAGCCGGAGGAGCTCGCGGCCGCGGTGCCGTTTCTGACGCTGCTGGAGACCATCGCCGGCCGCGAGGCCTGGTACAACGGGGGGCGGCGGCCCTGGAACGAGCTGTTCGGGTTCTTGCCGTGCTACCAGCGGCGGCAGACGACGGCCCAGCCGGAGCGCTACTGCTTCTGGGGGCAGGACGGGATCCTCAACGTCTTCGGGTGCATCAAGTCGCGCATGCCATGGAGCGTCGCCGCGGACTGGTGCCGGCTGGGCCGGTTCGAGAGCCCCACGAGCTTCTTGTTCGATCGGGAGCGGATCGGGCAGGAGCTCGCTGCTCGGCTGTACCCGTTCCGGTTCTGCCCGGCGCTGGATCAGGCGTACTTGCGGGAGGCGCAGCGGCAGTTCCCCGAGCGGGCGGTGGTGGTGCCCGAGGGGCCGTGGAGCTACCAGGAGGCCGACGCCGACTCGCCGGGCGGCCTCGAGGTGGCGTTGCCCGCGGGGCCGGGCGATCCCGCGCCGCGGGTGGTGCGGGTGGACGGGGTGCAGCCGAGCGACCCGGAGCTGGGGCTCGAGCTGGTGCGGCTGGCCTTGCTGGAGTGCGGGCGGGACCGGACGGGGATCGCCTGATTTCGGGCCGCGGACGTCAGGCCAGGCGCAAGGCCTCTGCCACCAAGAAGCCGCCGAACCAGCGCAGAGGCGAGTCGACCGCGGCCTCCTCCCCCCGGGCGAGCAGCTCGCCGAGCAGGGGGACCCGGTGCAGGGCGGCCATGGGGGTGAGCACCCGCACCCCGTGCATCTCCAAGAGCTCCAGGTTGTCGGGGAGCAGGGCGCGCACCTGCTCGGGATTGTCCCAGCGGGTGTAGACCTCCCGCTCCGTGGTCTGCTCCGAGATCCGGCCGGCCTGAGCCAATTTCCCGAGGTAGCGCAGGGAGTTGGGGTTATAGAACTCGAGGAACAGCCGTCCCCCCGGGCGGGTCACCCGGGCCAGCTCCGCGAGGGCGCCGCGGATCGCCTCGACGTGGGCGAGCACCTTGAAGGAGAGGACCAGGTCGAAGCTCTCCGCGGCGAAGGGGAGCTCCGTCAGGGAGGCCTGGACCACGCTCAGCCCGCGCTCTTGCGCCTGGCGGAGCATCCCGGCCGAGAGGTCGACGCCCACGGCCTGGCTGGCCAGGGGATGGAGCTGGCGCAGGATGAGGCCGGTGCCGCAGCCGGCGTCGAGCACCCGGGCGCCGGCCGCATGGGGGAGCACCAGCCGGCCTTCCAGCCGGTCGAGGAGCGCGTGATAGCCCTGGTGGCGCGCGCGCTCGTACCAGCCGGCGAACTCGTCGTAATAGTGCTGATTCGGTTTGAGGTCCGCCGACCTCGGCTTCCACGGGAACCCTGGGAGTTTCAAGGGCAGCTCTCCTGCGTCGTGCACCCTGACGGGTGTCTGCCTTTCTATCAGAAACGGATCCGCCGGACCAGGTACCCCTCGTCCGTGAGCCCGGCCAGCTCCCGGAGCTGCTCGCCGGCGAGGCGGGTCGTCTCGCCGGCCTGCTGGCGGGCCAGGGCCCAGTAGTGGACCGCCTCGTCCCCCTGGCTCTCCGTGGCGAGGCGGACCAGCCGGTCACGGGCCCAGCGCTGCGCCGCTACGCCGAGCTCGTCCCGGACGGCCGCCACCAGGTCGACCTGCAGCCGGCTCCGCACCGCGGCCACCGTCGGGAGCGCGCCGTCGTGGCCGGTGATGCCGGCCGCGGGCAGGGGCTGCCAGGCGGTCTCCGGGAGGCGGTACTCGGCACGCTTCTGCAGCTCGAGGTGGGTCTGGCCCGTGGTCCGGTCGCTGAACCCGAGCTGGATCGCGGCCCGGCCCTGCACCAGCAGGTGCGCGACGGGGAGCTGCACCGGCACCGTCCGGGGAGTCCGCCGCGTGGTCGGCACGGCCGCGAGCGCGGCCTGGGCCTGGGTGGCCGCGGCCCGGGCCTCGGGGGAGTCGTGGTCCCGCACCAGCCGGCGGGCCTCGACGACCCGGCGGAGGCCCTCCACGAAGTCGGGCGAGGTGTCCCGGCGCTCGCCGAGCTGGGCCTCCACCGTGCGGCCCTGCACCGTCGGGGGGGGGGATTCCACGGTGAACTCGAGGATCCGGCCGGCGAGCTGCGCGCCCGGTCGGCCCTGGTAGCCGGGCAGCACGGTGATCCCGGCCGCGGCGAGGTCCGCCTGCAAGGCGGTGGCCAGCTCCTGACCGAGCCCCTTGCCGAGCCAGGGGAACGCGGTGGGGTTGTCGAAGGGCAGCACCGCGATCACCGGCTGCGCCTCCTGCCGGACCCGCTCCTCCGTCTGGGTGGCCCGGGCGGCCGCGTCGGTCGTGCCCGGCGCGAGCCGGGCCGCGAGCTGGAACCGCACCAGGGCGCTGCCCGCCAGCCCCCGGGCGAGGTCCTGCTCGGCCAGGGCGTACAGCCGCCGCGCCCCCTGCTGCCGGTAGGCCGTGGCCAGCTCCTGGACCTTCGCCTGGAGGGTCGCGTCCTCGATCCCGAGGGCCAGCGCGGTGTCGTAGGCCACCAGGGCCGGGAGCAGGCTGCCGCTGCGCGCGGCCTGGTCACCCTGGGCCAGGCTCGCGACGAGCCCCTGGCGTCGCATCTCCTCCCAGGCCCGGCGGCTGGCGCTCTCCTCGGGACAGCGCTGCACCACCTCCCCGAGCGCGAGGGCCGCGCCCGCGAGGTCGCCCTGGCCTTGCAGCGTCGCCCCCTCGACCAGGCCGCGCTGGCAGTGGTGCCCTTGCTCGGCCTGGAGACGAAGCTGGGCCACCTCCGCGTGTTCGGGGAAGTAGGCGGCGGCCGCGTCGAGGAAGCCGAGGGCCCGGTCGTAGGTGCGCAGCTCGAGGAAGAGGCGGGCCAGGCTCAGCTCCCGGTCGAAGCAGGTCTGGATCGCCGCCTCGCGCCGCGTCGTGATCACGGGCCAGGTGGGCGCCCAGACCGCGAGGCCGTCCAGCAGCTCCTTGGCCGTGAGGCAGTCGCCCTGCTCCAGGGTGCGGGTGGCGCGGGCCAGCTCCCGGCTCAGGAGCCGGTGCTGGCGCTGCAGCCGGGAGAGCTCGAAGCGGGGAGTCTCCTGGTCGGGGTCGAGGGTCAGGGCGGTCTCGAGCTCGGTGATGGCCTCGTGCAGCGCGTGGGCCTCCTCGCGCTGCCGGGCCTGCAGCAGGTGCTCGGCCGCGGCCGCGCGGCGGGCCGCGTCGTAGCCTTGCCGGGCCTCCTCGTCCGTGGGCTGCTGCTGCAGGGCGGTCCGGTAGGCCGCGACGGCCGCGTCGTACTGCTGGGCTTGCAGCAGGGCCGCGCCCGGCGAGACCGGCGAGCGCGCACCGAGGCAGCCGGTGAGGGGTGCGCCCAGCAGCAGGGCCAGGCTCGCCACGAGCAGCGGGGAGCAGGGGCGGGGCCGCCCGGGATTTTTGGCCACGGTCACCTCCGGGGTGTGGCGGCGGGGCTGACGGGGACTCATGGCGCGGCCTCGAAGTCGAGGGGCACGGGCGGTGTGCCGAGGCAGGGGGTCCCGGGCGGGTGGCAACGGCCGTCGTGGAGCTCCGGGACGTGCAGCTCGGGGCAGCGGCAGGGCTCTCCCCCGGCCGGGCAGCTCGCGGGCAGGGGACCGTAGACGGCCGTGCGGAGCTGCTCCAGGTGCGCGTCCTGGCTCGCCTGGTTGGCCTGGCGCAAGGCGACCTGCTGCCGCTCCAGCTCCGCGAGGAGCCGGCCCGTGCCGGCCGCGGCTTGCCGCTTGGCTTCGGCCGCGGCCTCGTCCTGGCTGCGCTGCAAGGTCTCCTCCGTGCCCCGGCTGCCGTCCGTGAGGGAGGGCGGGGGGACCAGGGCGGGCGGCGGCGGGTAGCGGCGCGCGGTGCTGGCCGGGGTCGCGGCGGCGAGGCGCGCCTGCTGCCAGGCCTGGGCCTCGTCCGGGTTCGGCGGCGGGGGGAGGGCCGTGGCCGGTGGGAGGTTGCCCGCCACCTTGCCGCGCGGGGGCTGCAGCAGCCGGCCGAGGGCCGCCTGCCGGGCGAGGAGGGCCTCCACCGCCCGGGTCGCGGCCGCGGCAGGCTCCCCGGTGACCTCCTGGTAGGCCGCGACCGCCTCGGCCTTGCGCCCGGCCTCCACCGCACCGCGCAGCCGCTCCCGGCCCGCGGGGTTGTCGCTGCGACCCAGGGTGCCGAAGCGGGCCGCGGTCCGATCGGGCGGCGGCGGAGGGGGCTGCAGCGGCCCGGCGAGGGCCGGCCAGAGGGCGGGCGGCAGGACGAGCCCGCCGCTCTGCTCCCGCCAGGGCGCTCCCATGCTGGTGCGGGCGCCGGCCAGCGGGTCGCAGAGCCAGCGTCCCACGGGCAGCAGCCCCAGCGCGCCGGGCGCGGTCGGGGGGCCGGGGTCGTGGGTCGCGTGGAGGGTCCACCAGGTCAGCCGGTCCGTGAGGGAGGCGGTCGTGGCCGGCTCGTCCGGGACCGGTGGGCTGGTGGCCGAGGTGGTCCCGGCCTGCTCCGCGAAGCGGAGCAGGGGGTGGTCCCCGGGCAGCCGAGATCCGAGGACCGCGGCCTGAGTCCGGGCCTCGCCGCTCTTGCCGGCCCGGCGCAAGGCTTCCATCAGGTTGGCCAGGGCCATGGGCAGGTCGGGCCGCGCCTCGGCGAGGGGCCGCAACAGCGCCACCGCTCCGTACGGGTCCTCGCGCTGGAGCAGGAGGCCGGCCCGGCGCTGGGTGGCCTCCGCGGCAGCCGGGCTCTGGACCGCGACCCGGAGCAGGAGGCCCTCGGCCGCCGCGAGGTCTCCCTGGCGGCGGGCGGCCTCGGCCCGGGCGAGCAGGGCCCCCGGGTGGGCGGGGTCGCGGGTCAGGACCTCGTCGAGCCAGCGGGCGGCCAGCAGGAGGGGCTCGCCCTCCTCGCCCGTGGCGAGCAAGGCCCAGGCGAGGCCGATCCGGGCGCCCTCGTCGTCGCGATCCAGTTGCAGGGCGCGGCTGAAGGCCCCCGCGGCCTGCAGCGGCCGGCGACCGCAGGTCAGCAGCCCCCAGCCGAGGCTGCGCAGGGCCTCGGCCCGGGCCTCACGGTCGGCCACGGTCAGCAGCCGGGGCAGGGCCAGCTCGCACCGGCCCTGGCCCAGCGCGAGCTCGGCCGCGGCCAGCGCGCCGCCTTCCGGGAGGGCCGCCAGCGCGTCGAGGAGCCGCCCGGCCTCGTCGTCCCGGCCCAGCCGGAAGAGCAAGCTGGCCCGCTCCCGGAGGACCGCCGCGTGCTGCTGCTCCGTGGGATCGATGCCGTCGAGGATCGCGCCGGCCCGCGGCAGCTCGCCCGCGGCCCGGGCCAGCCGGGCGATGGGCACGCGCGCGGCGGCGCCCCCCGGATCCATCTCCAGGGCCTTTTGGAGCTGCGGGATCCCCTCCTCTTGCCCCTGGAGCAGCCGGGCCAGGCCGAGCAGGGCATAGCCCTCGGCGCCGTAGGGGTCGCTGCGGGTCAGCGCGCCCGCAGCCGTGGCCGCGCCCTCCCGGTCGCCGGTCCAGAGCAGGTGCTCGAACAGGGCCCGCGCCGCGACGGCCGCCAGGGGGTCGGCCTGCACGGCCTGGCGCAGCGCGATCGCCGCAGCCGGGAAGCTCTCCTGGACCTCGAGCCGGCGCGCCACCGCCGCTCCGGTCACGGCCTCCTGACGGAGCTCCTCCGGGAAGCGGGCGGGACCGGGCGGGGCGGCCAGCGCGGGCGCACCGGCGAGCAGGATCAGCGAGGCCAACCCATGGAAGAAA
Source organism: Myxococcota bacterium (assembly GCA_034005005.1). Classification (GTDB taxonomy): domain Bacteria; phylum Myxococcota_A; class JAVEVO01; order JAVEVO01; family JAVEVO01; genus JAVEVO01. The sequence goes on from JAVEVO010000109.1 coordinate 17,527, forward strand.
ATGGGATTTCGGGTGTGGTCGGGTTCGGTCCGGCGCAAGGCTACCTCGTCGGGAGGCGACCCCCCCGGGCGTCTGCGCCCCGCGAGTCACCTCTGCTGGAATCCTCAGATAGGCCGGCCAGGGGCGGGCTGTCAACCAGGGGCGCGGCGGTGGGGGCGGGGGCGGCGGTGGGGCACCGGTGATCCCGGGCCTGGGGCGGGGGCGGGGGCGGGGCTAGCTCAGGACCTCCACGATGTGCAGCCGCTTGCGGCGGCCGCCGGGCTGCCGCCACTCCACGGTCTGGCCACACCCCAGGCCGAACAGCAGGCTGCCGACCGGGCTGAGCAGGGAGATCCGCTCCCCGTCCCGGTCCGCCTCGTCCGGCACGACGAGGGTGATCAGACGCTCGCGCCCCGTGCTCTCGTCCCGGTAGCGCACGCGGGAGCCGATGTGGACCAGGGCCGTGGCCGGCTTGCGGGACAGCACGCGGGCATGGGCCAGCTTGTGGTCGAGGCGGTCGAGGACCTCGGAGTCGCCAGCGGCGGTCTCCGCGAGGAGCTGGGTCAGCAGCCTGGCGTCCCGCTCGAGGAGGGTGCACGGGGTATCGGTGGACTGGGCAGCAGCGGTCGCGCTCATCTTCGGGCTCCCTGGGTCAGTGGGTCGCGTGCGTCGCGGCCTGGCACGCGCGGGCGGTCTGGAGCGCCTGCCAGCGCTGGTACTCTTCGGGGTCGAACGGGAAGTCCCAGCACCCCTCGCGGTGCACGAGCTGCCCGCCGAAGCCGGCCTTGAACCGGTGCAGCCCCAGCAGCGGGTGCTCCTCGTCCGGTCGCGGCGAGACGCCGAGCAGGTCGTAGTCCCGGCAGCCGGCGGCCTTGGCCAGACGCATCGCCGCCCACTGCAGGGCGTACGACGCCATGCAGTCCCGCTGCCGGCGCGTGGAGGCGCCGTACAGAAACGTGGCCCGCGGCCCCGAGCGGGCCAGGATCATCCCGGCGAGGGCCTCGTCGCGGCGGCGGGCCAGCAGCAGCCGGGTCGTGACCGGGGAGCTGGACCCTGCGCCGCTCTCGCTCAGCACGGCTTCGAACAGCTCCGCGGGGGCGTGCGGCAGGCCGTGGCGGGTCGCGGTCTCCTCGTACAGGGCGAGCCAGGTCGGCAGATCGGCGAGGCCGCCCACCGTCACCTCCACCCCGCGCTGCGCGGCGAGGTGGACGTTGTAGCGGGTCTTGGGCTTCATCCGCCGCAGGAGCTCCTCCTCCGGGGCGGTGAGGTCCACCACCATCGTGCTGACCGGGAGCATGTCTCCGTGGGCCTTGCGCAAGCCGTGGGTCGCGCTCCCCCAGTTCATCCGCAGCTCTCGCACCCAGCTCGGTGGCGGTCCCAGCCAGCGCCCGGCCACGTCGTGGTGCTCGGGGTCCTGCGCGTACGGTGACTCCCAGGGGAGATCCCAGCGGACGAACGAGCACCGGGGGCCGGCGATCCGGCGGATCCCCCAGGAGAGCTGCTCCAGGAAGGGCCCCGCGACGCCCTCGCCGGGGTTCAGCTCCGGGCCGAAGGGCACGTAGGCCATCTCCCCGCCCCCCGGCAGGGGGCGACGGAGCACGAGGAAGTCTCCCTGGCAGCCGGGGACGCCCTCGGGCGCGACGCGCGCCTGCAGATCGAAGGCCTGCACCTCGAGCCCGAGGCGGTGCTTGACCCGTCCCCAGAAGGCCGTCTGCTGGACGATGGTCGTGGGCACCAGTCGGTCGATCTCCTTGCACTGCAACGCGATTTCCATCACGGGTCCTCTGCTGGCGGCCGGGCCCGGCCCTCCCCTCCAAGATGCGGCCCGGCCCGACGGGTTCAAAGGCATATTTATTGCGCATTGATCACATAGCTTTTCTATGTAAAATGGCCGCCAGGGTTTGTGAGGATGGAGGTCGGACCGGTGCGCCCGCCAGGTCGCCAGAGCAGTCACCCCTCGCCGGCGGGCCCAGGCCGGGCTGGCGGGCCGGCGGTCCTGGACCCGGCCGGCGCGGGCCCGGGCGGCCCGCCCCCGGGCTCACCCGCGCGCCAGCTCCAGGAGCGGGTCAAGGAGCAGGCCTGCCTGTACGGGATCATCGAGCTGGTGCTGCACCGCGACCGCTCCCTGGACACCGTGCTGCAGGCCATCGTCGATCTGCTGCCGGGGTCCCTGCAGCACCCGGCGGCAGCGGGCGCCTCCCTCGAGTTCCAGGGGCGGGAGTACCGCTCGGCCGCGGCGGACGCGCTGGTCGTGCGCCTCACCCGGCCGATCCGGCTGGAGGGCGCGCTGGTCGGGCGGGTCACCCTGGGCTACACCCGTCTCCGGGGGCCGGCCTCCCGGGCCTTCCTCCGCGAGGAGCGGCAGTTGCTCACCTCGGTGGCCCACCACATCGGGCTGGTCATCGGCCGGACCCAGGCGGAGCAGGCCCTCGAGGCGGCGAACCGGCAGCTCGAGCTCGAGCAGCGGGCCCTCATCGAGGCCAACATCGCCCTGCGCACGCTGGCGGAGCGGCTGCACGACGAGAAGCGAGCCATCGCCGGGACCCTCCGGACGAACCTCGAGCACACGGTGGAGCCCTTGCTGGCGGCGCTGCGGCAAGAGGCGCCGGCCGCCGTGCAGAGCCACCTCGACCTGCTGCAGCGGTGTCTGGACGACCTCGTGTCGCCCTTCCTCGAGCTGCTCGGACTCCGGGCCCCGGCCCTGACCCCCACGGAGCGAGCGGTGTGCGTGCTCATCCGCAGCGGGCTGACCACCAAGGAGATCGCCCGTCGGCGCGGGGTCGCGGCCGGCACCGTGAGCGTCCACCGTGAGAGCATCCGGCGCAAGCTGGGGCTGCGCAACGGGGGGCGGAACCTCGCCGCCTACCTCCAGGGCCTCGATCTGGGCGAGGACGGCGGCCCGGCGGCTCAGCGCAGCCCGCTGATCCGCACGCGGTAGGGCGTCTCGCACGAGGTGAAGCTCCCCACCCGCTCGACCTTCACGACGTAGGTGCTGTCGTCGTTGCCCCCGGCGCTCTCCTTCCACTCGAGGCTGCACGGGCCGGCGCAGTTGCTCTTGCTCTCGAGGGGGGCGCCGCGGCTGCAGGTGTCGATGCTCTGGTAGATCGCCAGGTTGACGCTCAGGCCGGGGGGGAGGGACTGGATCTCCACGGAGATCGTCTCGAGGTCCCACACGGCGCTGAAGTTGTCGTTGCCCTTGAAGCAGAAGTAGTCCACGCCGTCCGCGGGGTTGTCGAAGGTCGGGGTGAGGACCACGTCGGGGTCCTCGCCCAGGTTGGCGCAGCTCCCGCAGGCGTCGTTCGGCTCGTAGCCGTCCGGCCGGATCTCGTCACCGCCCTGGCAGTCGTTGTCGATGCCGTCGCCGCAGATCTCGGGCAGCTCCGGGGGCGCGTCGCAGTTGACCCACTGGCCGCCGATGCAGCGCTCGGTGCCCGCGCCGCAGCGGTTGCTGCAGGGCTGCGTCAGGTCCTCGTCCCGCTGCCCGTCGCAGTCGTTGTCCAGCCCGTCGCAGCGGGTCTCCACCGCCTCGTAGACCGCGGGCAGGTCGCACTGCCAGCGACCCTCCCGGCAGATCAGCGCGACCCCCTCGCAGACCCCGACCGCCGGGCACGCGGGGATCCCGGCCGGCGGGGAGAGGTTCTCGTCGACCTGGAAGTTGCAGTCGTTGTCCTTGCCGTCGCAGATCTCGGGGGCGCCCTCGTAGACCGTCGGATCCGCGTCGAGGCAGTCGTTGCCCAGGCAGTCCAGGCCGACGCCGTAGCCATCCCCGTCGTTGTCCTCGCAGGTGCCGCAGGTGTTGTCCGTCGGCTTGCACTGGAAACCCCGGGACATGCCGTTCTGGGCGAAGACCTCGCGGCAACTGAAGCCGCTCTCGCACGGGTAGTCGTTGCTGCACTCCCGGCCGCAGAACGTGCCCTGGCCGATGAGCAGGCAGAGGCTGTTCTCGCCCTCGCAGTCCTCGTCGAGGTTGCAGGGCCGGCAGACGCTGGACAGGTTGGGGACGCAGATGAAGCTGATGTCGCCGCCGGTCCCGCTGACCTGCGCGCAGCGCCAGCCCGCGGGACAGTCGTCGTTGCAGAGCCGGCTGCAGAGCTTGCCGTCGTCGCTCTCCACGCACCAGCCGCTGCGGCACTCCGCGTTGCGGGTGCAGGGGTCGCGGAAGTCGCCGGGCTGGCCCTCGCCCTCGCCCTCCGCCCCCTCGCCCTCTGCGCCCTCGCCCTCGCCCTCCGCGCCTTCGCCTTCTGCGCCTTCGCCTTCTGCGCCCTCGCCCTCTGCGCCCTCGCCCTCGCCCTCTGCGCCGTCGCCCTCGCCCTCTGCGCCCTCGCCTTCTGCGCCCTCGCCCTCCGCTCCCTCGCCCTCCGCTCCCTCGCCCTCGCCCTCGCCCGTGCCGCACTGGCAGGCCGTCCAGCCCTCGCCCGAGGGGAGGCACTCCTGGGTCCCCGTGCCGTCGGCCAGGGAGCTGCCGCAGACGCAGGCCGAGCGGGTCCCCGGGGTGCAGGTGATCTCAGGGATGCTGCCCTCCACGCTCTCGTCCGCGCAGCCGGTGACGAGCAGGGCGAGCAAGAGACCGGCCGCGGCGACGAGGTGGCCCCGCGGCCGGGGAGGGAAGAGGGATGCGGGCGTCGTGCTCCTCATGCACCCACTATAGGGAAGGCCCGGGAGGGGGTAAAGGATCGTCCGCGACCCGTGCCGACCCGGAGCCCGGGCCGGCGCGGGCCGGCCACCGCCGGGCGGCCGTCCCGGCGGGTCGAGCGCCCG
>JAVEVO010000110.1:0-22070 GCA_034005005.1 Myxococcota bacterium
CCCTCGCCCTCGGCACCCTCTCCCTCGCCCTCGGCACCTTCGCCCTCGCCCTCGGCACCTTCGCCCTCGCCCTCGGCACCTTCGCCCTCGCCCTCGGCACCCTCGCCCTCGCCCTCGGCACCTTCGCCCTCGCCCTCGGCGGCGTCGGGCAGGCCACCATCGACGTTCGGGGAGTCTTCGGCCACGGAACACCCCCCGACGAGGAAGAACACCGCCACCATCCCGAGAATCCCCAGCGCATCCATCCGGTTGCTGACCATGCGGCGACCCATCTCTTCCTCCTCCCGGCCTCCCCGCCTAGCTTGTACACGACGCGCGCCCCTGCGGAAAGGGGCGTCACCGGCCGCCCAGCCTCTCGGCCCGGAGACGGGCGGGGAGCCCAGACCGGACAGAACCTGTTGCCCGGCGGCCCGCAGTGGGCTAGCATGTCCGATGGCCAAGTTCCCGTGAGCAGATGAAGGCAACCCATGAAGAACACTCATCGCTCGTCCACATCGCGCCCTGCTCGTGAGCCCGGCAGGAGGTTCCTGCTCGGCTCGCTGCTGCTGCTCCTCCTGCTGGGCGGTTCGACGCCGGCCAGCGCCCAGGGGAGCGGTGACAAGCTGAGCTGGACCGCCCACCGCGACAACGGCATCAACTACTTCAAGCGCAAGCTCTACGTCCCGGCCATCGCCAGCCTCTCCCAGGCCGCGGCGACGCCGGAGGGCGAGAAGGACTTTCGTACCCAGCTCTTCCTGGCGCGTGCAGCCAGCCAGGAGCTGGTGCTGGAGAAGGCCTTCCCCGCCGCGCAGCGGGCCCTCGAGATCGCCCAGGAAGACAAGGACGAGGACAACGTCGAGAAGGCTCAGCAGCTCGTCGACGAGCTGTCGAGCACCTACGCCGGCGTGACCTTCCGCAAGGACCCCGACCAGAAGACGGAGCTCAAGGAGACCTTCATCTTCCTCAAGACCCAGGAGGAGCTGATCAACACCCAGAAGAAGAAGGTGTTCGGCAAGATCAGCGAGCGCTTCCAGAAATCGAAGGTGAAGCTCCCCATCACCCTCTACCTGCCCTTCGGCAAATACAAGGCCAACGGAGCGCCCTTCGAGGTGAAGAAGGGCGAGACCGCGGAGTCGAAGCTGTTCATGTACGCCGAGGAGCCGGGGGGGGTCGCCTGGTACTGGTACGCCGGGGCCGCGGTGCTCGTGGCCGGCGGGGCCGCGACCGCGGCCGTGCTGTTGCTCGGTGCGGAGGAGACCCAGCAGGCGGCCCGCTTCGAGGCGATGCCCGTCTTCGGAGAGCAGTAGATGTCTGGCAACTCCTCTATTTCCAAAGAGAAACTTCATCATCAAGCCCTCGCCGGCCCCGGCGCGAATCCCGGGCGGGGCCGCCTGGGCTGGCTGGTGCTCGGCGGGCTGCTGCTCGTCGGCCCGGCTAGCGGCTGCGGTGACACGGTGACCGAGGTGGCGCCGATCCGCATCGACCTGCGCGCCTGCCTGAGCGCGGCGCCGGCGGGCGGCGGGGCCGGGATGTGCGGCAGCGAGCTGCAGCGGCTGGCCCAGACCCAGGAGCAGATCGCCTGCCTCGCCCTGACGGTGGGCAGCGCGGTCCAGCCCGCCCTGCCCTTCGGTCTGGTCGACGGCAACCTGGTCCCGAAGGAGCAGCGGGAGATCGCGCTCGCCGACGGGACCGACCTCCACTTCCGCCTCTTCCTGCTGCGGCCTGGCCACGACGCCGCGGCCTGCGCCGGCTACACCGTCGACACCCCCTGCGTCCCGGCCGAGGCCGCCGGCGAGAGTAGCTGCCTGCTCGCGCTCGCGCCCAAGCAGACCCGGGTCTCGGGCACCAAGCCGGTGGAGATCACCTACGGCAGCGAGGCCCACCCCTGCGGCATCGAGTGCAACGACTCCTGCCCACGCAACGACCCGACCTGCCAGCGAGTCTGCTGGAGCGCGGCCGCGCCCGCTGCGGAGGCCTGCAACGGCAAGGACGACGACTGCGATGGCGAGACCGACGAGGGCTTCGGGCTCGGCGAGGCCTGCACGGGCGGGGGGAGCTGCGGAGCCGGCGTGCTGGAGTGCACCTGCACCGCGACGAGCTGCCCGGCCGGCGACGAGGCCGGCTGGGGCGAGAGGCGCTGCTCCACGGCCCCGGGTGCGTCGGCCGACGCGTCCCGGCCCGAGCGCTGCAACGGCCTCGACGACGACTGCGACGGCCAGACGGACGAGGACTTCCTGCTGCCGGACGGCAGCGGGGGCGCGCCCCTCGGTGCTCCCTGCGTGGCCCTCGGCGTCTGCGGCGCCGGGCGGGTCGAGTGCCTGGCCAGCGATCCGAACCAGGCCACCGTCGTCTGCTCCACCTCCCCGGGCGGCAGCGCATACGCGACGGCCCGCCACGGCGAGGATGCGGGGGGGCGCGAGATCCAGTGCGACGGCGAGGACGACGACTGCGACGGCCTGACGGACGAAGGCTGGGAGGTCGGCGACCTCTGCCCGGCCATCGGCGAGGCGGGCAGCCCGTGCGTCGCGGGGATCTGGGAGTGCACCCGGAATGGCCAGGACCGGGTCTGCTCGACCCACCCGGGCGGCAGCGACGACCGCAGCGAGGCCGAGCGCTGCGATGCCGAGGACGACGACTGCGACGGTCAGATCGACGAGATCTTCTCCGTCGGCGAGGTCTGCGAGCTGCCCGGGCAGTGCGGCGAAGGCCTGCTCCGCTGCTCCGCCGCAGGTGGCGAGGAGTGCGACTCCATCGAACTGGCCCAAGTGGAGACCTGCAACAACGAGGACGACGACTGCGACGGCACCGTCGACGAGGACTGGCCCGACAAGGGCACGGCCTGCCACACCGGGGGCGCCTGCGGTGACGGGATGTTCATCTGCGACCGGGCGAAGACCGGCATCTGCTGCAACTCCGACCCGAGCTGCACCGGGCTGCCCGCGGGCACGGAGTTCTGCGACAACATCGACAACGACTGCGACGGACAGATCGACGAGGGCTTCGCGGTCGGCCAGGCCTGCCCCGGCGTCGGCGGACGCGGGACCCCCTGCGTCACCGGACGCTGGGAGTGCAACCTGCAGAACGGGCAGCGGCGCTGCTCCACCCACCCGGGCAGCTCCGACGCCCGCAACGTCCCGGAGGTCTGCGATGGCAACGACAACGACTGCGACGGTCGGATCGACGACGACCCGCCCATGGGCCTAGCCGCAAAGCAGCTCGGCGTTTGCCAGGGATCGAAGCTGGTCTGCGTCGACGGCGCGCCCCAGCAGCCGAACCTCGCCACCATCTCCGGCTACGAGGCCATCGAGGTCAGTTGCGACCAGAAGGACAACGACTGCAACGGGGAGGTGGACCGCGACCAGGCGGGCGCGCGGCTCACCCAGGCCTGCTACACCGGGGCCGCGGTGACGCGTGGCGTCGGCACCTGCAAGGATGGCACGAAGACGTGTGAGAACGGGCAGTTCGGCGCCTGCCTCGGCGAGGTGCTGCCCGCGGCCGAGCAGTGCAACGGCAAGGACGACAACTGCAACGGGCGGATCGACGAGGATTGGCCGACCCTCGGCAGCGCCTGCACCGGCGTCGGCGCCTGCGCACAGACCACCGGCAAGGTCGTCTGCAACACCCGGGGCGTGCTCCCGGGGGCCACCTGCTGCAACGTCGATCCGCAGTGCACCGGGCTCGAGCCCCAGCAGGAGATCTGCGACGGCAGCGACAACAACTGCAACGGCCAGATCGACGAAGGGTTCGAGATCGGGGTGGCCTGCGCGGGCATCGGGGGAGTCGGCTCGCCCTGCGTCGCGGGCGTCTGGGAGTGCGACGACGCGGGCGGCCGCCGCTGCTCGACCCACCCCGGATCGGACCAGGACAAGAGCACCAAGGAGGTCTGCGACGGCAAGGACAACGACTGCGACGGTGCCGTGGACGACAACCTCGAGCCGATGCCCGCCAACCTCAACGTGGGGGTCTGCGTCAACGCCCGGAAGACCTGCGTCAACGGTGTGCCCACGGAGCCCAACTACGCCCTGATCGCCGGCTACGAGGTGAGCGAGACCCGCTGCGACAACCAGGACAACGACTGCGACGGCGACGTGGACGAGGACGCCGACGGCCTGGACCTCACCCGGAGCTGCTACAACACGGTGGACCATCAGGAGCAGGGGCTCTGTCAGTACGGCGTCCAGACCTGCGGCGGCGGGCTCTGGGGAGACTGCCTCGGCGAGATCCCCCCGGCCGACGAGGTCTGCGACCGCCAGGACAACGACTGCGACGGCAAGATCGACGAGCGGGACGACCAGGGCAACCCCTTGACGCAGGTCTGCTGGACCGGCCTGGCGGTCAACCGCGGCAAGGGCGTCTGTAAGGACGGCACCCAGACCTGTTCCGCGCAGGGCACCTGGGGGTCCTGCGAAGGCCAGGTGCTGCCGAGCGAGGACGTCTGCGACGGCAAGGACAACGACTGCAACAACACCGTCGACACCCTCCCGGGCGGCGGCGGGCTGACCAAGATCTGCTGGACCGGCCCGGCCGAGAACCGGAGCAAGGGCGAGTGCAAGGACGGTCAGCAGAGCTGCATCGGTGGAAACTGGGGCGACTGCCTCGGCCAGACCCTGCCGACGGCCGAGATCTGCGATGCCAAGGACAACGACTGCGACACGCTGAGCGACGAGCGGGACGCCGAGGGCAACCCCCTGACCCTCGCCTGTTACGAAGGCCCCCCGAACACCGAGGGCGTCGGCCTCTGCCACGGTGGGCTGAAGACCTGCCGCGACGGCGGGTTCGGGGTCTGCGAAGGCCAGGTCACGCCGAGCGCGGAGCTCTGCGACGGGCAGGACAACGACTGTGACACGAAGAAGGACGAGGATCAGAACGGTGTCCGGCTCGCGGAGAGCTGCTACACCGGCCTGGAGGGGACGAAGGACGTCGGCATCTGCAAGGGCGGCACCCGGACCTGCGGCGACAACGGCACGTGGGGCACCTGCCTCGGCGAGACGGTACCCCGCGTCAAGGACTACTGCGAGGGGCAAGACGACGACTGCAACGGTACCCCCGACGACGGGTACTCCGTCCAGCAGGCCTGCCTCGCCAGCAGCGTCTGCAAGGCCGGGGTCTACAAGTGCGTCTGCGACGACGACGTCTGCGGCGGCCTCGACGATCCGAATTACTCCCGGAGCCGCTGCACCAGCGACGTCGGCGGTCCTTCACCCGCCATCGAGACCATCACCTGCGGCGCCAGCCTCGCCGACAAATACACCGGCGGTGCGGGCTCGACCAACGCCGGCGACGCCTACTGCGGCTTCGCCGTCGGCCAGTGGCCGGCCGCGGAGCGGAGCTACATGCTGAGCGTGCCCACGGGCACGACCCAGGTGACGGTGACGATGACTCCGGACTCCCAGGCGAAGCTCGACCTGTTCCTGCTCTCCTCGTGCGACAGCGCGGCCGAGACTAGCTGCCTGGACAGCTCGATGAAGGTCAGCGGCGCGGAGACCATCGCCTGGACCATCTCGGACGGCCGGACCGACTTCCTCGTGGTGGTCGACAACCGCGGCACGGCCCAGGACGGCCCTTACAGCTTGACGGTGACCTGTACTCCCTGAGGGATTCTCCGAGTCGATGATGAGGCAACCTTAGCCAAGGAGAGAGACCATGGACATCACCAAGATCGTGATGGCGCTGCTGCTCGGCAGCGGCGTCATCTCCAACGCCCGGAGCTGCGATCCCGATCCCGATCCGGAGCCGACGGAGTGCTCGGCCGGCGAGATCCGCGCGTGCCCTGGCAACAGCAACGTCGGTGCGTGCAAGGCCGGCCAGCAGACCTGCACCTCCTCGGGCACCTGGGGGGCTTGCCAGGGGCAGGTGACGCCGGTCGCGGAGCTTTGCGACGGCCTCGACAACGACTGCGACGGCACGGTGGACGAGGGCCTGACCCGGGTCTGCTACTCGGGGCAGGCCGGCACCGCGGGCGTCGGCCTCTGCAAGGCGGGCGTCAGCACCTGCAGCAACGGCAGCTTCGGCGCCTGCGTCGGCGAGGTGAAGCCGGTCGCCGAGCTCTGCGACAACCTCGACAACGACTGCGACGGCACCAAGGACGAGGGGCTGGTGCAGACCTGCTACGACGGTCCGCCCAACACCGCGGGGGTCGGCATCTGCCAGGCGGGCCAGAAGTCGTGCAGCAACGGCTCCTGGAGCGGCTGCGCGAACCAGGTCCTGCCCGGCACCGAGATCTGCAACGGCCTCGACGACGACTGCGACGGTCTGCCGGACGAGGACCTGGTGCAGAGCTGCTACGACGGCCCGCCCAACACCGCGGGGGTCGGCATCTGCCAGGCGGGCACCTCCACCTGTGCGGGGGGGAGCTGGGGCCTCTGCGCGGGCCAGGTGCTCCCGGGGACCGAGGTCTGCGACACGCTGGACCAGAACTGCGACGGTCTGCCCGACGACGGTTTCGGCACCGGGGTCGCCTGCCTCGAGGCCGACAGCCCGTGCGGCGCCGGCGTGATCGAGTGCACCGGCGTGGCCGACCCGGTCACCGACTGCTCCACCGACTTCGGTGGCAGCGCCTTCAGCGGTCAGGAGCTGGTCTGCGGCGACTCCATCGTCGCCACCACCGCCGGCCGGCCCAACAACAGCTCCGCCTACCCCGGGTGCGGCGCCCAGAGCTGGCCGGGGCGAGACATGGTCTTCGCCCACGTCGGCACCACCAACGGGAAGGTCTCCATCGCCCTGACCGAGCAGATGGATGCCGACCTCGACCTGCTCGTGCTGGCCGAGGACTGCCGTGGCCTCAACTGCGCCCTGGTCTCCCAGGTCCCCAACGGCCTGAACGAGCTGCTGCAGTTCCAGGGCGAGGTCGGGATGCGCTTCTACTTCGTGGTGGACTCGAAGGAAGCCGAGCCGCCCTCCTCCTATCGGATCACCCTGACCTGCGAGTAGCTCGCCGGCTCCCCCGTCAGGGCTCGTCCCCCCCGCAGTAGTCCACCACCCGGGCCGGCTCGGCCTCCTCCCCCAAGGCGATGACGTAGGCGCCGGCCCCGAAGCCGACCATGGGCACCGCACCGTCGTAGCGGGCGCTCTCGGCCTGGTGCAGCTCGGCGATGAGCCCGAAGTTGGCCAGGGCCTGGGCCGTCACCCAGTCCACCAGCCGATCCGCGGGCTCGGCCGCGCCCGCGAGCCGGTGGGCCGCAGCGACCCGCAGGTCGATCAGGATCCACTCCTGCTGGTCGTACCAGCCGCCGTCGTCGTTGCGGAACAGCCCCTGCCCGTGGGCCACGGTGAGGTCGCGGTGGAGCGCGGCGAGGGATGCGGCCGCGAGGTCGCCCGCCGGATCGAACAGGCGCCAGGCGAACGCCTCGACCACGGCCGCGTCCCGGTAGTCGGTGCCTCGCTGGAGCTGCTCCCGGGAGCTCGCCAGGGTGCCCGCGGGATCGACGAGCTGCGAGCGGACCGCATCCCGCAGGTCCCGGCCGGCCGCGAGGTACCGCGCCGCGTCCGCGTCGCGACCGAGCTGCCGGGCCACCAGGCCCGCGCCGCACAGCCCCTGGGCCGCGGCGAGGGAGGTGTAGGTGAACTGCTGCTGCTGGCCCTGCCAGTGGACCTCCCAGATCGACGAGTCGGGCACGATGAGCCCCGTCTCCGGGTCGGTGAGGGCGATGAGGGCGTCCGCGACCTTGGCGGAGACCGTCGGCCACCAGGCGACCAGGGCCTCGGCGTCACCACCGGCCAGCGCGTACTCGGTCAGCGCCCAGAGGAACAGGCCGAAGCCGTCGAACTCGATGTTGGGGCCGTACCCGTTGGCATCGCTCTCTTCCTTGCCCCGGCCATAGTACCTACAGACGGATATCTGGTAGGGGATCTCGCCGAAATAGGTACCATACTCCCCCACCTCGGCGTTCAAGTAGAACTCCAGGGCTGCCTGGGCCTCGGGGAGGTGGCCGGTGCGCGCGAGGGCCACCACCGAGTAGGCCATGTCCCGGGGCCAGGAGATGTTCCACTTCCCAGGCGGCAGGGACGCGAGGATCTGCCCCCGGGAGCGGTCGCCGGGCTCCCAGACCTGCCCCATCCGCAGGATCGCCTCCTGCTGCCGGTAGATCGCCAGACGGGCCGGCGACAGCCCCGGTGGGGGCGGACGACGCCAGCTCTCCCAGCCGGCGAGGGCCGCGGCGAGGGCGGCCGCCGCGTCCTGCTCGCCGTAGGCCGCCGCGAGGTCGTGCAGCAGCCCGGCGGAGTCCCGCCCCTGGTCGAACGCGGTGACGACCCCGAACAGCCCCTGCTCCCCCGGCGCGAGGGTGAAGGTGCGGGAGAAGCCCGCGACCATGTCATCGCCGGGGCCACCCGCCTCGCGGTCCGTGAGCTCCAGCCCGTCCTGCAGCCGCTGGTAGGGATTGTCGGGCGTGCAGCCGCGGCGCGTGGGCGCGCCCAGGGGCCAGTGGACGAGGGTGCCGCCGACCCCCTGCTCGACGTAGGCGCCGGACTCCGCGTCGGTCCAGATCTGCTCGCCGTCCGCCTGGGGGTTGACCCGGTCCGCGTCGGTGGTGTGGCCGAGGTGGTAGTTGTGGATGGTGTACAGGTCGAAGGTGCGGCTCGTCGCGCCGGGGTTGGTCACCCGGCCGACCACCACCATGGCCGGTCGCGGCAGCTCCCAGGGGGCCCAGACCAGGGTCTCGATCCGCAGACCGTCCAGCTCGCTGAGGACCCGGAGGATCCCCGACTGCGCGAGGTAGCCGGCGTCGACCACCGGGACGTCGGAGAGCCAGCGGTGCACCTCCGCGGTGCGCAGGCCGAGGTAGGAGTCCCAGAGCAGGTCCCGGCTCGGGACCCCCTCGTCCCACATCTGGTAGGGGTGCTCGAGGAAGGTGTTCACGCGACGGTTCCCCAGGCTGTAGCCGACCGCGGCGCGTCCGTTGGCCGAGACGAGGGTCTGGAAGCTGCGGCTGGCGAGGGCGCAGGCCTCGACGGACGCGGCGCAGCTCGGCTGGCACTCGGCCCAGGGGCCCTCCGCGTAGCCGGGGTCGCAGCGGCACACGGCCACGCCCTCCTGCACCTGGCAGACGCCCCGATGGGGCTGGCGGCAAGGGTTGGGCGCGCAGGGATCGCCAGGGCCGAGGTCGCCGAGGTCCGGATCGGGCCCGCCGAGGTCCGGCGCACCGGCATCCCCGGCCCCGCCGTCCGGGAGGTCCGCGTCCCGGGGATCCTTCCCGAGGTCGCGGCCCGCGAGGTCGGCCGGGCCGCCGCCGAGGTCGGCCTCCGCCCCCCCGAGATCGGTGGTCCCCGCCCCGAGGTCGGTCTCGGCGGTGGGGCCGGCGCGGCGCTCACCGGAGCAGCCCACGAGGACCAGGACCGAAAAGAGCAGCAGCAGCGTGCGGACGGACGACGGGGCCAGCCTCGGGACGCTCATCTCGATCCTCCTTGCGACCTCTCCACTGCGGGCGCGGGCCGGGGTCGGGGCGGCGTGGCCGGGACCACGATCCCCGAGGGGGGCGGCTCCCAGCGACGCCGCACCCAGTCGGCCTCCCGGCGCTCGTCCGGGCTCGGTGCACCCCGCCCTGGCAGAGAGAGCAGCCCCAGCAGCAGCAGGGCGGTCCCCGTCGCCAGCAGGCCGCGCCACGCCCCGGAGCACCGTGCGGACGAGGGGCGCGGTCCCCAGGCGAGCGCCACCAGCACTCCGGCCGCGCCGACCAGCCCGGGGAGGGCCGCCGCCAGCCCGGACAGGCCGCAGGTCGTGCCGACGGAGTGGGGCCAGTAGCCCGCGAGCAACAACGGAATCCCCAACTGAAACGATGGGTTACGGAACGACATCGGGTAGGTGCCGTACAGCAGGGCCGGCACGCCGCAGAGCACGACCCCGCCGAGGACGAGGCCCCGGACCAGCCCGGACCCCGCCCGCGGCCAGCGCCCGGCCAGGAGGGCGCCGGCCCGGGCCAGACCGATGGCCAGAAACGGGGCGACCCCGACGATGTAGCGCGGGCCGACGGTCCAGCCGAGCATCTTGCGGAGGTTGGGCATGGCCGCGAGCAGGTAGCCGAAGACCAGACACACCAGCAGCAGGCCCGCCCCGAGCAGACGAGTCTCGCGCTCCCGCAGCAAGGACACCCCGCCGGCCAGCCCGAGCAGGGCCGCGGGCCAGAAGAAGAACAGGCCCACCTGGGGAGAGAACAGGCCGAGCAGCAGGCTGCGCGCCCCGGGCAGGGCGATGCCGTGAAGGCCCGGTGCGGCGTCGCGGACGAACGCGGGGTTCTCGAGGAAGGCGTAGGGCGTCGCGAAGGGTGAGCCGAGCACGACCTGGTGGTACCCGAGCAGCAGCCCGAGGGGCGGCAGCAGCCCGAGCAGCAGCAGACCGGCGGCCCGGGGCCACCGCCCCCGGCCGGCGAAGGCCAGGCCGAGCAGACCGATGGCCCCGGCGGGCAAGGCCAGAGGGTACTCGACGAGGATCGTGGTGCCGAGCAGGAGGCCACCGGCCAGGGTCGGCCAGGCTCGCGCCCGGGCCTCGTGCAACAGCAGCCAGGCGCCACCGAGGAGGAGCGCCCCGAGGGTGTGCCCGGCGAAGAGCAGGGCGTACGGCGTGGCGATGCTCCCCAGCCCGAGGCCGAGCACGGTCAGCTCGGCCGCGTCCGGAGTGCACCACTCCCGGCGTAACAGCCAGCGGTGCAGCGCCACCAAAAAAAATAGCCAGGGGAGGGTGACGACGACCGCCCGCAGCACCCGCAGGCTCTCCGCCTTGGACGGCGTCCGGCCGGCCAGCTCCCGGGTCGCGGCCGACAGCAGCAGGTAGGGCGGGACGCCGAGCAGGGAGACCCCGGGGGCCTTGGCCGCCAGCAGACGGCCGGTGCAGCTCGGCGCCCGCGCACCCGGCTCGTCGCAGATCAGGGCCCGATCGTTGACCCAGCCCCACTCCCCCGCCACGAGGCCGCGGTCCACCAGTCGCCCCCCCTCCCGGACACGCCAGCCGATGGTCGCAGTGCCGTGCTCCACGAGGGCCCGGGTCAGGTAGAGGCGCACGTTCTCGTTGGGGTTGTTGAGCTGCTCCTGGAACGGGAAGAACCACAGCAGGGCCAGCCCGAGCAGCAGGTACGGCCACCGCCGGACAGACGCGGCGCGACCTCGGGGAAGCGACGCGGGGCCCTCGCTCATCGCGGCCCGTGCCGCTCCAGCCAGAGCTGGAAGACCATCAGCGTCCACAAGGGCTTGCGGTGGTCGGCCCGCCCCGCGAGGTGCTCCCGCACCAGGCGCTCCACCTCGCGGCCACGAAAGTAGCCTTCCCGCTCCAGCCGGTAGGGATCGAGCAGCCGCTCGAGGAG
Source organism: Myxococcota bacterium (assembly GCA_034005005.1). GTDB lineage: Bacteria > Myxococcota_A > JAVEVO01 > JAVEVO01 > JAVEVO01 > JAVEVO01. Next base: position 11,271 of record JAVEVO010000110.1, read on the forward strand.
CTGCCGGAGGTCGCCCCGCAGCCAGCGGGCCACCGGCATGCCGAACCCCTTCTTGCCCCGGCGCAGGGTGCTCGCGGGCAGCAGCCCGCGCATGGACTCCCGCAGCACCCGCTTGGTCTGGTGCAGCCGCACCTTCCAGGAGTCGGGCAGCCGGGCCAGGCCCTCCAGGAGCTCGAGGTCGAGGAAGGGAGCGCGCACCTCCAGGGAGCAGGCCATGGACGCCCGATCCGTCTTGGTGAGGATGTCGTCGGCGAGGTAGAAGCGGGTGTAATAGGCGATCAGCCGGTCGAGGCTCTCGCCCACCGGGAGGTCGGCCAGCCGCCGGTCCAGGTCGGAGAAGGGATCGAGGTCCGGGAGCTCCTTCAGGAGACCGGGGGCGAGGACCCGTCGGAGACCGTCCGGACCGAAGGAGCCGAGCCAGACCTGGTGGCGAGTGAGCCCCCGGAAGGGGATCCCCTTCAGGAAGGACCGGGCCTTGAAATCGAGGGAGAAGTTGGCCATGGACACGGGCAGCAGCCCGACGGCCTCGCCCGCGGCCTGGCGCACGCTCCGGGGGAGCCGCTCGAAGAGCCGGGCCGCCCCGTCCGCGACGAAGGTGGGGTAGCCGCCGAGCAGCTCGTCGGCACCATCGCCGCCGAGGGCCACCGTGACGTGCTGACGCGTGGCGCGACACAGCAGGTGGGTGGGGACGAGGGACGCGTCACCGAACGGCTCGTCGAGCCAGTCCGCGATGTCGGGGATCAGGTCGAGGGCGTCCTCGGGGCGCAGCACCTCGCAGTGGTGCTGGGTACCGAAGTGCCGCGCCACCAGGGCCGCGTGCGCGGACTCGTCGAACGAGCGATCGTCGAACGAGATGGTGAAGGTCCGGATCTCCCGCGGGTCCATGAGCTGCGCCATGTTGGCGACGATGGCCGAGCTGTCGAGCCCGCCGGAGAGGAAGACGCCGAGGGGCACCTCGGCCATGAGGTGCCGCTCGACGGCCCTCTTGAGCAAGGAGGAGAAGGTGAGGATCACCCGGTCGTCGGAGACCGACTTCTTGTCGGCCGCGCCCAGGGGGAGCCGGTAGTAGCAACCGCTGCGGATCTGGCCGGTGTCCGCGGACCAGACCAGGAAGTGGCCGGGCAAGAGCTTGCGGGCCCCCTCGACGATCGACCAGGGGGCCGGGACGTACTCGTAGACCAGGTAGCGAGCGAGCGCGGCCGCCGAGACGTGCCGATCGACTCCCTCGTGGACCAGCAGCCCCTTCAGCTCCGAGGCGAAGGCCAGGGAACCGTCGGGCAGCGGAGCGAAGTACAGGGGCTTCTGCCCCATGGGGTCCCGCGCCAGCACGAGCTGGGGAACCGGGCCACGCGCATCCCAGATGGCCGCGGCGAACATCCCGTTCAGGCGGTGGAAGAAGGCGGTCCCCTCCTCCTCGTAGCCGTGCAGCAGCACCTCGCAGTCCGAGCCGGTCTGGAACTTGTGGCCCCGCCGGACGAGGTCGTTGCGCAAGGAGCGGTGGTTGTAGATCTCGCCGTTGACGACCGCCGCGACCCGTCCGTGGGTGCTGAGGAACGGCTGCTGGCCCCCCTTCACGTCGACGATCGACAGCCGGCGATGCCCCAGGCCGACCCCGGACGCGAAGTAGAAGCCCTCGGCGTCCGGCCCCCGGCGACGGAGGGTCTGGGTCATCCGCCGCACGAGGTCCCGCTCGACGGGACGCCCGGCAGGGGCGACGAGGCCGGCGACCCCGCACATCTAGCGGACCCGCACGGGGAGGCGGTGGACCATGACGGGCTGGATCATCGTGGCCTGCGGACCTCCGCTGGCTCGAGGTTGAGGGTCTCCCGCACCCGATAGATCGGCTTGCCGACCGACTCGTGATAGGTCCGCATGAGCAGGTCGGCGAGCAGGCCGATCAGGCCGATCTGGACCCCGACGCTGAAGAGGAACACGGCCAGCAGCACCAGGGGATTCTTGTGAGCCCAGACACCCCAGGCGAACTTCTGGAATAGAGCAAAAGCACCAGAAAAGAAGCCGAGAGTGCAAAATAAGAGCCCTATGGCACCAAAAAAGTGCGCCGGCCTGGTCGAATAATCCCCGAGGAATTTCAGCGTCAGCAGATCGACCAGCACCTTGGGGGTCCGCCAGATCCCGTACTTGCTGCGACCGGCGAGGCGGGGGCGGTGGTTGACCTCGAGCTCCGTGACCCGGCCACCTCCCCAGGCGACGTGGATCGGGATGAAGCGGTGCATCTCGCCATAGAGCCGGACCTCCTGGATCAGCTCCCGGCGGTAGGCCTTGAGGGTGCAGCCGAAGTCGTGGAGCCGCACGCCCGAGATGCGGGCGATGAGCCAGTTGGCGACCCGGGAGGGGAACAGCCGGGAGACGGCCCGGTCCTGGCGGTGACGGCGCCAGCCGGAGACGACGTCCCAGCCCTCGTCGAGCAGGGCGAGCAGGCGCGGGATGTCCCGGGGATCGTTCTGGCGATCCGCATCCAGGGCCAGGATCACCTCGCCCTGCGCGTGATCGATGCCGGCGACCATCGCCGCGGTCTGCCCGAAGTTGCGCCGGAGGCGGATCACCCGGACGCGCGGGGAGCGTGCGGCCCACTCGCCCATCACCCGGCCGCTCCCGTCGGTGGAGCCGTCATCGATCACGAGGAGCTCCCCCTCGAGCCCGGCCTCGTCGAGCACCTGGAGGGTCTCCGCGATGCACGGCCCGAGGTTCTCCTCCTCGTTGTAGCAGGGGATCACCACGCTGACTCTCACGTCGCCTCCCTCTCCCCGGCCAGCAGCGGCCGCCGCAGCCGCAGCAGGGCGTATGCGCCGACGGCCGCCAGCGTCCCGATCCCATCGGCCAGCCAGTCGAGCAGGTCCACCGACCGTCCGGGGACCGAGAGCTGGTGCACCTCGTCGAGGGCCCCGAAACCCAGCCCGAAGAGGGTCGCCACGACCAAGGCCTCGCCCGGAGTGTACAGACCGCCGACCCCCCTGGCAAAGAGCCGGGTGGTGAGCAGGCCGAGGAGCAGATACTCGAGGAAGTGCCAGAGCAGATCCGCGCGGGCGAACCCCAGGGAGGGCAGGGAGAAGGGGAAGGTGCTCCGGCCGCTCCAGAAGACGATGGTCGCGCAGCAGAGGACCACGGGGAGCCAGTAGCGCAGGAGCACCCGCAGCAGAGGCTGGATCACCGGGGAAACCGCCGGTAGGGGTGGCCCTGCTGGACGAAGAAGTCGAACTCGCCGGTCAGCTCCCCCCACTCCTCGCTGCCGTGTGGATCGCTGACGGTCAACTCGAAGTGGCCGGCCACCCGGTCGTTCTTCCCGGTGCCGAGGTGGGCGAAGACCAGCACGCCGCCGAGGGCCGGCGCGATGGCCTCGGGCGGGCAGTGTTCGGGGAGGTTGAGCGCGGCGCGCAGCAAAGGACAGCCGGCCGGACGCTCGCTGGGCACGGTCGCGCAGGCCAGCAGCTCTCCCGCGGCCGCGGCCGCGGGGTCCAGGGGCGTGACCGGCAAGGCCTCCCCCCGCCGCCGGCGGAGCTCCTCGAAGTCGAGCAAGGTGAACATGAGCCCCTCGCTGGTCTCGAGCCCGCGACCGCCCTGCTGGAGGCGAATGACGAGCCCACCGCCGGCGAAGGGCTCCACCGAGAAGAAGTCGAAGGACATCGCGAAGGTGTCGCCCAGCCCGGTGCAGCCGGGCAGATCGAGGCGGCCGGCCATCTCCCCCGCGCCCTCGAGCTGGTTGCAGCCACCGAGCAGCAGCAGGCCGAGGGTCGCGAAGACCGGACACGCACGACCGGAGCCGCGGCGGCCGGGTCGCGGGGTGACACGACGAGCACGGGGACCTGAAGAGTGGACCAAGGGCTTCATGGATTCACCGCCAGGTGATCGAGCGGCAGTCCGCGGCCGTCACCCGCACCCGGGTGCCGAAGTCGACCCCGAGCGCCTGATGGGCCGACCCACCGGGCTGAGCGATCTCGAGCAGGCCCGTGCTGCCGATCAGCGCGAGCAGCCCTCCTTGATGCTGGGTGTAGTTTTGGGCCAGCCCCCGCACGACCCGCCCCGCCACCTCGACCAGCAGCCCCGCTGGCTCTCCCGGGAGCTGGTCCTCACGGATGTTGGTCACCAGGTTGCCGAAGGAGTCGTGGTACAGCACCTCGCCGACCACGGACAGCTCGGCCACCACCGGCGCCGGCAGCTCGAGGCGCACCGGATCGGCGAGGGGGAGGCCCAGCTCCTCGGCCGGACGGCCCGCGGCGAGGAGCGCCGCAGCCGGAGCGAAGAGATCCCGACCATGGAAGGTGTTGGAGACGGGGCCACGGGCGACCGCGTCCCGCTGCAGCTCGAAGAAGCGGACGTCGGCGCCCCCCTCCCAGAGCAAGGACAGCACGCCGTTGTCGGGTCCGACCGCCTGCCAGGAGGGAGTCCGCACGAGCAGCGGACGACGGCTGCTGCCCACGCCGGGATCGATGACCACGAGGTGCACCGTGCCCGGGGGAAAGTACGGGACGACGTCCCGGACCGCCAGCGCCCCGCGCAGGATGTTGCCGAGGGGGATGGTGTGGCTGACGTCGACCAGGCGCAGGTCGGGTACGAGGGACAGCAGCCGCCCCTTCATCGCGGCCAGGTAGCTGTCCGAGATCCCGAAGTCCGTGGTGAGCGTGACGATCGCCGACATCTGGATCATTATTCCTCTCCTGCAGCCCAGGTCAATGGGCGGCGAGGCAGCCAGAGGCCGCTGGGCGGGACGGCGGGGCCGTGGTAGAGTGTCCCCGTGAGGTGCCCACCGCTCCGTTCGAGGCCGCGTCGGCTGCTCTGGTGGCAGTTGCTGACCTCCCTCGTCCTGCCGGGGCCGGCGCTCGCGCAGCCGGCCGCGCCCCCCCCGGCCGCCGCGGTCGAGGGGGCTGATCCGGCCACGGCCGACGCCCTGCCGGTCGCGCCCACCCTGGCGCCGGGGTCGATGCCCGGGCACCTCCCCCCCTCCCTGGGTCCCGCCCCCGGGCCAGTGACCGGCCTCCTGCAGCAAGAGAGCCCGGTCCAGCAGCTCGATCTGCTCCTCGACCGGCTCGCGGTGCTCGAGGTCGAGCGGGATGCCGCGGTCGGCGAGGTGCGCCGAGGATTGCTCTGGTTCGCGCTGGCGGTCGGGGCGAGCGGGATCGGCCTGGCCGCCGGCAGCGGGGAGGGCGCCGCGTTCCCGCTGTCCGTCTCCTGGGTTGCGTGCGCGGCCATGGGTCTCGCCGGGATCCCGCTGGTGCTGCAAGGCCAGGAACGATTCCGGCAGGCCGAGGCGGAGCTGCGTGAGGTGGATCGCCTCCTCGAGTTGCCCGCACCGGCACGTTGACCCTTGGTCCAGGGGCTGCTCCCTACCCCCGGGGAGCGGCCCAGACGCCGACGGCGCACGCTCCCAGCCCCCCGGACGCGCGGCGGCGCGGGGCCGCTGACGACGAAAATCCGCTAACCATCTAGTTTCATTCAATGTTGCGTCCCGCTTTCCCGCTTGACGTTCGAGCGCGGAAGGTGGTACTTCACAAGGACGTCCTGGCAGCCGGCGAGACCCGCTCAGGAGCGAGGTCCGCGGCAGCCTCTTGGGGACGCATCCAGGCCGAGCATCCCGCGGAGAATGCAGTATGGAGTTCACCTGCAAGAAGTGTACGAGCCGCTTCGTCCTGCCCGACGCCATGCTCCCCGCCACCGCGGTCGAGCTACGCTGTACGAGCTGCGGCGCACCGATCCTGGTCGGACGCCCGGAGGCCCTGCGGGCCGCCGAGGAGCAGGCCGGGGGGGCACTCCTCGACGCCATCGGCGGAGCAGGGAGCGGCACCGGTGAGCCGTCTGCCGAGACGCTCTCCTCCCTCGACGACGCCGTGGACGAGCTGGAGGCCCTCATCGGGGACGGCGCGCCCGTGGCAGCTCCCGAGGACGAGGACGACGATGACGAGGACGAGGACGACGAGGACGACGGCCACGCGACGGTGATGCTCCAGAACATCGACCTGTCGGCCCTCGACGCGCTCGATCTGCCCGGTGACGAGGCCGCTGCTCCTCCGCCGCCCGTCCCCGGGGTGCCCGTCCCTGCAGCGGCTCCGGCACCGGCGGCTCCGGCACCGGCGGCTCCAGCGGTGCGTCTCGGCAGCGGGACCGCCGCGCCGGCGCCTCGCCAGCCAGCTCCCGCGGTGCGCCCCCCCGTCGCCGCGCCACCGACGCGCCCCGCGCCGCCGGTCAAGCCGGCCGCCAAGGCGCCAGGGATCGCCCCCCTCGCCGGCCTCAAGGAGATGCGTCGGCCCACACCGCCGCCCCTGCCCACCCCTGGCGAGGCGCCGGGCGAGCAATCGACGATGGCCGCCACCTCGGCCAAGCTGCGCAAGGCCACCGGGGCCCTGGTCGGCCGGATCTCGGCCACGCCGGCGGCCGAGGAGCAGCCCGCGACGCCCCCGCAACCCCTCGCCCCCCCGGCCCAGGAGCTGGAGGCTGCCCTGCAGCTCACCCCCGAAGAGGAAGCCGAGCTGCTCGGGGCTGGCGGTGCGGGTCTGCCCGCCGAGGGCGAGCCCGAGCCGGGATTCGAGGATGAGTTCGCGCCGGCCGCGGCGAGCGATCTCGAGCCCGCCGCCGAGGAGCAGCCGTTCGAAGAGGCGGGAGAGGCCCCGGCCGAGGAGGCCGGCTGGTCCCTCGAAGAAGCGTGGTCTCAGGAGGGCGAGGAGGTCCCGGACTTCGCGGAGGCGCCACCCGCCGAGGAGGCCGCGCTCGCCGAAGGGCTGGAAGGCTGGACCGAGGACGCCCCGGCCGAGGAGCTGCTCCCGGAGCCGGAGGACGCCGACCAGGCGATCTCCCTGCCCTCGGTGGAGGCCACCGAGGAGGTCCCGGAAGAGCTGTCCGAACAGGAGCAGCAGCCCCCGCTGGAGCTGTTCGCCGACGAGGAGCAGGCCGCGCTCCTCGAGGCTCCCGCAGATCAGGGAGTCGAGGCGGAGCTGCAGGCCGAGTTTGCCGAGGCCTACTCCAGCGAGGAGCCCGCATTCGAGGGAGAAGAGGCCCAAGCCCCCGATTTGCCAAGTGGATTTGGCGACGAGCCGGGACTCGAGGCCTTGCCGGGCGACGAGGAGCCGACGAGCTGGCCCGCCGACACTGGCGAGGACGCGCTCCCACCACCACCACCGGTCACCTTCGGCGCGCCCCCACCCGCTCCGAGCCCGCCGCCGCCGCCTGCCGCGGCGCCCCCCCTGGCTCCCACGTTCTCCAAGAAGCCCAAGGCGCCGGCTCCACCTGCGCCGCCGGCACCGGCCAAGGCACCGCCGCCTGCCGCCGCCTCCGGGACGGGCAAGGGCAAGCTGATCCTGCTCATCGCCACGGTGGCCGTGCTGGTCATCGCCGTCGGCGTGGTCGGCTTCGCCCTCTGGCAGAGCGGCGCCGGCGCGGGCAAGCGCGCCGGCATCTCGCGTGCCCAGCAAGGCACGGCCGAGGGCTCCGGCGAAGAGGCGGCATCGGGGACCGCCACAGCCACGGGCGCCGAGGCGGCCTCGGGTGAGGCCGTCGGCAGCGGCACGGCCGAGCCGGAGCCGCCGCCGCCGCCGCCCCCGCCCGCTGAGCCGGTGCTGGTGGTCGCACCCAGCGCCAAGGCTCCGGCGGCCAAGGCCGCCGAGGTCAAGGTGACCCTGGACGCGGTCCGGGCCGAGGGGATCGAGCCGATCCCCGTGGTCCAGGGTAAGGTCGAGGGCCTCACCGATGGCAAGATCACCCTCCTGGCGACGGCACTGAAGGGCGCTCCCGCTCACCTGCTGATGGACGGTGCGGTCCCCTTCTCCCTCTTCTCGCCGGTGCTGCTCACCGCGGCCGAGGCCAAAAATGGGCGCAACCGGGTGCAGCTCGCCGCCCTGGCCAAGGAGGGCGATGCGGCCTTCGGCGTGCTCCCGGTCGACCTGCTGGCCGTGGCGCAGGAGGCAAAGATCCCCTTGAAGATCAAGGTGGTGGCCAAGGCGAAGAAGGCCACCGGCGGACTGGCCAAGCAGGTCAATGCGGTAAACGCCCAGCTCGACGCGCAGCTCGAAGCGATCCGAGCCTGCTACGGCGACAACCTCACGGACGCCCATCGCGGCAAGCTCGAGACCGATGTCCTCGTCGACGACAAGGGGGCGGTCCAGGAGGTCAAGGTGACGGCCGGGGACGAGTTCGGGGGGCAGGGAGCGACGGCCTGCGTCAGCGCGCTGCTGAAGGGGCTCGCGCTCCCGACGCCCGCTCCGGCCGCGGCCTCCGAGATCAAGGTCAACGTGGCCTACCGTGTCGAGCTCGAGAACGCCGACACCGCGAAGCCGCCCCTCGACGTGCTCCTGAAGATCAACCAGGCCGACCTGGCCGTGGTCGTCGGGAGCGAGGCCCCCGCGGTGATCGCCGACGTCCCGACGGGCCACGACTACAACGGACTCGTCGCCAAGCTGACCCAGATCTACGACGGACTCCCGGACAACTTCCGGCTGGTGCTGGTCCCGGCGCCCGAGACCACCGCCAAGGAGCTGCTGCTGACCCTGTCCGCCGCGTACAGCCTCATCACGGACGAGGGCGAGGCGATCTACGGCGACTTCGTCTACCTCGTCGGCCTCGACGATCCGCGCGTGCCGCCTCCCAGCGAGAAGCCAGCGCCCGCGCCAGCCGAGCCCGCTCCCGACGCGGCCGCCGGCAGCGCGGCGCCCGCGGCCGCCCCCGGCTCGGCCGCCCCCGGTTCGGCCGAGCCCGCCGAGGGGAGCGCCGCCGCCGCCGGCTCGGCGGAGCCCGCCACGGCCGGGAGCGCCAAGCCCGAGGCTGCTCCGGGAAGCGCCGCCCCCGCCGCCGACGACGACACGGAGTAGCCGCGGCACCTCCTTCACCCCTCCTGCACACCTCCTCCCCCCACTCCGCCGGCCCCCAGGGAGCGAACCAGCCCACGGCTCGAGCGGCGCGGGATCCCCCTCGTCCGCCGCCGCGGGACGTGGTAGGGGTGAGACGCGAGCGAGACGGCCAGGGGCGCACGCATGGATCCCCGCGGAGAGGACAAGGAGCCGACCACCCGGGGTCCGGGAGGATCCGACGGCCGCTGGCGGCCCCTGGCGCTGCTCGGCCTGGCGCTGCTCGGCCTGGCGCTGCTCGGCCTGGCGCTGCTCGGCCTGTTCGGACCGCGCACCTGGCGGCCCGCTGGCTGTGACCCCCCAAAAGCGTCCCCCTCGGCCTTCCCGGCTCCCCACGCGACCTCCCTCCCCCGGACCGCGGTCCTGCGCGGGCTGGTCCTCGGCCTCCAGGGCGCACCGGTAGCCGACGCCGAGATCCAGATCCGCCCCTGGCAGCTCCCCGGCCCCGACTGGTGGCGACGTGCCGCCGCGATCCGGCACACCGCGGCCGATGACGCCCGCTGGACCGCACGGACCGGTCCTGGCGGCTACTTCCAGGTCGCCCTGCCGCGCGGGCGCTACGATGTGCAGGCCGGTGCGCCCGGGCTGGCCTGGCAGCTCGCCGCGGGCCAGCTCTCCGGCGGACCGTTGCTGATCCTCGAGCTCGAGCAGGGGTTCGCCATCGAGGGGATCCTCCAGCGATTCTCCGCCGCGGCGCAGGTCGAGGCCGAGCCGCTGGTCGCCTGGGAGACCCGTCCCACGGTCACCGCCCGGCCCGCGCCCGACGGGAGCTTCCTCTTGCCTGGCCTGGGCCTGGGAGCTTATCGCGTCTCGGCCGTGGAGGAGACCGGCGAGATCGCGAGCCGCGCACCGGTGGCCGCCGGCACCCGCGGGCTCAGCCTCACCCTGCTCGCCCAGCGCGGCCTCACGGGGGTGGTGCTCCACGCCAGCCACGCCCGCCCGGTGGCAGGGGCGCTGGTGACGGTCGCCGGCTCCGGGATCTGGCCGCCGCGCACCGTGCGCAGCGATCCGGAGGGGCGCTTCTCCTTCCCGCGCCTCCCCGTCGGCTGGTATGCCTTGCGCGCGGTCCGGGAGCCGGACCTCGCCTCCGGGTTCCTCGAGGGTGTGCAGGTGACCGCCTCCCGCGCGGAGACGGAGCAGGGGATCGTCGTCGAGCCTCACCCGCGGATCACCCTCGAGGTCTTCCGCGGCGACGATGGGCGGCCCGTGCCCGGTGCGCAGCTCTTGCTGGCGCCCTTCCTGCCGGCGACCCTGGCGGTGCGCGTGGCCACCGACGCCTCCGGGCAGGCCCGGCTCGGCCCACTCCCCCCCGGACGTTACCAGCTCTCCCTGCGCGCCGCGGGCCTCGCCCCCCTCCTCGAGCAACCCCTGGAGGTCACTCCCCTGGAGGAGGCGGGCCCGGAGCAGTCGCTGCGGGTGACCCTGCAGCCCGCGGCGGCCCTCGCCGGGAAGGTCGTCGACCAGGCCGGAGCCCCGATAGCCGGGGCCGAGCTCGAGGTCGTCGGCAGCGACGGTGCGGTCGGCCCGCTCCCCCGGGGTGCGGACGGCCTCATCCGGGACCGCCTGCGCCGCCGGCTGGGAGCCGAGGGTCGCGGCGGCGAGGAGACCGTCGGCCGGAGCGATGCCACCGGCGGTTTCCGCCTGACGCCCCTCCCACCGGGGACCTGGCATCTCGTCTGCCGCCACGCCGGCCATCGCCCGGCCCTGCTCGGCCCCTTCAAGCTCCTCCCGGGGCAGCGCCAGGAGGGGATCGAGGTCCGGCTGCTCCTCGCCGGGCTGCTCGGCGGCCAGGTCGTCGACGTCGAGGGCGATCCGGTCCCCTTCGCCCGCGTCCGCTTCGAAGTACAGGCCGGCACGGTCACGGACGATCGGGGCCGCTTCCTGCTCGAAGGCGTCTGGGGCAACGGGCACCTGCTCGTCCAGGCCGAGGGGTATGCGGATCGCCGTCAGCCGG
>JAVEVO010000111.1:0-22058 GCA_034005005.1 Myxococcota bacterium
ACCCACGTCACCGCCGCGGGAGGTCCGACCGCGGACCGAGCTTGCGCGGTTTGTGAGGCCGGGTCTTTCACGGCGTCGGAGAACCAGGAGTCCTGCACCCCCTGGTCGTCCTGCGCGCCCGGGACTTTCGTTTCGGATTCCGGCACGAGTACCGCGGACCGCTCCTGCGCGGCCTGCGCGGCCGGGAGCTTCACCTCGACTCCCGACGAGGCCCTCTGCTTGCCGTGGGCGTCCTGCGCGCCCGGGACCCACGTCACCGCCGCGGGAGGTCCGACCGCGGACCGAGCTTGCGCGGTTTGTGAGGCCGGGTCTTTCACGGCGTCGGAGAACCAGGAATCCTGCACCCCCTGGTCGTCCTGCGTGCCCGGGACTTTCGTTTCGGATTCCGGCACGAGTACCGCGGACCGCTCCTGCTCAGCCTGCGCGGCCGGGAGCTTCACCTCGACTCCCGACGAGGCCCTCTGCTTGCCGTGGTCGTCCTGCGCGCCTGGGACCCACGTCACCGCCGCGGGAGGTCCGACCGCGGACCGAGCTTGCGCGGCCTGTGAGGCCGGGTCTTTCACGGCGTCGGAGAACCAGGAGTCTTGCACCCCCTGGTCGTCCTGCGCCCCCGGGACTTTCATTTCAGATTCCGGCACGAGTACCGCGGACCGATCCTGCTCAGCCTGCGCGGCCGGGAGCTTCACCTCGACTCCCGACGAGGCCCTCTGCTTGCCGTGGTCGTCCTGCGCCCCCGGGACCCACGTCACCGCCGCGGGAGGTCCGACCGCGGACCGAGCTTGCGCGGCCTGTGAGGTCGGGTCTTTCACGGCGTCGGAGAACCAGGAAGCCTGCACCCCCTGGTCGTCCTGCGCGCCCGGGACTTTCGTTTCAGATTCCGGCACGAGTACCGCGGACCGCTCCTGCTCAACCTGCGCGGCCGGGAGCTTCACGGCGTCGGAGAACCAGGAATCCTGCACCCCCTGGTCGTCCTGCGCGCCCGGGACTTTCGTTTCAGATTCCGGCACGAGTACCGCGGACCGCTCCTGCTCAGCCTGCGCGGCCGGGAGCTTCACCTCGACTCCCGACGAGGCCCTCTGCTTGCCGTGGTCGTCCTGCGCCCCCGGGACCCACGTCACCGCCGCGGGCAGCCCCACCGCGGACCGAGCCTGCGCGGCCTGTGAGGCCGGGTCTTTCACGGCGTCGGAGAACCAGGAGTCTTGCACCCCCTGGTCCACCTGCGCCCCCGGGACCCACGTCACCGCCGCGGGAGGTCCGACCACGGACCGAGCCTGCGCGGCCTGTGAGGCCGGGTCTTTCACAGCGTCGGAGAACCAGGAGTCTTGCACCCCCTGGTCCACTTGCGCCCCCGGGACTTTCGTTTCGGATTCCGGCACGAGCACCGCGGACCGATCCTGCTCAGCCTGCGCGGTCGGGAGCTTCACGGCGTCGGCGAACCAGGAGTCCTGCACCCCCTGGTCCACCTGCGCCCCCGGGACTTTCGTTTCAGATTTCGGCACGAGTGCCGCGGACCGAGCCTGCTCAGCCTGCGCGGCCGGGAGCTTCACGGCGTCGGAGAACCAGGAGTCCTGCACCCCCTGGTCCACCTGCGCGCCCGGGACCCACGTCACCGCCGCGGGCAGCCCGACCGCGGACCGGGCCTGTCAGCCGTGCGCGGAGGGCCTCACCACCACCTTGCCCAACGCGATCGAGTGTGGGGTGCCCGTCGTGGCCCTCGCGGCGGGCGGGGTGTTCTCCTGCGCCCTGCGCCAGGGCGACCGCGGTCTGCTGTGCTGGGGCTTGGTCCCCGATCGCAACGGGGTCCTGGCCCCCGAGGGCGAGTCGTTCGACGCCCTGACCGCCGGGTGGCAGCACGGCTGCGGCCTCCGCAGCAGCGACGGGAGCTTGGTCTGCTGGGGGCGGGACGTGAGCGGGAGCGTGGCCGCGGCTCCGGCCGGGGTCGACTTCGCGTCGCTGGACGCGGGCCGGCAGCACACCTGCGGTCTGCGTCGCGCCGACGCGCGGGTCCAGTGCTGGGGGAGCGACTCGTACGGCGAGGTGTCGGGGGCGCCCGCGGGGACGGCCTGCGACGAGGTGTCCGGAGGGGACTACTTCTCCTGCGCCTTGCGGGCCAGCGACCGCGGGGTGGTCTGCTGGGGGCGGGATCACGCCCAGCAGGTCTCGGGCGCCCCGGCGGGGGGCGGTTTCGCCCAGGTCGCGGCCGGTGGGTCCCATGCCTGTGCCCGGCGGGCGAGCGACGGGACCGTGGTCTGCTGGGGCTACGATGGTCTGGGCCAGGTCAGCGGGGTCCCCGCGGGGGTGGCCTTCGCCGACATCCAGGCTGGTGAGTACTTTAGCTGCGGGGTGCGCCAGGAAGACGACGCCCTCGTCTGCTGGGGGCGCCTCCCCGGGGGACTGGTCCCCGCGCCGCCCGCGGGGGAGGTGCTCCAGGAGGTCGCCGTGGGCTGGGACCACGCGTGCGGCATCCGCCGCCGTGACGGCTTCGCGCTCTGCTGGGGCGACGACGCGGCCGCCAAGGTCAGCGGTCTGCCCAACGACCTGGCGTTCCGGCAGGTGTGCGCGGGCTCCTACCACGGCTGCGGCGTGCTCGAGGGGTCGGGGTTGCTGCGTTGCTGGGGCTCCAGCGATCGGGTCCACCTCGCCCCCACCACCCTGGCCTTCGAGCAGGTGGCCTGCGGGAGCGATCACACCTGCGGGATCCTGCGGGGCTCGGGCGAGATCCGCTGCTGGGGGAACGATATGTACCAGCAGGTGAGCGGGACCCCTTCCGGTGGCGCCTTCGTCCAGATCTCGGCGGGTCGGCAGCACACCTGCGCCGTGCGGGGGACCGACCACGCCGTGCTCTGCTGGGGGTACGGCGGCAGCGCGCTGGTGCTGACGCCCCCGGCGGGCATCTCCTTCGACTCCGTCGAGGCGGGCAACCGCCACACCTGCGCGGTCGGGAGCGGCGCTGGACTCGCGCACTGCTGGGGGTACGACACTCGGGGCCAGGTCAGCGGGGTGCCCGGCGGCGTGGCCTTCCTCGCGGTCTCCGCCGGCGATGACCACACCCTCGCCGTGCGCCAGAGCGATGGGGCGGTCGCCTGGTGGGGCAGCGACTCCAACGCCAAGGCCTCCGGGGCTCCCGGGGGCCTGCCCTACGCGCAGGTGTCCGCCGCGCTCAACCATAGCTGCGGGGTCCGCTCGGACGGCACCGTCCGCTGCTGGGGCTACGACCAGTACCGGCAGGTCGGCGAGACCCCGACGCATCTCCTCCTGGACGCGGTCGCCGCCGCCGACACCCACGCCTGCGGCATCCGGCGGGCGGACCGGCGCCAGATCTGCTGGGGGCGCTTCGCCTGGAACCAGGGAGACTGAGGGCGTCCGCGAGGGTTCGCCCCCCCGGGGGCCAGTCCGGCTTGACTAGACTGACGTGTCAGTCTAGTTATCTCCGCCAGGACCGTCCTGCCTGGTGGAGGATGCCGTGGCCACGCGCTACCTCGGGATCGATCTGGGGGCCGAGACCCTCAAGCTGGTGGAGCTGACCCGCAGCGACGAAGGGTCGCTCGTCTGGAGCCGCCGGCTGCTCCTCGAGCACCACAAGGAGCCTCGCGCCCTGCTGCTCGGGACCCTCGACGCCTGGGGCTGGGAGTCGGTCACGGGGGCCGCGGCCTGCGGCCGGTTGAGCCGCTCCCTCGCCCTGCCCCGGGTGCCCGAGAAGCAGGCGCGGGGGGCGGGCTGCCGCTTCCTGCTGCCCGACCTCGGGCCCGCGACCCTCGTCACCATCGGCAGCCACGGCTTCTCCGTGCTCGAGCTGCGGGAGGGCGGGCTAGAGGTGCTGCGGGAGAACAGCCGGTGCTCCCAGGGGACCGGCAACTTCCTGCGGCAGCTCGTGGAGCGCTTCTCCCTGGGCATCGCGGAGGCCGCGACCCTCGTCGAGGAGGTCACCACGCCCTGCCCCCTGTCCGGGCGCTGTCCGGTCATCCTCAAGACCGACCTGACCCACCTCGCCAACGGCGGGCAGCCCCGGGAGCGGATCCTCGCCGGGCTGTTCGATGCGGTGGCCGAGAACGTGGAGGTGCTGGTCAAGCCCCGGCAGTGTCCGCCGCGGCTGCTGCTCCTCGGAGGGGTCGCCCGCTCTCGGAGGATCCGCAATCATTTCGAGAAGTTCTGTGCAAAGCACGGGCTGACGCTGCTGCCCGGGGACCTCGAGCAGCTCCTCTATACCGACGCGCTCGGTGCTGCCCTGTACGCCGCGACGGAGGCCGCCTCCCCTCGACCTTCCCTGGCGGCCCTGGCCGCGGGCCCTGGTCCCGACCTGCTGGAGGTCCGGCCGCCCCTCGCGGCCTCCCTCGACCGGGTGCAGCGGTTGACCCGCCCCCCCTTCCCCGAGCCCGGTCCCACGCCGGCGCCCCTGATCCTCGGCCTCGACATCGGCTCCACGGGGTCCAAAGCGGTGCTGCTGCAGGCCGCGACCGGCGAGCCGGTCTGGCAAGGCTACCGGGGCACCCTCGGCAACCCTGTGGGGGCCGCCCAGGGCCTGGTCGAGGAGCTTCTGGCCAGCCCCTGGGGCGGCCACCCGATCCGGCGCTGCGGGGTCACCGGCAGCGGGCGGGAGATCGTCGGCTCGTTGCTGACCTCGTGCTTCGGCAGCGAGCAGGTCTTCGTGCTCAACGAGATCGCGGCCCACGCCCGGGGCGCGGTCCACTACGACCCGCGCGTCGACACGATCTTCGAGATCGGCGGCCAGGACGCCAAGTACATCCGGCTGGCCCAGGGGCGGGTCGTCGACGCGGCGATGAACGAGGCCTGCTCCGCGGGGACCGGCTCGTTCATCGAGGAGCAGGGGCGGCGCTTCGAGGGCGTGACCGATGTCGCCGGCCTCGGCCGGGAGGCCCTCGCGGCCGACGGCGCGGTCTCCCTCGGCCAGCACTGCTCCGTGTTCATGGCCGAGATCCTCGACGAGGCGGTGGCCACGGGCCAGGAGCGCGGCCCGATCATCGCCGGGATCTACGACTCGGTGGTCGGCAACTACCTCAACCGGGTCAAGGGCAATCGGCCCGTGGGCGAGGTGGTCTTCTGCCAGGGCATGCCGTTCGCCGGGGATGCCCTCGCCGCAGCCGTGGCGCGCCAGACGGGCGCCGAGGTGATCGTCCCCCCGGACCCGGGGACCGTCGGCGCGCTCGGCATCGCCTTGCTGACCCTCGCCGCGCGGCCGCTCGCTGCCGCGCCGGGGGAGGAGGCGTCGACGAGCGAACGCCTGCCCCTGGAGCGGTTCCTGGCGGCCCGGGTGGTGACCCGCGACAGCTTCGTCTGCACCTCGACCAAGGGCTGCGGAACTCCTGGAAATCATTGCCGGATCGAGCGGATCCGCACGGAGGTCGGGGGCCAGCCCGGGAGCTTCTGCTGGGGGGGCGGCTGCTCCCTGTACGACCGGGGGACCGGGCGCCAGAAGCTGCCCGACCTGACGCCCGACCCCTTCCGCGCCCGGGAGCGCTGGATCGACGAGCTCATCGCCACGCGGCTGCCCGACCGGGGCCGCCCCCGCATCGCCCTGACCGACGAGTTCGTGCTCAAGGGGCTCTTCCCCTTCTTCGCCACCTTCCTGTACCGGCTGGGCTTCGACCTGACCGTGCAGCGGCAGGCCGGGCAGGCCCTGCTCAAGCGGGGGATCGAGGAGGCCAACGTCCCCTTCTGCGCACCTTTGCAGCAGTACCACGGCCTGATCAGCCAGCTCGCCGAGAGACGGCCCGCGCTGCTCTTCCTGCCGATGCTGCGCAGCCTGCCCCGCACGGCCGCCGAGCCGCGCAGCGTGCTCTGTCCGGTGGTCCAGGCGAGCCCCGACCTGCTCCGCTGGGACCTCGGCCCGGAGGCGCCGCGCCTGCTGTCGCCGGTGCTCGACTTCGGGCCGGGCGGCGTGCGCTCCCGGGAGCTGAAGGAGAGCTGCCGGGCGATCTGCCGGGAGCTGGGCCTCCCCACGGCGGACGAGGACTGGGCCCCGGCCTACGCGGCCGCGGCCCGGGAGCAGGAGAGCTTCGACCGGGAGCTGCTGCGCCTCGGCCAGCAGGCGCTGGACTTCGCGCAGGCCCAGGGGCTGATCCCCGTGGTGACCCTGGGGCGCCCCTACACCCTGTACAACACGGTCCTCAACTCCAACGTGCCGACGATCCTGCGGGAGCAGGGCGTCCTGCCGATCCCCGTGGACTGCTACCCCATCGACGAGCAGGTGCCGGTCTTCACGGAGGTCTACTGGGGCTATGCGCAGCGCTCCCTGCGCGCGGCCCACCAGATCCGCCGCACCCCCGGAGTGTACGCGCTCTGGTGCAGCAACTACTCCTGCGGCCCCGACAGCTTCGGCCTGCACTTCTTCGGCTACCTGATGGAAGGGAAGCCCCACGCGGTCATCGAGACCGACGGCCACTCCGGGGACGCAGGCACCCGGACCCGGGTGGAGGCCTTCCTCCACTGCGTGCGGGAGCACCGCGGGGCCGCGCCGGCCGCGACCGGGCCCCGGCCGCGGCGCCTGCGGCTCATCGAGCTCGATCGCGAGGGCATGGGGGAGGTGCGGCGGCGGCGCGAGCGGGTGCTCGTGCCCCGCATGGGGCCGGGGGCCGAGTCCCTCGCGGCCTGCCTGCGGGGCCTGGGGATGCCTGCCGAGGCCTTGCCCCGGCCGGACCGGGAGGCCCTGGCCCTCGGGCGGCGGCACACCTCGGGCAAGGAGTGCGTCCCCCTGACGATCACCCTCGGCAGCCTGCTGCAGCGCCTCCAGCGGGACGAGGTCGACGAGGAGCTGTTCGCCTTCTTCATGCCGACGGCCAAGGGCCCCTGCCGCTTCGGCGTCTACAACCTGCTGCACAAGATCGTCCTCGAGCGAGTCGGGGCCAAGGACCGGGTCCGGATCTGGGCGCCCGAGGACAAGGACTACTTCGAGGGAGTGCCCGCCGGCTTCGCGGTCCTGGCCATGGTCGGCTTCGCCGCGGAGGACCTGCTCGCGGAGGCCCTGTACCACACCCGGCCGGCCGAGCTGCGGGCCGGGAGCGCGGCCACCGTGTACGCCGAGCTCGCGGCCGCCCTGTCCAGCTTGCTGCAGCAGGCCGCGGCCGGCGACCTCCGGCTCCCCCGGGCCTTGCGGGAGGTCGCGACGGGCCGCCTCTTCGGCGTCGGTCCCCTGCTGCACGAGGCCGGGCGGCGGTTCGCGGCCTGCTGCCGGCCCCGCGTGCTGCCGACGGTGCTGGTGGTCGGCGAGATCTACGTCCGCCTCGATCCCTTCGCCAACGACTTCGCGATCGACCGGCTACAGGAGCGGGGCGTGCGGGTGCGCCTGGCGCCCTTCAGCGAGTGGCTGGAGTACGTCGAGCACGAGAACGCGGTGAAGAACCGGGGGCGCAGCTTCGACGGCTGGTTGAGCTACCAGGTCCAGCAGGAGATCCTGCGCCGCGGCCACCGGGCCATCGGTGAGCCCCTCGGCTGGGGGCCACGCACGACCGTCGTCCAGAGCGTGGCCGCGGCCGGGGACTACCTGCGGCCGGAGCTGGAGGGCGAGGCGGTGCTCACCGTCGGCGGCCCGGTCCACGAGTGGCGCAGCGGGCTCATCGACGGCACCCTCAGCCTCGGACCCCTGGAGTGCATGCCGAGCAAGATCGCGGAGGCGCAGCTCTTCCATGCGGCCGCCCGGGAGGGCCTGCCCTCCTTGACCCTGGCCCTCAACGGCGATCCGGTGGATCCCGCCTTGCTCGACGGCTTCGTCTTCGAGGTCGAGTCGGGCTTCCGCAGACGTCAGGCGGTCTCCGCCGGGCGGGGCCAGGGCACGGTCCGGCCCATCTCCGGCTCTCTGCTGCAGCGCCTGGGCTTCTCGCTCCCCGAGCCGCCGGCCTCCCTGGCCGCCCTCTCCGGTGCCCTGTGGAGCTCCCTGGGCCTCCGCCCGGGCGGCACGCGCCGGATCGGTCTCGGCGGTTGACCCCTGCTCGCCGGCCCGCTACCGTCTGCCTCCCGAGGAGGCCACGATGAAGCTCGCCCGGCTGCTGCCCACCGTCCGTGATCGCGTCTACCGCTGGACCCACCCGGCCGCGCCCTGGCTCACCCCGGAGGCCATCGCCCTGCTCGAGGACTGGCTCACGCCGGAGATGGTGGGCTTCGAGTGGGGGAGCGGCCGCAGCACCCTCTTTTTCGCCCGGCGGGTGGCCTCCCTGAAGAGCGTGGAGCACGACGCGGCCTGGCACGGCGAGGTCGTGCGGCAGTTGCAGGAGGCCGGCCTCGCCGGGAAGGTCGACTACCGGCTGATCCCTCCCCTCGGGCGGGAGGAGCCCCCGGCCGACCTGCTGGCGGGCTGGCCCGGAGAGGCGCGCCTGCCGGTGCCCCCCAAGCCCGAGTTCGTCCGGTACTTTCGGGAGATCGAGCAGTATCCGGATGGGACTTTCGACTTTGTCCTCGTCGACGGGCGGGCGCGCGTGGCCTGCATCCTCGAGGCGATCCCCAAGTTGAAGCCGGGCGGGCTGCTGATCCTCGACAACGCCGAGCGGGACAAGTACCGCCTCGCGGACCCCTGGCTGGCGGGCTGGCCGCGGCGGGAGACGAGCAACGGCCTCTGGAGCACGTTCTTCTGGGAGAAGCCGGGGGCGACGGGGGAATCGCCGCGCGTGGGGCGTGCGTCGCCGATCCCGGCGGTGCCCGCCGCGGCCCACGGTGTCCCGCACCGCGTGCCGCTGGTGCCGCTCGTGCGGGGCGGCCTCCAGCTCGTCGGCTTCGTCTGGCGCCATCCCCTCTCCCGCACGGAGCGTCGGGCCGCGCTCGGCCGCGTCCTGCGCTGGCAGCTCGGCGGGCGGCTGGCTCCGGGCGCGGTCGCGGTGCCCTTCGTCAACGACACGCGCCTGCTGCTGCGACCGGGGATGACCGGCGCGACGGGCAACCTCTACGTCGGGCTGCACGAGTATGCGGAGATGGCCTTCTGCCTGCACGCCCTGCGGCCGGGGGACCTCTTCGTCGACGTCGGCGCCAACGTCGGCGCCTACACCGTGCTCGCGGCCGGTGCGGTCGGCGCCTCCTGCCTGGCGGTCGAGCCGGTGCCCGCGACCTTCGCCGCCTTGCTCGACAACGTCCGGCTCAACGGCCTCACCGCCCGGGTGCAGGCGGTCCGCACCGCCCTCGGCGCGGCCCCGGGCACCTTGCCCTTCACCCGGAGCCTCGACACCACCAACCACGTCGCCACGGGCGCGGAGGAGGACCTCCTCGAGGTGCCCGTCACCACCCTCGACCTCCTGGCCGCGGGCCGGGTGCCCTGGATCGTCAAGCTGGACGTCGAGGGCTACGAGCAGCAGGTGGTGGCGGGCGGCCCGCAGACCCTGGCCCGCACCCAGGTCGTCATCGCCGAGACGGCCGGGCACGGGGAGCGCTACGGGGGTGGGTCCGCCCAGCTCCACGAGGCGTTGCTCGACCTGGGCTTCACGGCCTGCGCGTACGAGCCGCACGGCCGCCGCCTCGCGCCCCTGGCCGGGCCGCAACCCCGGGGCAACACCCTGTACGTCCGGGATCCGGCCCTGCTCGCCCAGCGGGTGCAGGACGCGCCCGCGGCCAGGGTCCACGGCCAGCTCGTCTGAGCGGGAGGCCGGGCGGGCGCGGGCCTCAGCCCAGGAGCGGCTCGCCGAGCTCCGGCCGCAGCAACCCCCAGGCATTGAAGGCCAGCAGCTCCTCGCCGAGCTGCTCGAGGTCGGCGGTCGGCAGGTCCTCCCGTTCGATGAGGGACAGGAGCAGCTCCTTCAACCCCCCGACCACGCAGCGGGCGGTCACCACCGGATCGAGGGGGCGGACCAGGCCGCTGGCCATGCCGGTGCGCAGGGAGCGCTCGGTCAGGGCGAACATCCGCTGGTGGAAGGCTTCCAGCTTGTGGTCCAGCTCGGGATCGAGGCCGACCGCTTGCCGCAGGAGCAAGCGCAGCAGCTCGGGGCGTGCCCGGGGGAGCAGCAGCAGCCGGCGGACGTTGGCCCGGAGCTGGTCCAGGGCGGGCGGCGCCCCGGGCCCCACCTCGACCCGGGTGATCGCCTCCTCCACGGCCCGCGTGACCTGATCGAGCAGCTCCTCGAACACCGCCAGCTTGGAGGGGAAGTAGAGGTAGAAGGTCCCCCGGGCGACGGCCGCGGCCTCGACGATGTCGCTGACCCCGGTGGCGTGGAATCCCCGCGAGGCGAAGACGCGCACCGCCGCCTCGAGGATCTGCTGACGCCGCTCCAGTCGCCGCTGCCGGGCCCGCTGGCTCCGACCGTCCTGGCTGATCTCCGCCACGCCCGCCCTCCTGCTCTCGGCGGGGACCATTGTAGCCGCGCGGGATCTCCGTCGGTAGGCGAAAGGCGAGGGCTACCCGGCGAGCCCAGGGTCGGACGCGGCGGGCGGCTCCCGGGGGACGGGCTTGCCGAGGAAGCGGGCGCCGATGATGCTCACCTCGTAGAGCAGGTACAGGGGGATGCCCAGGAGGATCTGAGAGACGACGTCGGGGGGGGTGAGGAAAGCGGCGACGATCGCGATGATCACCGCCGCGTAGCGGCGGGCTCGCCGAAGCTGCTCCGGGGTGAGCACGCCGAGACGGCAGAGGAAGATCAGGACCACGGGGGTCTCGAAGATGACGCCGAAGGCCAGCAGCAGGGTGAGGGTCGTGCTGGTGTACTCGGTCATCATCATCATGGGCACGAGGTCGTTGCCCGCGTAGGTGAGCAGCGCATAGTAGCCGAAGGGCAGGGCGAGCTGATGGCAGAAGGTGGCCCCGAGCGCGAACATGACGGTGCTGGCGACCAGGAAGGGAAAGGTGGCGACCTTCTCGTGCTTGTAGAGCCCGGGCGCGACGAACTTCCAGATCTGGTACAGGAGGAACGGGACCGCCAGGAACAGCGCGGCGAAGAAGGAGACCTTCATGTAGGTGAAGAAGGGCTCGATGGGGTCCTTGAAGTGCAGTCCAGCCGCAAATTTCGAGCCAGGATGATAGCGCAGGAAGAGCTCGACCGCGCGGACCATGGGCTGCTGCACCAGGGAGAAGATCTGCTCCCGCAGCAGGAACGTCCCCAGGAAGAGCCCGAAGACCACGATGAGGGAGCGCTTCAGCCGCTGGCGAAGCTCCTCGAGGTGCTCGGTGAACGGTAGCTCCCGATCGTCCATCTGCGCTGCGCCCTGACCCCTTCGCGAAGCCCCCGCGCTCACCGGCGCCGGCCGCCGCCTCCGGTCTTCTTGCCCTTCTTCGCCTCGTCCTTGGCGCTGGCGGTCGCCGGCGTGGTCGATTTCGCGGCGGCGGGCTGCTTCTTGCGGCCCCGTCCGCTGGCCGCCGCGGGCTTGCCCTCCCCGGCGGGGGCCGGCGTCTTGGCCTTGGCGCGAGGCTTGGCCTGCGGCTCGGGCTTGGCTGGCTCGGGCTTGGCGGGCTCGGGCTTGTGCTCGTGCTTTGCGGGCTCGTGCTTTGCGGGCTCGTGCTTTGCCGGCTCGGGCTTTGCCGGCTCGGGCTTCGTGGGCTCGGGCTTGGCCTGCGGCTCGGGCTTGGCGGGCTCGGGCTTCACGTGCTCGTGCTCGTGCTCGTGCTCGTGCTCGTGCTTCATGGGCTCGGGCTTGGCTGGCTCGGGCTTGGCTGGCTCGGGCTTGGCTGGCTCGGGCTTGGCGGCCTGCGGCTCGGGCTTCACGTGCTCGTGCTCGTGCTCGTGCTCGTGCTTCAGGGGCTCGGGCTTTGCTGGCTCGGGCTCGGGCTGGGCGGCCGGGGGCTCGGGCTGGGCGGCCGGGGGCTCGGGCTGGGCGGCCGGGGGCTCGGGCTGGGCGGCCAAGGGCTCGGGCTTCGCCTCGGGCGTGGCCCACGTGGGCAAGGGGGTGCGCGTGCGGGGCGGGGTGGTCGGAGTGCGGGGCAGGGCGGGGCTCGAGTCGAGCTGGGGCGCGAACCAGCCGGCGTCGACCTCCGCGGCCTTCGGCGCGCCGGTCGCCGGCGTCCGGGTGCGCAGCGGACGCAGCACGGGCACGGCGCCCGGAAGGTGAGGGAGCGGGGTGGTGCTGCGCCCGTCGCCCGGCGGCTGGATCTGGGAGAGGTCGAGCTTCGAGCGCAGGCCCTCCTTCCAGGCCGTCGGGGAGGATTCGCCGGCCGCGTGCAAGGGCTCGAAGCGTGGCGCGAGGTCCGCAGGCGGCTCGGCCGACGGCGGGGGCGTGGCCGCGTCGATCGCCGGCGCGGCGGGCGGATCCGCCGCGGCGGCGGCGATCGGGAGGGCCACCGGTGGGGTGCCCGTCGGCGCGGTGGGCGCGGCGGGCGCCGGCTGCGTGCTCACGCGCTCGACGCTGGCGGTCGCGGCGGCGGCACCTAGCGCGACCTGCACCAACTCGGCGGGGGGCTCCTCCGGGAGCTCCGCGAGCGGCGGCCCGGGGTAGCCGTTGGTCGGGAGGTCCTCCTCGGCCGGGCGGAGGCTCTGGCGGGGAGGGGCCGCGTCGCGGGGCGGTTCCTCCGCCTCGAGGTCCAGGGTGTCGCGCAGGTCGCGACCGGCCTTGCGCACCTGGAACAGCAGCTTGCCCACCTGGCGGGCGATCTTCGGCAGGTCCTTGGCGCCGAAGAGCAGCAGGGCGATCACGACGATCAGGAGGATCTCCCAGAAGTTGAGCCCGAACATCCGTCCCTCCCGTGGTGGATAGCCCGCGTGCAGCTTAGGCCATGCCGGCGGATCCGTCAACCTTCGGTGCCGCCGGGAGGTTGGCGTTTTCCCTGGAGGATTTCCTAAAAACGCCCCCCCAGCCGGTCCGGGTCGGCCTCGCCGTAATCCCGCGCGGTCGTCGGCCGCTCCACCACGGGCGCCGTGCCGGCGAGGAAGGGCAGGGTGAGCCCCCGCCCCTCGCGCACCCGGGCGCCGCTCTGGCGGTCGACGGCCGCGAACTCGATGCCGGGAGGGGGCTCGCCGGGGAGGGGCCAGGGGGTCAGCCCCTGGTGTGTCCGCTGGACGAGCTCGCGGAAGATCGGCAGGGCGACCCGGCCACCGTGCTCTCCCCGGCCGAGGACGCGCCGGTTGTCGTCCGGGCCGACCCACACCCCGGCCACCCGGTGGGCCGTGAAGCCGACGAACCAGGCGTCGTACTTGTCCGTGGTGCCCGTCTTTCCCGCGGCCTCGTGCGCGAGGTCCCGGGCCGGCGCGGCGGTGCCACGCAGGACGACGCCGCGCAGCAGGGCGGTGGTGAGGTAGGCGAGCTGCGGGGTCATCCCCGGCGCGAGGGGCGGCGGTCGATGGCGCCGCAGCAGCTCCAGCGCCTCACCCGCGGTCAGGTCCGGATCCGAGGGGTGGCGTCGATCGAGCAAGGTCTGCCCGGCGGCGTCGCGCACCCGCCGGACCAGGAGCTCCGGCACGCGGCGCCCCTGGTCGACGAAGCGGGCGTAAGCGTTCACCATCTCGGCCGGGCGGACGCAGGAGGCGCCGAGGGCCAGGGCGTCCACGGCCTCCAGGGGGCTGTCGATCCCCAGGGCCTGCGCCCAGAGCACCGCCCGCGGCGCGCCGACGTACCGAAAAACCTTCAGGGACGGGATGTTGCGGGACTGGGCCAGGGCGTCGGCGAGGAGCATGTCGCCCCGGAACTGGCGGTCGGCGTTGCGGGCACGGTAGGCGAAGAAGCTGCCCGCGACGTCGACCTTGAAGGGGGCGTCCGTCAGGATCGTCGCCGCGGTGAAGCCGAGGGCGAGGGCGGCATTGTAGAAGATCGGCTTGAAGACGCTGCCTGGCTGGCGGCAGGCCTGGTGGACCCGGTCGAAGGAGCCGAGGTCGGCGTCCCGCCCCCCGACGAGGGCCCGCACGTACCCCGTGGCCACCTCACGCAGCAGCAGGGCCCCCTGGACGCCGCGGGGGCCGTAGGGGATCAGCTCCCACGCGCCGGCGGCGTCCTTCCCCAGGACGACGACGTCCCCCGGGCGGAGGATCTCGCGAAAATCGTGCAGCTCGCCCTCGTTCCGGATGGCGCTCTCGTCGTACGGGCGAGCCCACCGGGTCTGCTCCCGCGTGAGGGTCAGCTCGTGGGGGCCGGCGAGCAGTCGCAGGTGCTCCTTGGCCGCCTCCAGCACGAGGGCCGGCCGCACCTCGTCGGCCCCCGGGGTGAAGTCCTGGCCCGCGTGCCAGGCCTGCGTCAGGCGGGAGGCGGCCGCGGGGCTCAGGCTGGCGAGGGGGCCCGGATAGCCCTGGCGCCGATCGACCGCCTGCAGCCCGCGGGCGAGGGCCTCCTGGGCCACCAGGCTGTCGGCCAGGCTGACGGCCGCCTCGATCTGCAGGCCGCCGGTGAGCAGCAGCTTCTCGCCCAGCTCCTCGCCGAGCTGGCGGCGGATCGCCTCGACCGCCCCGGGCGCACGCCAGGGGGTGACGTCGCGTCCGGTCTGCAGGGTGATCCCCTGGCGCAGGGCCTCGGCGCGCTCGGCCGGGGTCGCCCAGCCGTGCGCCACGAGCTGGTCGAGCACGTAGCGCTGCCGGGTCAGGGCGGCGGCCGGATCCCGCATGAAGGCCGACGGGCGCTGGGGCAGGCCGGCGAGGTAGGCCAGCTCCCCGATGCCCAAAGTGGCCAGCTCCCGGCCGAAGTAGGCGCGCGCGGCCTCGGCCACTCCGTACGCGCCCCGGCCGAAGTAGACCTGGTTGAGGTAGGTCCAGAGGATCTGGTCCTTGCTCAGCAAGGCCTCCAGCCGCAAGGCCAGCACGGCCTCCCGCGCCTTGCGGCCGAAGGTCTTCTCGCGGCCGATGATCGCCTTGGCGAGCTGCTGGGTGATGGTGCTGCCTCCCTGTTGCCGCTCACCGCCCGCCCGGATGAGCTGCAGCAGGGCGCGGGTCACCCCGGCCGGATCGATGCCCCGGTGGCGGTAGAAATCGGCGTCCTCCGCGGCGAGGAAGGCCTGGCGCACGCGCGGTCCGATCTGCTCCGGGGGGAGGACCTGGCGGTGGGTCGTGGCGAGCTCGCCGAGCAGGAAGCCGTCGAGGGAGGTGATCGTGCTGGTCTGCTCCGGCGCGAAGTGGACGAGCCCCTCCAGTGGCGGTAGCCCCTGGCTGAAGAACACGTAGGCAGCCAGCCCGCCGAGGGCCAGGGCCTGTAGCCCGAGCCACCCCAGCAGGAGCAGCCAGCGGCAGAGCCCGAGCAGGCCGCCGTGGCGGGGGTTGACGATGGTGACTGGCAACGGGCCGCGCACCACTCCACTATCGTCCAGCCGGAGCAGTCCGGCAAGGCCGTCCGTCGTCGCGGTCGCGACCGCGGTCGGGGGCCGCGACCCCGCTCCGCTCCTCGGAGTGCGAGTTTGAATGAAGCATCATTCATTCTGCTTGACGCCGGGGTGGGCTTCCGGGTAACGTGCCCCCTGCGTGACGCCCAGGGTGACCGGAGTCGCTGGGGGTTCGGCTGTTGCCTTCGCCGGTGTCCAGGGGGAGGGCCGGCGAGGGCGCCAGATCGAGCCAGGGGGCCTGGGCGCACGCACCCGTTTTCGATGTCGGCAGGGGCGGGGGGCAGGGCGAGCGGGCAGCTCGCCGCCCGGGTGCTTCGCGTGAGAAACCCTACAGCCCCGGCGTTGCGCAAGGAGGAGCACTGATGAGCGAGGATCGCAGCCTGTACCCGCCTTCCCCGGAGTTCGTCGAGCGTGCCTGGATCAAGTCCCTGGACCAGTACCAGGCGCTGTACAAGGAATCCATCGACGATCCCGAGGCCTTCTGGGGCAAGGTCGCCGAGGAGTTCGTCTGGTTCGAGAAGCCCGAGAAGATCCTCGAGTACAACTTCGATATCCGCAAGGGGCCGATCTTCACCAAGTGGTTCGCCGGCGGCAAGACCAACATCACGGTCAACGCGCTGGACCGCCATCTGGCGACGCGGGGCGACCAGATCGCCCTGTTGTGGGAAGGCAACGAGCCGGGCGAGGACGCCAAGTACACCTACCGCGAGCTCTACGAGGAGGTGTGCAAGTTCTCGAACATCCTCAAGAATTTCGGGGTCAAGAAGGGTGACCGGGTCTCGATCTACATGCCCATGGTCCCCCAGCTCGCGATCGCGATGCTGGCCTGCGCCCGCATCGGCGCGATCCACAGCATCGTCTTCGGCGGCTTCTCCCCCGACTCCCTGGCCGACCGGATCCTCGACTCGGCCTGCACCTTCCTGGTGACCACCGACGGCACCTTCCGTGGCGCCAAGCCCGTGCCCGTGAAGACCAACGCGGACCAGGCCATGAAGCTGGCCGAGGACCGGGGAGTCACGGTGAAGACCTGCGTGGTCTACCAGCGGGTCGGGGCCGGCCGGGGCATCGAGGTGCCCATGGTCGAGGGGCGTGACCACTGGTGGCACGACCTCATGGCCGACGCCGCGCCGGAGTGCGCGCCGGAGCCCATGGACGCCGAGGACACCCTCTTCATCCTCTACACCTCGGGCTCCACCGGCAAGCCCAAGGGCGCCCTGCACACCGTCGGCGGTTACATGGTCTACACCGCCTACACCCACAAGCTGATCTTCGACTACCACGACGGCGACATCTACTGGTGCACCGCGGACATCGGCTGGGTCACCGGTCACTCGTACATCGTCTACGGCCCGCTGCAGAACGGCGCGACGACGATCATGTTCGAGGGCGTGCCGACCTACCCCGCACCCGATCGCTTCTGGAAGGTCGTCGACAAGTACAAGGTCACCCAGTTCTACACCGCGCCCACCGCGATCCGGGCCATCGCCCGGGAGGGCGACAAGTGGCCGGCCGGCTGCGACCTGTCCAGCCTGCGGCTGCTCGGCACCGTCGGCGAGCCCATCAACCCCGAGGCCTGGCGCTGGTACAACGCCAACATCGGCCGGGACCGCTGCCCCATCGTCGACACCTGGTGGCAGACCGAGACCGGCGGCATCCTGATCACGCCGCTGCCGGGCGCGGTTCCCACCAAGCCGGGCTCCGCGACGCTGCCCTTCTTCGGCTGCAACCCCGTGGTGCTCAACGACAAGGGCGACGTGCTCGAGGGGCCGGCCCAGGGCCTGCTGATGATCGACCGGCCCTGGCCGGGGATCACCCGGACGGTCTACGGCGACCACGAGCGCTACCAGAACACCTACTTCGCCGCGTTCCCCGGCTACTACATGACCGGTGACGGCTGCCGGCGGGACGAGGACGGCTACTACTGGATCACCGGCCGGGTCGACGACGTCATCAACGTCTCCGGTCACCGGATGGGCACCGCCGAGGTGGAGAGCGCCTTGGTCTCCCACCCCGCGGTCGCCGAGGCCGCGGTCGTCGGCTTCCCCCACGACATCAAGGGGCAGGGCATCTACGCCTACGTCACCCTGAAGGTCGGCCAGGAGTACACCGAGGAGCTGCGGACGGTCCTGAAGAACCACGTGCGCAAGGAGATCGGGCCGATCGCCACCCCCGACGTGATCCACTGGGCGCCGGGCCTCCCCAAGACCCGCTCCGGCAAGATCATGCGGCGCATCCTCCGCAAGATCGCGGCCAACGAGATGGACCAGATCGGCGATACCAGCACCCTCGCGGATCCGTCCGTCGTCGAGCACCTGATCCAGCACAAGTAGTCTTCGCTGCCGCCTTCCCCCGGGAGGCCACGCGCCTCCCGGGGGACCGTGGTCTCCCGCGTCGGCTCCCCCTCGGATTCCTCTTCCCCAGTACCTCGCGGCACGCTATACGCCTGCGCCTGACCTGGGCCGGCGGGCGAAGGGGGAGACGTGGCGCGCACCTTGCTGATCTTTCCACCGACGGCGAGCCCGACCTACGTGCCCCTCGGCATCGCCCTGCTCTGCGCCCACGTGGAGCGGCAGCTCGGGCCGGGGCTGGTCCCGCTGCTCGACCTCAACATCTGGCTCTGGGAGCGGCTCGCGGCAGAGACCGCCGAGGGTTGCGCCTACCTGCGCTACCTGCGGGGGCAAGAGGGCGACTTCTTCGACGCGGCGGAGCACCAGTGTCGGCAGGAGGCCGGCCGGGGCCCGGCGCGCGGGATGGCCGAGCTGACGGCCCAGGCGCAGCGCTTCCTCGCGGGCGCGGCCGCCGGCCCCGGGCTCGCCGCCTTCCTCGAGGAGGCGACCCGGCAGATCCTGGCCACCCGGCCCGACCGGATCGGCTTCTCCCTGCTGTTCCACACCCAGCTCCCGCTGGCCCTGGCCCTCGCGTACCACCTCGACGGGCAGCGGGAGATCCTGTGGCCCACCGCCGGCACCGGCAGCGCCGCGGCCGGGGAGCTGCGTCTGATCCTCGGGGGAGCCTCGCTCTCCAACCTCGAGGCCGACGAGCTGCTGCTGGCCTGCCCCTTCATCGACGGGCTGGTGCTCGGCGAGGGGGAGGAAGCCCTGACGGCCCTCTGCCGGGAGGCGACCCCCGCGGTGGTCCCGGGGCTCTGGCAGCGGCTCCCCGCCGGGGACGGGGTCGTCCGCCAGCGGCCCGCCCGCCCGGTGGACCTCGACGAGCTCCCCCCGCCCGACTTCCGTCAGCTCCCCCTGGACCGCTACTTCTCGCCCGAGCCGGTGCTACCGGCGGTCTCCTCGCGGGGCTGTCGCTGGCGCCGCTGCCGCTTCTGCGCCCACAACTTCTCCTTCGGCACCTACCGGCAGAAGCGCCCCGAGCGCTTCGTCGCGGAGCTGCTCGAGCAGCAGCGGCGCCATGGTGCGCGCCACTTCTACCTCGGCGACCAGTACATCGACGCGGCGGACCTGCGGCGGATCGCCGAGGAGCTGCTGCGCCAGGGAGCCGACCTGCGCTGGCACGTCATGGGGCGCCCCACCGCGGATTTCGATCAGCCTTTGCTCGACCTGCTGGCCGCGGCCGGCTGCCGCTGGATCTCCTGGGGTGTGGAGACGGGCTCGCAGCGCCTGCTCGACGTCGCCCGCAAGGGGACCGCGGTGGCGGAGACGCGGGAGGTGCTGCGGCGCACCGCCCGGGCGGGGATCGCCAGCCTGCCGATGATGCTCTTCGGTCTCCCGGGCTCCACCGACGAGGACCTCGCCCAGACCTTCGAGCTGCTCGAGGACGTCTACGACGGCATCACGGCGATGACCGCCTCGGCCTTCGTGCTCTACCGCGACACGCCCTTCGGCCGCCGGCCGGAGAAGTACGGCCTACAGGCGACCGAGCAGGAGGTCCTGCTCCACGTCGGAGAGCGTCCGGTCCACTCCCGGCGGCTGCACCATGCGGAGCTGGCGGCCGACGGCAGCCCGCGCCCGCCGCGCGGCGCAGTGGAGGTCAGCCTCTGGAAGCAGCGGCGTCGCTGGCTGGGTGAGCCCGGGCTCCTCGACAAGGTCTGCGCCGAGCATTTCCTGCTGCTGGCCGGCCGGCGTCCCCGCGTCGCACCCGCGGGCGGTCCCGAGCTCCCTCACCCGGACCTGCCGTCGCTGCCCCTGGCCTCCTGAGCTCCTCGCCCGTCCTTTCCCCGCCAGGTCAGCCGACCCGTCAGCCACAGCCAGGGGCCGAGCAGGGCAGCCAGGTTCAGGTCGAGGACCGTCCAGCCGAGCCGGGCCAGGGTGCCGAGGGGGCCCGGCAGGACGCGGCGGCGGCCCAGCCCGGCGATGACCAGGCATAGGCCGATCAGCCCAAGCAGGATCCAGAGATAGGGCGATGGAATCAGGAATGCTCCGATGAGGAAGCAGATCAGGGCGTAAGGTACCACGAGCCGGGCCAGCTTGTGGGAGAGCAGGGGGAGCCACAACCGGTTCCTCCAGGGCAGCAGCAACCAGGGCCAGCGCACGACGAGCTCCAGGTTGCCGCCCAGGGTCCGCAGCTTGCGCCGCCGCTCGGTGCCCGGATCCGCGACCGTGTCGTAGGCCCGGGCCTCGGGCACGAAGCCGATGCGCGGCCCGTGGCGGGCAGCCCCCAGGGGCACGGCCAGGTCGTCGAGGAGCAAGCCGGGGGGCAGGGGGGGGAACAGCTCCCGGCGGATCGCGTAGAGCGCACCGCTCACCTGGACCGCGCTGGCGAAGGTGGCCTCGGCCTGGCGCAGCCGGCGCTCGAAGCGCCAGTAGTGGCCCAGCCCGCTCGGACTCGGGCGGCCGTCCGGCTCCTCCAGGACCAGCTCCCCCGAGACCGCGCCGAAGGTCGGGTCGCCGAGCGCGGCGACCAGCAGCCGCACGACGTCGGGGGGGAGGCGCTGCCGGCAGTCGACGAGCACCAGCACCTCGCCCACGGCCCCGGCGACCAGGCGGTTGAGCGCGGCGGCCTTGCCCTGGGCCGGCGTGACCGTCTCGCTCTGGACGCCCTGCGCCGCGTAATCCTTCAGGATCCGGGGGGTTTCGTCGCCCGAGCCGTCGTCGAGCACCCGGATCTGCAGCCGCGCCCGGGGGTAGTCCTGGGCGAGGAGCTGCTCGAGCCGGGCGGCGAGGCGGGGCGCCTCGTCCCGCACCGCGAGCAGCACCGCGACGGAGGGCTGCCAGCCGGGGTCGGGGCGCAGGGGGCGGGGGCGCCAGCGGGCCAGCAGCACCACGGCCGCCGGGTACAGCAGGTAAGCGTACACCGGCACCAGTAGGCCGACCGCGACGAGCAGCAGGCCGAGCATCAGCCGACCTCGTGCGGACGGCTCATCCGTTGGTGCAGGTGCCGGACCCGAGACAGTGCAGGTTGCAGTTCTCCGGGCAGTCGGCCAGCTCGCAGGAGCCGAGCCCGCTGCAGGTCAGGTCGCAGCTCCCCCCGGGGCAGCGCAGGATCAGGCTGCCCGTGCCGGTGCCCTCGGCCCGGCAGCCGCCCTCCTCGCAGAAGAGCAGGCAGGAGCCGGCGCCCTCGCAGCGGAAGTCGCAGCCGCGCCCCTCGCAGGAGCGCCGGCAGCTTCCGAGGGAATCGCAGACGCAGCGCTCGCCGGCGCGGCAGGTCTCGTCGCTCGCCCCCAGGTCGCCGCACCCGGCGCCGACGGGAACCAGGCCGAGCAGAGCCAGGCCGAGCAGGAGCACCTGCCACCCCTGGCGCCGGTCGTGGGTCGGGCTCATGGGGTCCCTCCAGCCAGGGCCGCGCACGCCTCCGCGGACCGGGCCCCGTCCGGGTCCACCTCGACGATCAGGTCGTCGTCGGGGGCGGGGAAGACCATCCGCCAGGCCGGCTCTTCGCCGTTGCAGCCGCCGCTGCCGTCCTCGTCGAGCGCGACGTCGAGCTGGTAGCCGTCGCCCGGGCCGATCGCCCGGTCCCAGAAGAACTCGAAGTAGCCCGAGCGGATCTGGGTCTCACCCAGGCGCAGCAGCTCGTCGGCCCGGCTCAGGCGGGCCCGGACCGTGCTCCCCTCGTGGGCGTAGAACGCCGTGCCGCCCACCAGCAGGTCGTGCGCGGCGAACGGCAGGGGCTTGAACCCGGCGCACACCTCGTCGGCCTCGGCCGCGTCCACGAGGAGCTCGACGATGGTGTCCGCCGCGGTCCCCGGGAAGGTCGTCCGCCAGGTGCGGTCGCTCTCCTGGCAGCGGCCGTCGTCGTCCTCGTCGAGGTAGGCCTCCACCTGGTAGCTCTGCTCGGGGAAGAGCAGGCCCTCCCAGAAGACGAGCACGCTGCCCTGCCGGACCGGCTGCCGTGCGGCCGCGCGCTCGCCCGCGCCGTCGAGCAGCCGCACCGAGAGGTAGCGGCCCTCGTGCGCCAGCAGCCCGTCGACGCCGACGAGCAGGTCGGCGCCCCGCGGGGCCACCGCCGGGAACACGAGGCAGGCGTCGGCCTCGTCGATCGCGCCGGGAGGGAGCTCGAAGATCAGGTCCGTCTGGATATCCGGGAGCGCGAAGCGCCAGGCGTGGTCCGTCGGGGGCGTGTCGCACTGCCCGTCGTCGTCCAGATCGACGTACGCGTAGACCTCGTAGCGGGTGCCCGGGACCAGGACCCGCTCCCACAGGATGGCGAAGCTCCCCTCGCGCACCAGCGTCGGCTCGATCCGGAGGACCTCTCCCGAGTCCAGGTCGAGCAGCGCCGCGGTGAGGCGGAGCCCGTCGTGGCCGAAGCCGTCCGCCCCGACCAGCAGGTCGTACGGGCCTCCGGGCTGGCCCTCGCCCTCGCCCTCGCTGCCCTCGCCCTCGCCCTCGCTGCCCTCGCCCTCGCCCTCGCCCTCGGCTCCCTCGCCCTCGCCCTCGCTGCCCTCGCCCTCGGCGCCCTCGCCCTCGCCCTCGGCGCCCTCGCCCTCGGCGCCCTCGCCCTCGCTGCCCTC
>JAVEVO010000112.1:0-21949 GCA_034005005.1 Myxococcota bacterium
GGGCGCGGGGGCCCGCTGGCCCGGCGGGAACACCAGCCGTTCCACGGTGGGAGTGGTCGGGAGGGCCGGCGGCACCGGGACCGGGGCGCCCTGCGCGTCGCTGGGCAGGCGCGCGGGGTAGGGCGGTGGCGCCTGGCCCGGGCCTGGCGCTGGCTGCGGCGCCGGCGCGGCGCCCGGCTTCAGCCCGAGGCGGCTGCGGAGATCGAGGGGAGATCCGGGTCCGGGTTTCTGGGGCGGCTGGCTCACCGTGGCTCCTCCCTGGCGACTGGGCTGGTCGGCCGATCGCGTCCCCGCTGTCGCTGCCGGGGCGCTGCGGCCTGGCCGAGTGCGGGCTCCGGGAGCAGGTGCCCTCCCGGCAGCCCAGGGCACGGAGACTATGCCACAACGGACCGGGAGGTCAATCTGGGGAAGGCCTGCCTGGCGCCAGGGGGCCGGCTCTCGCCCGGGAGCGCGGCCGGTTGTCCGGTCGCCGGGGGCGTGGCCGCAAAGCGTGCAACGACGGGCGCCGGCAGCGGATGCCTTCCCTGGTGCCCAAGGCCCGGCGACTATGCGACAATGGACCGGGAGGTCGATGTGGGGAAGGCCCGCCTGGTTCTCCCCGAGGAGGCAGGATGAAGACGACGAGGACGCCGCGTACGGGAGAGGCAGGCTGGCCCCGGTTCTGGTCGGTCGGCGTCCTCTCCCTGGGGCTGGCGGCGCTGACCGGGGGCGGCTGCGACGAGGATGAGGGCGGCGAGTCGCTGCGCGCCGTCGTCCAGGCGTCGCCCGTCGAGGGCGCCGCACCCCTCGACGTGGAGTTCCTGCTCGTCGTCACCGGTGCGGGGCCCGAGGACGAGCTCGCCTGTGAGTGGGACTACGGTGACGGGAGCACCAGCGCGGGCTGCAGCGTGCGGCACCTCTACGCGGTGGCCGCGGCCGAGCCCTACGTCGTCCGGGCGGGCGTGCGCAACCTGACCCGTGGCGAGCAGGCCGCGGCGGAGCCGATCACCATCCGGGTGCGGCAGCGGGCGGAGCTCACGGTGTCCCGGGTCGCGGCGGCGCCGCGTGAGCTCGAGGCGGGGCAGAGCCTGCGTGTCAGCTTCCAGGTCACCAACGCCGGCGGCACCGAGCTCCCCGCGACCGTCGCCTGCGTCCAGCTCCTCCTCGACGAGGGGCAGGCCGTCCCCCTCGAGCTGGGGCAGGTCCCCGTGCCGCCCTTGCCCGCCGGGGAATCCCAGGGGTTCGTCGAGCTCCCCTTCGCCACCCGCTCGGGCATGCGCGGCGGCTACTACCGGGTGCAGGTGCTCGGCGACTGCACCGGCCAGGTGACCGAGGCCAACGAGGAGGACAACCTCGCCGAGGACGGGGAGCGCGTGCTGCTGCGGGCGGTCTCCGA
The DNA here is from genome assembly GCA_034005005.1 of Myxococcota bacterium. GTDB lineage: Bacteria > Myxococcota_A > JAVEVO01 > JAVEVO01 > JAVEVO01 > JAVEVO01. The sequence goes on from JAVEVO010000112.1 coordinate 1,376, forward strand.
GGGCCCCGATCTGCTCGTGCGCAACTTCGCGGCCAGCCCGACCACGGTCCTGGTCGGCGTCGGCGGGCGGGAGCCGCTGCTCGAGGTCGGCCTCACCCTCGCCAACGACGGCAACTTGCGGGCCGGGCCGTTCTCCTGGTCCGTGCTGCTCACCACGGCCGACACCCCCGACCCCGCACGGGACCTCACGCTGCTCCACGGGGCCCTCGACGGGCTCGATCGCGACCGGGAGCAGCGCGTCCAGCAGACGGTGACCCTCCCCGATGAGCTGCTCGAGGGGAGCTACCGGCTGTTCGCCGTGGTCGACCCCGCCGACGAGGTCCCCGGCGAGATCGACGAGTTCAACAACCAGACCGCGCTCGACCGGCCGCTCCAGCTCCTGGTGGGCGCGGTCGAGGGCTACGACCTCCTCCCCGTCGCGATCAGCACCATGAACACGCAGGTCCCCATCGGCGGCAGCATCGACGTGCAGTTCTCCCTCTGCAACCGTGGGACGCTGGCGGTGCCCGGCAACTTCTTCGCCACCCTGGTGCTGAGCGAGGACGACCGCTTCGACCCGGAGGGAGATCCCCGCGTCGGCAACGTCAACCTCTCCGGTCTGGGGGCCGCGAGCTGCGTCGACGCCCGGCTGACCAAGCTGCTGCCGCCCTCCCTGACCATCGGCCCGTACCGGCTCGCCGTGATCGTCGACCCCTCGGCGGTCGTCCCGGAGGCCGACGAGGAGAACAACGAGATCTGGTACCCCTCGCCGATCCTCGTCGGCGAGGAGCGAGTGGTCGACCTGGCCGTGGAGCGGGTCTCCTTCGCACCGAGCGAGATCGCCGCGGGGGACCGGCTGCGGGTCGCCTTCACCTTGCGCAACCTCTCGGCCTATCGCAGCGCGGCCTTCGTCAGCGCGGTGGTCCTCTCGGCGGACGCGACCGTCGCGGACGACGACCGGGAGCTCGGACGGATCCCCACGTCGTACCTCGATGGTGGCGGCACCCTGCTGGTGGACGAGCTTTTGCCGATCCCCGTCGACATCGATGGGCGGGTGGAGAGCTGGACCATCGGTGTCCGGGTCGATCCCGACGACGAGCTCATCGGGGAGCCTGACGAGGCCAACAACGTCCTCGCGGCCGAGGGCTCCCTGCGCATCACCGGGGGGCAGCTCGGCTGTCAGGAGGACGCGTTCGAGCCGAACGACCGGGCCCGCGTCGCGGCCCAGATCGGGGTCGGGCTCCACGAGGGGCTGGGACGCTGCGGCAACGACGACTGGTACGGGCTGCTCGTGCCCGCGGGGGAGTCCCTCTTCGCTACCCTCACCTCCGCTCCCCTCCAGGGAGACCTCGACCTCGAGCTGTACGCGCCCGACGGGCTGACGCTCCTCGATCAGAGCGACTCCGGCGCGGCGACCGAGACGGTCTCGACCCTGCTCGTGGACACCGAGGGGGTCTACCTGATCCGGGTGCGCGGGGACGCGGGGGTCGAGGCCCAGTACGACCTCCGCCTGGAGCTGACCACCCCGGCCGACGGGGTCGATCTCCAGATCGACTCCTTGCAGGTCCTGCCGACGGCCGTGCTCCAGGGGCAAGAGCTCGAGGTGCGGTTCGAGCTGCTGAACTTCGGCATCGTCGAGGCGGCCGCGAGCACTGCGGGGATCTTCCTGAGCCAGGACGGGGTGCTGGACCAGAGCGACCTCCGGCTCGGGGGCATCGCCATGCCGCCGGTGCCCGGCGCGTCGCGCCGGGCTGCGACCGGCAGCTTCCTGCCACCCCTGAACCTGCCCGGGGGCACCTACCTGCTCTTCGTGCTCGCCGACGAGGCCGACGAGGTCGTCGAGGTCGACGAGACGAACAACGAGGCCGGCTCTCCCCCCATCGAGCTGCTGGTGCCCGTCGGGTGTGCAGACGACGCCTTCGAGCCGAACAACGTCTGCCGGGGCGCCATGCCGTTGCCGTCGGGCAGCTACGAGTCGCTGGTCGTCTGCGAGCGCTTCGACGACTGGTTCGCGCTCGACCTGACCGCGGGGGACTGCTTCAGCCTGCGGGTCGCCTTCGACCAGCAGGCTGGCGACATCGATCTCGAGGTCTACCGACCGGGCTGCCAGGAGCTCGAGGCGGTCTCCCGGACCGACCGCGACGTCGAGTCCGTGCAGCTCTGCGCGTCCGTCGATGGAGTGTATGCCGCCCGGGTGACGCTCTTCTCCGGGGCGGCCGGTTTCAACCGCTACCGGCTCGACTACTCCCTCCAGAGCTGCGCGGCGGACGGCCTCGAGCCCAACGACACGCCCCCGGACGCCCCCGAGATCAGCCTCGCCGGTGAATCCGGGCTCACCACCTGCGGCCGGGACGTCGACTGGTACAAGCTGCGGCTCATCGCCGGCCACGACGTCACCTTGCGGGCGGTGGTCGAGGAGGAGGGTGTCCCCCTGACCCTGACCCTCTATCGGCCCGGTGCGGAGGGGCAGGAGCCCCAGTTCTTGACCAGCCGCATCGGCCAGCCGCTGCACTACCGGCCGCCCACGAGCGGCTTCTACCTGCTGAAGGTCCGCCAGGCCCTCGACGAGATCACCCACTATGCGCTGGTCTTCGAGGGGCTGGAGGGGCAGGATCTCTGGGTCTCCGAGCTGACGGTCGAGCCGGCCGCGGTCCCTGCGGGTGGGCTGCTCGAGGTCCGGGGGCTGCTGGAGAACGCCCGGGCCGAGCCGTTGCCGCCGTTTTCCTGGGGGCTGTACCTCTCCGCGGACGAGCGCTTCGATCCCGCGCAGGACCTGCTGCTGGGAGACGGTCGCCTGGACGCGGGGCTGCCGCCCGGAGGCCGCTACCTGGTGCAGGACCGCTATCCTCTGCCCCAGGCGCTCCCGCCCGGAGGACGCTGGGTCCTGTTCGTCGGGGACGTCGCGGCGGAGATCGCCGAGGAGGAGGAGGCCAACAACCTGCTGGCCGCGCCCCTCGAGGTCTTGCAGCTCTGTCGGGACGACGCGCTCGAGCCCAACGACCGTCCGGCCATCGCCACCCCGCTCGTGGCGGGGAGCCTCGGCGACCTGACGATCTGCGCGGGCGACGTCGACTGGTTCGGCGTGAGCGTCCCCGACGAGGCCACCCGGCTGCTCGTCCGGCTCACCCAGGTCGGTGCGGGTGGCGATCTCGATCTGTTCGTCTACGGCGGCCCCGACGGTTCCCAGCTTTTGGGGCGCATGACGACCGCGGCCGAGGTGCAGGAGGTGCTGCTCGAGCCAGCCCCGGCCGGCGAGCAGGTGCTCATCAAGGTCCAGGCCCTCGGGCTCGACGAGGGCCGCTACCAGCTCGAGCTCGGCTTCTAGGAGGCCCGCGGTGTCCGATTCCCTGTGCCTCGCGCACCTGTCCGATCTGCACCTGCTCGAGCTCGAAGGGTGCAACCCCCTGGATTTCTTTGGTAAGCGAGCGATCGGGGGTCTGAACCTGCTCACCGGACGCCGCGCCGCCTACTCCTGGGCGGCGGCCCGGGCGCTGATCGACGATCTGCGGGAGCAAGCCCCCGACCACGTCGTGGTCACCGGCGACGTCTCGAACCTCGCCTTGCCGGCCGAGTTCGCGCGTGTCGCCGGGCTGCTCGGCGAGCTCGGCGACCGGCAGCGCCTCAGCCTCGTCCCGGGCAACCACGACGCGTACACCTTCGCCGCGGCCCGGCGGCGGCACTTCGACCGCGCCTTCGCTCCCTGGCTGGTGAGCGATCTGCCCGCCGTGACCGCGGGTGGGGACGGGGCCTGCTACCCCTGGGTCAAGCTCCTCGGACCGATCGCCCTGGTCGGCCTCTCGTCCGCGCGCCCCTCCCCGCCCTTCTTCGCCACGGGGATGGTCGGCGTGGCCCAGCGGCGGCGGCTCCAGGAGCTGCTGGAGCACCGAGAGCTGGCCCAGCGGTTCGTTGTGGTCCTTTTGCACCATCCGTTGACCCCATGTCTGGAGCACAAGGACCACTGGCTTCGTCGGCTGCAGGACGAGGCCGAGGTGCAGTCACTGCTCCTCGCCGCGGGCGTGCAGCTCGTCTTGCACGGGCACGATCACCTCGTGCGTGACGAGCGGCTGCCACGGCCTGGCGGCGGTCCGCCCCTGCGGCTGCTCGGCGCGACCTCGAGCACCCTCGTCGCGGGCCTCCCGGCCCGGCGGGCCCGCTACGCCTTGCACACGCTGGGGGCCGAGGGATTGCGGGAGACTCGCTGGCGCGGCTACGACGCGGCCAGCCACCGCTGGGTGGCGGTCGCGCCGCTCGCGGGCTGACGGGGCCAGCGCGCCCGCCGGCCGGGGGCGCGGCTCAGGGCCATCTGCAGAACTCGTTCCAGTGCCACCAGGTCCAGCCGCAGATCGCGCCGGCCGGGCAGTCGTCGTCCTCGCCGCACGGGTAGCTGCAGCCTCGCTCCAGGCCGACGCTGGAGTGCAAGTCCTCGCAGAAGCCGTCGCGGCCCGGGCAGCCCGTGCTGCAGGGGCTCCCGAAGCCGGCCCAGGCGCGGCAGTCGGTGGTGCGTGGACGGCAGGAGCCGGTGAGCTGGCCGAGGCGATAGGCGGTCTGGCAGCCGTGGCCCTGGGGGCAGTCCTCCGTGCGCCGACAGCTCACCGCGCAGGTCCCATCGCCCAGGGAGGGACCCTCGGGGCTGGCCCGGTAGGACGCGTCGAAGCAGACCCCCTGAGGGCCGCCGCAGTCCCGGTCCTCGCCGCAGAGGGTGCAGGAGAGGGCTTCACCCTCGGCCGCCACACAGCTCCCGAACGGGTTGCAGGTCTGCCCGGCGTCGCACTGGGCTGCGTCCCGGCACTGTTGGTCGGGCAGCAGGCAGACCGCGTCCGGAGAGCAGGTGTAGCCTGGCGGACAGCCGACCTCGGCGAGGCACTCGAGCCCGGGCGGCGCGCAACGGTCGAAGCGGTTGCAGCTCCAGCCGAGGGGGCAGGGGCCGTCGAGGCATCCGCCGACCTCGGCGGGCATCTCCTGGTCGGCCTCACCGTCGGGCCAGCGCAGATCCGGGGCCGCGGCGTCCCGACCGAGGTCGTCCGGCGTGGCGTCGGTCGCGTCCGGGGATCCCCCGCCCCCGTCACCAGGTGCGAGATCGGCGTCCGGGCGGCCGTCCCGATCCGTGGTCGTGTCGCGGTCGGGCCGGGAGAGGTCCGTGTCCCGGCCTGCGAGGTCCGTGGGGCCCTGGTCCGGCATGTCGCGGCCGAGGTCGGCCGCCACACCCCGGCTCTGGCACCGCCCTGCAGGAGAGCAGACGAAGCCGTCGAGGCAGTCCTCGTCCCTGGCGCAGGCGTTCTTCTCCGCGAGCCCCGCGGTCTGGAAGGTGCAGGCCGAGATCAGGGAGAGACCCGCTCCCAGCAAGGGGAGCAGGCGCAGGCGGCGGCCGGGGATGGCGAGCAGCGGGCCGGTCCAGTTCATGGAGCCTCCCTGCCAACCTCCCCAGTGTAGCAGATTTCGCGTCGTCGGCTAGAACCCGACCCCGAGGCCTAGCTGGACGGAGGGCGTCCAGATGCCCTCCTCGCCGAACAGCAGGTTGGCCCCGCTCCGGCTGCGGAACAGGGGGAGGGTGCCGCCGAGGTACAGGTCCGCATCGTGGTCGTGCCAGCGGAGCACCCGGACGCCGGCCCGCAGCCAGAGGGCCCCGCCCAGCTTGGTGACGATGTCCGTGGCCCCCGCCTGCTCGGGCGAGGGCCCCTCGAAGCGGAGAAGCTGCATGCCGGCCCCGCCGCCGAGGTAGGGGCTGGCCCAGGCCTTGGTCGCGGGCTCCCAGAGCAGCCCGGTCTCGGCCCCCGCCTCCAGGCGCAGCCCGATCTGCGTGCGGGCGAAGTCCTCGGGCGAGCCGCCGAGGGAGGCCCGCGCGGTGACGCTCCACTGGTCCGCCCCGCGCACCAGGGCGACCCCGACCCCCGGCACGAAGGATGCGCCCGTGCCGGTCCGGGCGATGCTCTGGAAGAGGTCCAGCCGCAAGCGGTTCTCCCCGCGCTTCAGCACGCTGTTGGCCGCCCGCTGCAGGAGGTTGTAGCGGCTGATGTCCTTGCTCAGGTAGACCGGGTCGTGGCGCAAGACCGCGGCCAGCGCCTCGCTGAGCTTCGTCCCGAGCTCGGCCGCGGTGTCGAGCTCGTGGCGCACGGGCACCTCCTGGTCGATGCGGGCGGTGAGGTAGCGGCGTTGCTGGACCTGGAAGAGCTCCACCAGGAGGTTGCTTTCGCAGCCGGCCGTGACGGGCTCGTGGGTGGGGTGGTGGGCCAGCTCCGCCGCCACGAGCCGCTGCAGGCCGGCCAGCTCCTCGGCCGCCGCGTGGACCGTGACGCACACCCGGGTGGTCTCCCCCCGTGCCGCGCCGGGGCCGAGCAGCAGCACCAGCGCACCCGCGGCGACGAGCCCGGGGAGCAACCGGGAGGCCGGGGTCCCGAGCCGCGACGCAGCGGCGGCCACCCTCCTGGCGTGCTGTGCTCGGCACCGTGGAGGGGTCATCAGAACACCATCCCCAGCTTCAGCCCGAGCCCCGGGAACCAGCTCTGCAAGCTGGCGTCGACGTTGCTCGTCTGCACGATGTAGGCCGGCAGGTGCAGCTCGCCCTGCAGCATGAAGTGGACCCGGCTCGCCCGCATGAACTCGTAGCCCACGAGCAGATCCAGGTCGAGGCCGCCGGCGAAGAGGGTGTTGCGGCTGTCGCTCTCGTAGTAGTAGCCGTCCGCGTCCTGCGCCCCGAGGGTGTTGAACCACAGCAGGGCGAAGGTGCTCCCGGCGCCCGTGTACCAGGAGCTCAGTCCCCGGGGGTTCAGGTAGCGCAGCAGGTGCAGGGAGCAGTCGAGGCTGCCGCCGAAGTCCGTGTGCCCCCCCAGCGGATTCTTGCGGTTGGCGGTCTTGGAGGTGCCCAGCCCGAGCTGCCCGCCCGCCTCGATGCCCCAGGCCTCGTACTTGCCCCGGTAGCCGAGGGAGAGGGTCATCGGGGAGAAGAGGCGCAGCTCGTTGTCCGCCGACCCGTCGTCCTGCGCGGTCTCGAAGACCCCCGTGCGGAGCTGGGTGCCCAGCCCGAGCACCCAGTGGCTGGTACCCCGGATCTGCTGCGTCGAGCGCCGGGAGTCGGCCCGCAACACGTTCTCGCGGTTGATCGTCCCCGCGATCGGCAGGTCGTGGAGCACCGCGAGCACGGCCCGCTCCGCGTACGCGGACAGCTCGGCCGCGTAGAGCTGGTCGACGCGCTCCTCCCGTCCCGTCCCCGTGTAGCGCGAGAAGGCCGTCCAGCCCTCTCGCAGGGGGTACAGCTCGACGATGAGCTCATCCTGGCACCCCTCTTCGACCGCGGCGAAGCCGCGCTCGTGGGTCACGAAGTGCTCGAGCAGCCGCTCGAGGTAGCTCACGGGGTTCTGCCCGCGGGGGAGGAAGGGTGCGGCCTCGACGCTGACGGGGGGCAGAGCTGGCCGGGGGACCGGCCGCTCCCCGGGGGGCGTGACCTGGGCGATGGCCTGGCCCGAGGGATCGGCCGTCGTCGTCGGCCGGTCCGTGGTCGGGGAGGCGGCCGCAGCCGTGGGGGCCGCCTCCAGGGTGTCCTTGAGCAGCACCCGGACGCAGACCTTGTGGTCCGTGGGCTCGGCGAGCGCCGGCGGGACCTGCAAGAAGCAGAAGAGGGCGACCAGGGCTGGTCTCGGGATCGGGTTGCGCATGACACACTCCTCGCGAGGTGGACCATCGGCGGTCGGGGGCACCGCCGCCACCCGTCCGTCGGAAGGGTCTTTCAAGAGGTGTGCCAGGCGACCGGACGGCCAGCACGGCCAGGGCGGCGCCAGGGAGGGCCGGTGGGCGGAGCACGCCTGCTCCCGGGTGGAGCCCGCAGGCTCCAGGAGGCGGCCGGATCCGTGCGGCGCTCGGGCTAGGCGTCCGGGGGCGGTGGTGAGGCGTCCACGCCGTCGGGGGGTGCGGGGGCGGGCGCGGGTTGCTCCGGGAGGGCGGCGGGCGGCGAGCCGTCGGCGCGCACGGGGGGGGCGCTCTGGATCTCGATCTTGGCGACGCGGCGCTCGTCGGCCTCGCGCACGATGAAGACCAGCTCCTGGAAGCCGATGCGGTCCCCGGTCACCGGCAGGCGGCCGTGGAGCGCGGTGACGAAGCCGCCCAGGGTCTCGTAGCCCTCGCCGTCGGGGAAGGCCACGCCGAGGATCTCGGCGAGGTCGTCCACGCCGAGGCGGGCGTCCGCGAGGTAGCGGCCATCGGCCAGCCGCTTGAGCTGCTTCTCCTCGACGTCGTACTCGTCCTGGATCTCGCCGACGATCTCCTCGATGATGTCTTCCATCGCCACGATGCCGGCCGTCCCGCCGTACTCGTCGACCACGACGGCGATGTGGGTCTTGCGGCGCTGGAACTCTCGCAGCAGCACGTTGATCTTCATGGACTCGGGGACGTAGTAGACCGGCCGGAGCAAGGCCTTCAGGTCGAAGAAGTCCCGGTTGCCCGCCTGCAACTCGCGCAGCAGGTCCTTCAGGTGCAGGATGCCGATGATCGAGTCGACGGAGCCCTGGAAGATCGGCACCCGGGAGTAGCCGGCCTCGACGACCACCTGCAGCAGCTCCTCCCGGGCGATCTCCGCGGGCAGGGCGACCATGTTGGTGCGGGGGACCATGACCGCGCGCACCTGGGTCTCGCTGAGATCGAGGACCGAGTGGAGCATCTTGGGCTCGTGCTCCTCGAGCACGCCCTCGCGCTTGCCCAGGTCGATGAGGAACTCGATGTCCTGCTCGGTGACCGCGGTGTCGGGCGCGGTCACCTTCCCCCCGGAGAAGCGCACCACGCCGCGGGCCAGCGCGGAGAGGACGATCACGAGGGGGAAGAAGACGTAGTAGCACATCTTGACCAGGGGCATCGCCGCGAGGGCCAGGCGATCCGCGTTGTGCTTGGCGAAGGTCTTGGGGGTGATCTCGCCGAAGATCAGCAGCAGCAGCGTCATGATGCCGACCGCGATGCCCAGCCCCTGGTTGCTGAAGAGCTTCGTCGCGACCTTGGTGGCCAGGGCGGAGGACAGGATGTTGACGATGTTGTTCCCGATGAGCAGGGCGGTGAGCACCTGCGCAGGGCGGGTGAGCCAGAGGTGGAGGGAGCGGGCGCCGGGGTGCCGCTCCAGCAACTGGTGGACCCGGGCCTCGTTGAGCGACGTCAGGGCGGTCTCGGTGCCGGAGAAGAAGGCCGAGACCAGGAGGCAGGCCGCGATGGCCAGCAGCTCGGGGAAGAACTCGGCTAGTGCGGCTTCGGGCATCGGTTCTCCCGGGGCCCGGGACTGGACCCCCCATGTTGGGCAGCACGGTAGCATACCCTGCTCGTCTCTTCACCCCTTTCGGCGAAAAGTAGTCCTTTTCTCCCAGAAAATCGGATCAGATTGAGCCTTTGCTCATGGCTGGCGCCGGGTGAGGAGCCGCTGGTAGAGCTGCTCGCCGGTCGTGCGCGGGTCGCGTCGCCACACGGGAACCCCCAGGCGCCGCAGCTCGGCCGCGGCCGGGCTGGCGTCGAGCTGCTCCGCGGCCAGCAGGGAGGTCGCCAGCCGGGCGGGCCAGTCGCGTGCGGCCGCCTCGGTCCCACCGGTCGGGGGGAGCTGGAGGAAGGCGAGCCGGACCCCCCGGCGCCGGGCTAGCCGGATCGCACCGGCGAGGTCCGGGCCGCTCGTGGCTCCCGTCAGGGGGGACAGGACGAGGGCCTGGTGACCGCCGCGCGCTCGCCCGGACACGCGCGTCAAGCTCGCGGCCAGGCCCTCGGCCCAGTCCGTGGGCCCCGCGGCCGGCCGGTAGGGGAGGGGGATCCCCAGGACCTGGCAGAGCTCCCGCAGCCGTGCGGGGCCCGGGGAGGCGGCCGGCCGCGGCCACTCCAGCCAGCGTCGTCCCGGGCCCCGGTCCGCTCCCTCGACCTGGTCGAGCAGGTGTCGGAAGGCTGGCGGCAGCGGCTGGGCGGCGAGGAGTCCGGCCGCGGTGATGGTGAGGCCGAACCGGGCCGTGAGCTGCCCGGCGAGGTAGCGGGCCAGCTCCACCTCGTCCGTGGGCGCGAGGTCCTCGTCGACGATCGCGGTCAGCCCCGCGAGCACCCCGGCGAGGCGTCGGAGCTGCTTGGGGCCGGCGGCCGGGGGCAGGTCGGCGTAGATCCGGCGGTCGTACGCGGTCAGCCCGACCCGGTCCTGGGCGGCGAGGGCGATCCGGGCGAGCTCCGTGAGCAGCCCCACGGCGTCGAGCAGCGGGGTCCGGCCCGCGTTGCCCTGGTGAGCGGCGGGGCCGAGGTCGAGGAGCAGGCTCAGCCCCAGCACCACCTCGCTCTCCACCTCCCGGACGAGCAGGCGCCGGTGGCGCGCCGAGGCCTTCCACTCGATGCTGCGGAAGGGATCGCCGGGGTAGTGATCCCGCAGCTCCCGGAAGTCGGTGCCCAGCCCGGCCTGGCGCAGCCGGTGGGAGCCGGCGCGATCGGGCAGGGCGCGCCGGCTCCCTTGCCGGGGCGGGTGGGCGCCGTGCGGCTGCCCGTCGAGGAGCCGGAGGGGCAGCTCCAGGGGCCAGTAGACCTGGGCCGAGCAGAGCCCGGCCCCGGCGATCGCCTCGAGCTGCAGACCCTGGACGATGCTCGCCCCGAGCCGCCGCGGGATCACCTCCCAGGGGACCAGCACGCAGCCCGGCGCGAGCCAGAGCTGCTGCTCCGTGGCGGTCCCCACCTCCAGGAAGGGCGACGTGGTGAGCCGCAGCCGCAGCGGCAGGCGCCGGGGCAGGTGGGAGCGCAGCGAGAGCTCCAGCGGGTAGGGCCGGTCCAGGGCCAGGGGCGGGCGGCGGCGCAGGGGGAGGTGGCGGCAGCGCGCCTCGACCCCGCCGGCGAGGAGCGCGGCCAAGAGCTGCCGGCCCGCGGCCGCGGCCAGCAAGGTCGTGCCGAGCAGCAGCACCCCCCAGAGGGTGAAGGTCCAGGAGCGGGCGAAGACCCCGGCGGCCAGGAAGGCGACGCCCGCGAGCAGCAGACCCTTGCCCGCGCTGGTGAGCTGCAGCAAGGGGTGCTGCGGCGAGTACGGGGACGGCTCCGGCTCAGCGGGCATAGGGGATCTCGAGGCGCAGCTCCTCGAGCAGGTCGTCCGCGGTGCTCCCCGCCAGCTCGCCCTCGGGAGTGAGGATCAGCCGGTGGCGCAGCACGGGCAGCAGGAGGAGCTGGATGTCGTCGGGGAGGACGAAGGTCCGCCCCCGCAGCAGGGCCAGGGCCTTGGCCCCGCGCAGCAGGGCCAGGGCCGCCCGGGGAGAGGCGCCGAGCGCGATCCGCTCGTGGTCGCGCGTCGCCCGCACCAGGCGGACGATGTAATCGAGCAGCTCTTCCTCGACGTGGACCCCCTCCACGGCCCGACGCAGCCGCAGCACGGTCTCGGCGGAGAAGAGCAGGGGGACCGGCGCGACCTCCCGCTGGTGGGTGCGGAGGATCGTCACCTCCTGTTCCGCCTCGGGGTAGCCGACGTGGACCTTGGCGAAGAAGCGGTCGAGCTGGGCCTCCGGCAGCGGGTAGACCCCCTCCTGCTCCACCGGGTTCTGGGTGGCGAGCACGAGGAAGGGCTCGGGGAGCCGCTGGGTGAGGCCCTCGATGGTGACCTGCTGCTCGCCCATGGCCTCGAGCAGGGCCGACTGGGTCTTGGCGGGGGCCCGGTTGATCTCGTCCCCGAGCAAGATGTTGCAGAAGATCGGGCCCTTGCGCAGCACGAAGCGGTTGGTCGGCAGATCGAGGATGTAGGTCCCGGTGATGTCCGCGGGGAGCAGGTCGGGGGTGAACTGGATCCGGCGAAAGTCACAACCCAGCAGGCGGGCGAAGGACTTGACCAGGGTCGTCTTGGCCACCCCCGGGACGCCCTCGAGGAGCACGTGTCCAGGGGCCAGCAAGGCCACGGCCAGCACCTCGACGAGCTCCTCCGGGCCGATGTAGACCCGGCCGATCTCCGTCAGCGCCGCCTGCAGCAGCGCCGGTCCTTCCTGCGCCCCTTGCTCCACCGTGACCCGCTCCTGCTGCTCCATCGTTCGCTCCTGCGCTAGCGTCGTGAGGTGACCGGCGACTGGTCGAGGAGGTGCTGCAGCTCCTGCCAGCGCTCGGCGAGCTCCTGCAGCTCGGCCGGCGAGCAGGGAGCACACCCCGGCCGGTAGAGGTCCTCGGGGGACGGGCCCTCGGCCAGCTCGGCCAGGAGGCTGGCGAGCCCCGCCTCGCCCCCGGGGGGCTCGCCGTGACGTCGTAGATAGCGGGCGATCTGCTCCGCGGCCGAACCCTCGCCCAGCTCCCGGGCGAGGGTCGCGCGGGCCTGCCGGCGGAGCAAGGCGCTCAGCAGTCGCTGGTCCCCCTGGGGGCCAGCCGCGGCGAGACCCTGGCTCCAGAGGGTCAGGTCGTCGGGCGGGAGCAGCTCGGCCTCGGCATGGGGCGGTGCGGGCCGCGGCGCGTGGACCGCGAAGGGCAACACGACGAGCAGCCCCAGCAGGGCGACGGCGAGCAGGAGGCCGCTGGCGGGCCAGAGCTCCGGGCCGGCCAGCCGCAGTCGGCGGTCGAGCTGCTCGCTGCCGTGCCGGAGGCGCCCGAGCGCCGCGGCCAGGTCGTCCCGCCAGCTCGCGCGCTGCGCGAAGTCCCCCGTGACCACGACCAGCCGGCAGGGGCGGGCGGAGCCCGCCGCCTCGCACAGATGGTGGGCGAGATTGAGGGCCAGCAGCCGGTTGCCCTCGAAATCCAGCATGTCGTTGATCAGCACGCTCGGGTCGGCGAGCAGGAGCAGCCTCCCCGGTCCGATCTCATGCTCGCCGAGCAGGACCTCTCCACCGGGGCCCGCGAAGACCAGCAGCGGGGTGCTCCCGGGAGGAAGCTGGCCCGCGTGGTTGGCGAGGACGAGGGGGTCGCCCGCGGTCACCGGGTGCGTGCCGGCCGGTAGGGCGAAGGGCAGCTCCGGGCGGCCCTGGAAGGTCAAAGTCGCCCGGGGGGGAGCGGGCGCGGCCGGCTCCTCGTGTCCGGGCAGCCGGCGCGCCGCGTCCTGCTCGCCGCCGAGCAGCACGCGGCCGCCGGCGGCCAGCAACCGGGCGAGGCTCGTCCGGTCGAGGTCCGCGCTCGGCTGCAGGACGACCAGCCCGTGGCCCGTCTGGTCCCGCCAGTCGAGCCGCGTCGGCGTCGTCACCTCGATCCCCGCTACCCGCCAGAGCGCCAGCAGGTCCGTCAGCCCGTTCCAGCCCGGATTGTCCGGCGCGAAGTCCCTCCCGTCCGGGAGGGTGGCCGGCCCCGGCTGCGCGTGCAGCAATGCGGGGCCCGACAGCGCCCAGCAGAGCAGCAGCGGGACTACCTGGCCGAGCCGCCCGGCGGGCCCGGCGCCAGGGCCCCGGGGCCGTGGCCCGCGCAGGTCGCCAGCGGGGCCGGCCGCCCGGTCGGGAGTCAGGCGAGGCTCAGCCACCGCCGGCCTCCTCGGCCCCGCCCGGGGCCAGGACCTCCTGGGCCCGGCGCAGGGACTCCTCGTCGTGGGGCCCGCGTCCGTACCAGACCTCTTCGAGCAGTGGGGTGAGGAGCTGGAGCTTCTGGGAGGAGGAGCGACGGGTGAGGAGCTGTCTGGGCGTGATCCACCCCCAGACGGTCCGTCTTTTTGGGGGGCGGCTCGCCGCCAGGTCGAGCCAGAGGGCCCGGACCGCCTCCCGGACGGGGACCAGGCTCACCTGGAGCCACTGCGACCCCCGGCCTGCGTCGGGGAGGGTCAGGGGCAGTCGGAGGCTCACGTGGTCCGCGGCCCGGACCGTCAGCCAGCAGGTGCCTGCGGGCGGCAGGAGGAGGCGGAAGCCTCCCCGGGCGTCGCTTTGGGTCGCTGCGAGCTCGCCCGCCGCGGCCGGTGTTGGTTTTTTGGGGCCAGGGGCCGCGTCGAGGGTCAGCCAGGCGCCGGCGATGGGGGAGCCGTCGGCCGCGGAGAGCACCTCCCCGACGAGCTGGCGGGGGCCTGGCGGTTCCGCACCGTCGGGGGGCGCGGCGTCGAGCCAGCGGACCGGGACCGTGGGCCGCGCTCGGGCCGGGGCGGTCGAGGGCGGGTCCAGGTGTCGCTTGCGCCGCAGGTCGCCGAGCTTCCGGAGCCAGCGGGCGAGGCGGGACCTCGAGAGGGCGAGCACCACCAGCAACCCCGAGAGGCCCAGGGTCAGGAGCTGGGGGAGGACGGAGCGCGTGGGGAGCGGTGGAAGCTGCAGCTCGTCGGCTCCCGTGGCCTCGTCCAGACCCGGCTCCCCGGGGAAGACCGCCTGGTAGGACAAAAGTCCTGGATCGAGCCCCTCCCGGGCCGTGCGCCAGTCGAACTCGCCGCGCTCGTCGGTGGCGGCCTCTCCCGGCCGTGTCCCCGCGCGCAGCAGCAGCCTCCGTCCGGGCAGCCCCTCCCCGCGGACGAGCAGGCGGCCCTGGATCCGCACGCTGTCGCGCAGCACTCCCTCCTCGAGACGGGCCGTCACCTGCACGGTCGGTCTGCCCTGGCGCAGGAAGGTCTGCCGGCCGGTGGCCGCGCTCAGGTCCGCGTCTCCCGGGAAGGTCACCGTCACGGTCCGGGGGCCGAAGCCCGCGAGCTGCTCGGCGGCCAGGCGCCAGGTGACCTCCCCGCGGGCGTCGCTGACGTCGGCCCCGCGCAGCTCCTCGTCGAGCCGGAGCTGGAGCGGCAGGCCGGGTCGGGGCGTCCCGTGGACCGTGACCCGCGCCTGGACGGTCAAGGCCTCGTGATCCGGCAGCACGGCGGGGAGCTGCAGCGTGAGCGCGGGACGGGGCAGCTCCACCTGCACCTCGAGGGTGCGGTTGCAGGGTGCGAATCCCTGATCGTCGCCCGCGAAGCTCGCCGTGAGCTGCGCCGGGCCGCGCCGCACCGTCGGCAGCCAGGGCGCAAGCTGCCCCGCCGCGTCGCTGAGCCGCTGCGTCTGCTGGTCCCCGAGCCGCAGCTCCACCAGGCGCCCCGCCAGGGGCTGTCCCTGGTCGTCGCGCAGCCGGCCGGACACGGCGAAGCCAGCCGCGTCCCCCGTCGTGGTCAGCTCCAGGGTCGTGCGGGCGAGGACGCGCAGAGGCAGGCTCGTCGCCGGGCGAGGGAGCAAGAGGAGCAACCCGCAGACGATGGCGCATCGCGGCCCGCATCGCGGCCCGGGCCAACGGCTGCCGGGGGGCGACAGAGGGCCTGGGGGCATGGCGTCAGCCCATTCCGAGGGTCGGGGAGGCCGGCGCGGGTCCCTCGAGCAGCTCCCGGGCGAGGACGATCGCCTCGCCGGAGCCGACCAGGTAGAGCACGTCGTCGAGCAGGAAGGGCTCGGTCGGGTCGGGCGCATCGAGCAACTGCTCGCCGCGCCGGAGCGCGACGATCAGCGCCCGGGACTTTCGTCCGATATCCAGCTCCCGGGCGCTCCGGCCCAGGGCCTGGCTGCCCGGCTGGATGCGCAGGCTCTCGATCTTCAGGTCGGCCAGGGCCTCGTGCTCGGGCAGCAGCTTGCGGGGCACGGTGATCTTGCGGTCCGAGGTGCTCAGCAGCTCGCGTGCCTGACGGATGCGCTCGTCGATCTGGTTGCGGGGCACCTCCATCCGGCGCAAGAGACGGGCCAGCACCTCGACGCTCGACTCGACCTCCTCGGCGACGACCTCGCTCGCCCCGAGGTCCAGCAGCCGCTCACGCTCGCCGAGGTAGCGAGTCCGCACGATCACCGGGACATGCGGCGCGACCCGTCGCAGGGTGTCGACGACCCGCAGGGCCGCGCGCTGGTCGTTGATGAGCACGACCGCGGCGCGCGCCGCGAGGATGCCGGCGTGGGACAGCGCCTCGGGCGAGGTGGCGTCGGCGTAGAAGACGGGCTCCTCGCGGAGGCGGGCTTGGCGCACCGTCTCGGCGTTCATCTCCAGCACGAGGTGGGGGAGGGAGCAGGAGGCGAGGGTCCGGGCGACGAGCTGGCCGGCGACGCCGTAGCCGATCACCACGACGTGGCCCGCCGGGTGCTCGGTCGGCTCCGTCTCCTCGATGCCACGCACCCCCAGCAGGCGGGTGAGGGGCGCGAGCAGCTTTTCGCCCGCGGTGAGGTGGGGCGCCAGCCGGATCAGCAGGGGCGTCAGGAACATGCTGAGGATCCCCGCGGCCAGCAGGGGACCGGTCGTGTCCGGGTCCGCGAGCCCCACCGGGCGACCGAGCTTGAGCAGCACGAAGCCGAACTCGCCGAACTGGCCCAGCCCGATGCCCGCGAGGAAGGCCGCCCGAGCCGGGAAGCGCATGATCACCGCGGCGAGGGTGGCGAGGAAGGCCTTCCCGAGGATGAAGGCCAGCAAGAGCAGGGCCACCGCCAGGGGGTGGGAGAGCAGCAGGCGGCTGTCGAAGAGCATCCCCAGGGAGATGAAGAAGATGCTGACGAAGGCGTCCCGCAAGGGGATCATCTCGCCCATCGCCCGGTGCTGGAACTCGGTGTCGGCCACCACCATGCCGCCGAGGAAGGCGCCCAGGGCCAGGGAGAGCCCGGCCAGGGAGGTCAGCCAGGCCGTGCCGACGCACAGCGCGAGGATCGCGAGCAGGAAGACCTCCCGGCTGCGGGAGGCATCCACGAGGCGCAGCAGCCGCGGCACCAGCAGCCGGGCCACCCCGAGGGTCCCGAGGACGACCAGCGCGGCCTTGCCCAGGGCCACGCCGATCTCCAGGGCCACCTCGCCGCCGGGCTGCCCACCGCCGAGCACCGGGACCAGCAGCACCATGGGCACGACGCACAGGTCCTGGAAGATCAGAGTCCCGACGATGAAGCGGCCGTGGGGGGCGTCGAGCTCGCCCCGGTCGCCGAGCGCGCGCAGCACGATGGCCGTGCTCGACAGGGCCAGGACGAAGCCGAAGAAGACCGCCCGGGCCGGGGGCTGGCCGAGGAGCAGGGCCACGCCCACGGTCGCACCGAGGGTGGCGAGCACTTGCGCCAGCCCTCCCAGCGCGACCCGGCGGAAGATGTGCCGCAGCCGGGAGAAGGAGAACTCCAGCCCGATGGTGAACAGCAGGAGCACCACGCCGACCTCGGCGAGGAGCTCGATGGCGTGCACGTCCTCGACCAGCTTCAGCCCGAAGGGACCGAGCAGGCCGCCCGCGGCGAGCAGCCCCGCGACCGTCGGCAACCGGAGCCGGGCGAGCACCACGGTCACCGCCACCGCCAGGGCGACGACCAGGGCCAGCTCTCCGAGCAGGGGGATCTCGACCATCGACCTCTCCGTACCCTCCTCCCGCGTGGGCCATTCTACCCTGCTTTGTCCTTCGTGGCTCGTTCGCCGGTCGCTGTCCGGGACCACCGGCCCGAGCGCCCGGCGACTGGGCCCGGTGGTCGTGGTGGACATCCGGCGGCGATCGGTGTACTCACCCAGTACTGACCAGGAAGGAGGCCTCGGCCATGGCGGCGACCAGCGATGCGCGTCTCGTGTTGATGACCGGCTTCCCCGGTTTCCTCGGCAAGTTGCTGCTGCTCCGCCTCGCCCGGCAGAATCCTGCCGACCGGTACCTGCTGCTGGTGGAGGACCGCTTCCGGGAGCGGGCGGAGGGGTCGCTCGCCCGGCTGGCGCGCGAGGACCTCCCCGGCCTCGACGGCCGCTGCGAGCTGCTGACGGGGGACATCTCCCGCACGCTCCTCGGCCTCGAGCCCGAGCGCTACGCCGAGCTGGCCCGGACCCTCGCGCAGGTCTGGCACCTCGCCGCGATCTACGACCTCGCGGTACCACCCGACCTGGCGCACCGGGTCAACGTGGTCGGGACCACCAACGTCCTCGACCTGTGCGAGCAGTGTACCGGGCTGCAGTTCATGGGGTACGTGTCCACCTGCTACGTCTCGGGCCGACGCCGGGGGGTGATCCTCGAGTCGGAGCTCGACTGCGGCCAGACCTTCAAGAACCATTACGAATCGACCAAGTTCTGGGCCGAGCTCGAGGTCCAGCGCCGTACGAAAGTACCAAGCATCATCTTTCGTCCCGGCATCGTCGTCGGCGACTCGCGCACCGGGATCACCGACAAGTACGATGGTCCCTACTTCGTCTTGCGCCTGCTGCAGCACCTCCCGGCATTCCTGCCGGTCCCGAACGTCGGGCGAGGGGACGCGGTCGTCAACATCATCCCTTCCGACTTCGCCGTGGAGGCGATGGCCGAGATCGCCCGGCAGCCCGAGGCGGTGGGCAAGGTCTTCCAGCTCGCGGATCCCCGCAGCCTGCGCAGCCGGGAGATCATGGCCCTGATGCTGAGCGTGGCCGGGAAGGGGCGCGTGGTGGGCGCCGTGCCCGCCCGGCTCGTCGAGGGCCTCGTCGGGCTCGCGCCGGTGAGCCGGTTCCTCCGGCTGCCGCGTGAGGTGCTGGAGTACTTCAACCACGAGGCCATCTACGACAGCAGCAACACCCAGCAGTTCCTCGCCGCGAGCGGCCTGCGCTGCCCGGCCCTGGCCGATTACCTGCCGGTCTTGTACCGGTTCATGCGGGAGCACGAGGATCCCCTCGCGCGCTGAGTCGGCAGAGTGCCCTGTTCGCCGCTGGAGCTCTCTCCACCCACCGCCACGGCTCTCCCTCCCGAGCTCCGGGGAAGCTATCGCGCCGCGGACGATCCGGGGGTCCGCTATCGGCTCTTCGCCCACTTCCTCTACCAGCTCGCCGCCGACTCCCCTCCGGAGGTCCGCCGCCTGCGCTGGGCCGACGGTGAGCTGCGCCTCTGCGACCTCCGGGCGCCTCGGACCTACCGGGTCGTCCGTTCCTCCGCAAACGAGCTGCTGCTGCAGGAGCGCGGCGGGGAGCCCTGGCAACTGCGCCGGGAGGCCGGGGAGGTGGCCGACGCTGCCGGCGAGCTGGCCACGCTCGGCGACCCGGCCCGCTACTCCGCGTACCGGATCCCGGGCGCCCGGGAGGAGCTGCTCACCCGGCTCGTCGGTGAGCAGGAGCTGCGCCGGCGGCTCGGGGAGCAGACCGCGGGGGTGCTGGCCGAGTCACGCCTCGCGTCGCCCGACACGGCCGACCTGGTCGCCGAGATGAACCAGGCCGACGTGGAGAACCGCCGCTTCTTGCTCCGGCTCGTGGCCGAGGCCGGCTGGATCGATCGCCGGCGCTTCGGCGCCCGCGCGGTGGACGGCGCGGTCCTGCTCGTCCTGCACGCGGGCCACGTCCCGCTGCTGCGGGCGGTGCTGGTGCCGGCCGAGGCCGAGTGGCGACGAGGCGGGCTGTCCGCGCTCCAGCTCGCCTCGCTGGTGGACCGGCTCCGCCTGCTCACGGGCCAGCCGCTGCACTTCGGCAGCCAGGCCCTGGTCGATCCGGACGGCGAGCGGGTCTACCCCGTGCCGCGGGAGCTCGACCACCTCGAGGAGGCGCGCCGGGGGCTCGGCCTCTCGTCCTTCGCCGAACTCCTGGACGAGGAGCGCAGCCAGGGAGCCTCGCCGCGTCTGCTCGTGGTCGAATAGGAGGGCACCATGTCGATCCCCCGGGCCGCGGACCTCTCCCTCGCGGAGCTCGCCGGCGGGCTCCTGATGGCGGGGTTCTCCGGCACCTCGCCCCCGGCCTCCTTGCTCGAGCTCGTGGCTCACCGGGGGCTCGGGGGGGTGGTCCTCTTCTCCCGGAACATCGCCACCCCGGATCAGACCCGGGAGCTGGTCGACGCGCTGCGCCAGGCGAGCCCCTCCCCCTTGCCGCTGCTCGTGGCGGTGGATCAGGAGGGGGGGGCCGTCGCCCGCTTCCGGGAGCCCTTCACCCGCTTCCCGCCCATGGCCCGCCTCGGCGAGGTGGGCGACCCGGAGCTGGCGCAGGCCGTGGGCCGGGTGCTCGGCAGTGAGCTGGCCGCGGTCGGGGTCAACCTCGACTTCGCACCCGTGCTGGACGTGCTGACGCGGGCGGACAACCCGGCCATCGGCCGGCGCGCCCTCGCCACGGAGCCGTCCCGGGTCGCCCTCCTGGGCACGAGGCTCATCGCGGGCCTCCAGGACGCGGGGGTCGCGGCCTGCGCCAAGCACTTCCCGGGCCACGGCGATGCGGCCCTCGACAGCCACCACCAGCTCCCGGTGCTGCCCCACACCCGGGAGCGGCTGCAGCAGGTCGAGCTGCCGCCCTTCGTCGCGGCGTGCGCGGTCCCCGTCGCCACGGTCATGGTCGGTCACCTGCTGCTCCCCCGGCTCGACCCCGAGCAGCCCGCCTCCCTCTCCCGGCCCCTGATCCAGGGGCTGCTGCGCGAGGAGCTGGGCTACCAGGGAGTCGTGGTCACGGACGACCTGGAGATGGCGCCCATCGCGGAGGGGGTGGGGATGGCCCGGGCCGCCGAGCTCGGGCTGCACGCGGGGGTCGATCTGTTCCTGGTCTGCCACCGGCTCGATCGTCAGCAAGAGCTCCTCGACGCCCTCTGCGAGGCCGTGGTCCAAGGGCGCGTGCCCCGCCAGCGCCTGGAGGAGAGCTGGGAACGGCTCGCACGACTCCGTCGGCTCTACCCGCCGCGAGTCGCGTCCGACGATCTCGCACTCCTCGGCTGCCCGGAGCACCGCGCGGTGGCCGCGCGCCTGGCCTGAACGCTACCTCCCAGCACCGCTCCCAGGCCGCAGCACGTGAATCCACGCTGAGGTGGGGCCGGTGATCCCGGCCGGTGCCTCCGGCTGGATCGGGGTCGCTCCGCGATCCGGCTGATTTTCAACGAAAAACAGGATG